>NZ_NVPR01000158.1 GCF_002551815.1 Bacillus sp. AFS098217
CAAAATGGATATATATAGTTTTAAAAAAGTAAATTAAATATATTGATTTTTATTTAGGTAAAACAAGAAATCAAAAGGCTGCAAAGCGCTTTTCCAAGAAAGCTTTGTAGCCTTTTCGTGTTTTAAAGCATAGTGTTATCACAGTAGACAGGAATCTTATTTTGAATGTTCACTAATCGATAGTAGAGACATGTGTTGTAAAGTTACGATTGGATTAAATTTCCGCTTATCAGACATAATAATGCTTAAGAAATTCTGATTGGTGTGGAAAAATCGCGGTGTCAACTGCTGATATAGGGTGATTAAAATGTGGAAAACGATTGTTTCCTATCTTCCAGGCTGGAAAGTTGTTGTTCCAGCTTTTATCGTATTTTTCATTCCGTATGTGTTTTCAAAAATTTTTGGTTGGATCCGTGCATTAGAGGAAGAATGATGAAATGTATCATACGATGTATTCATTCCTGCTCTAACTAAAGAGAAAAGGCGGAATATTGAAGAGCACATATCAAAGGTGTTGGTCAGAGATTCACGGATAGGTTTCATAGAAAGGTTAAACGATAATATTGCTCTTTTACAGCACTATGGTGAAAATGAGAGCTTATCATTAACAAAATAAAAAGGGTATATTTTAGTATGAAAAGTGAAATGTAAATTACGGCAAACAGGAGAAGCATTACATATAACATGCAATATTGGGAAAAATAAACTGAAAAATGGTGGGGCTTAATGGATAAATAACCTCTCAACTTGGAAAACATTCGCTATAATGTTTTTGCTTTCATTAGAGAGTAATGTTAAATTGCTCGGATACTAAGCAAGATGCTTTGATTGCTGCTGAAATTAGTACCGTATTAGATTGTAGCTGACTTGGAATGTACACTAAGCTTTTAAAGAGAAAGAGTGATGAGGGTGAAAGAGCAGGAATCAAAGATGAGGGAAAAACAAGCTAATACATATCAGGATAAGCCTTTTCAAAATGTTCCAGATTATTTTACAGGCGATTTTACTTTGGATCTAGAGCTTGTAAAAAAAGAAGGGAGTTATAACTCGGATGTACACTTTCGAGAGTTTAACATGGGAGGGACAAACATTCGAGCAGCGCTTGTTTTTGTGGAGGGGCTGTCGGATAAAGAACTTATTGATATGCATATTATGAAGTCATTGCTGCTTAATTTTTATGAAGAATACAAATGTGAACCATCTGATATGGAAGGTACCGTTTTAAAAGAGTTTCTTAAGAATCGAGTCCTTGCCGTGAGTAGCGTAGAAGAAGTTCATTCTATAAAAGAGTTGATGACAAAAGTGCTGATAGGCTCAACGGCACTTTTGATTGAGGGATTATCAGATGTATTAATTCTTGGTACAAAAAAGGGAAAAACACGGAATGTTGAAGAGCCCATATCAGAAGTATCAGTCAGAGGGCCACGGGCAGGCTTCACAGAAGTTTTGTCTGATAATACCGCTCTTTTACGGCTACATGGTGAAAATGAGGGATTGTCATTAATAAAATTTCATGTAGGAACGCGAGCAAAAAAAGAGTTGGTTATTGCCTATATGAAAGAGATTGCTGATTCGGAATTGGTAGAAGAGGTTAAGAAAAGAATTCAGAAAATCAATATTGATAATGTACCAGAATCAGGATATGTGGAGCAGCTTATCGAAGATAATTACCTCAGCCCGTTTCCACAAGCACAGAGTACGGAGCGCCCTGATCGCGTCATCGCAGCGTTGATGGAAGGGCGTGTTGCGATTTTATTGGATGGAACACCTTTTGTCCTGATTGTTCCAGTTACATTTAGCATGCTGATGCAATCGCCCGAAGATTATTATGAACGTTGGATTCCAGGCACGTTTATCCGTTTGTTGCGCTATGGGGCAGCAATTATTTCTCTTTTTGCACCTTCTTTGTACATTTCCTTTATCTCATTTCATCCTGGATTAATTCCGACCAAGTTGGCTATTTCGATTCTTGGGGGACGGGAAGGAGTTCCGTTTCCTGCAATTATAGAAGCATTATTTATGGAAATAGCCATCGAGATTTTGCGGGAAGCAGGGCTACGCCTGCCTAAGCCGATTGGTTCAGCGATGGGAATTGTCGGTGGATTAATCATTGGGCAGGCTGCCGTAGAAGCGGGAATTATTAGTCCAATTATGGTAATTGTAGTAGCGGCCACTGCTATTTCTTCCTTTGCGCTCGCTCATTATAGTGCAGCAATTCCACTACGGATCCTTCGCTTTGTAGCTATGTTTTGCGCTGCTATATTTGGACTATACGGAGTCATTCTGTTTTTTCTCGTTCTATGTAGTCATATAGCGAGATTGAAGAGTTTCGGCGTACCATATGCCAGTCCAGCTGTTGTTTATCATGTAAGCGATTGGAAAGATTTCATGATTCGCATGCCACTTCAGATGATGAAACGTCGCCCAAAAATGCTGAATATGAAAGATTCGATACGAAAAGGAAGTGAAGAGGGATGATTACCAATTCTAAAGATCGAATTCCGACTTCGCAAGCAGCTGTCATCCTTATCAATTATATACTCGCAGTAGGAATTCTCACCCTGCCCAGAACAGCTGCTGAGAAAGTAAACACACCAGATGTTTGGATAACTGTTATTTTAGGCGGATTAATTGCGATGATTACAGGGGTAATCATGGTTAAATTAAGTCAACAGTTTCCCGGAAAAACATTTTATCAATATAGTCAAGAAATTGTAGGGAAATGGGTGGGGGTGTTACTTAGCTTATTTATGGTGGGTTACTTTTTTATACTTTCTTCATTCGAAGTCAAAACGCTGGAAGGAATAACAAGTTTCTTTTTACTGGAAGGAACACCTGGGTGGGCTATTATCATGCCATTTATGTGGGTGAGTCTCTATTTAAACCTAGGTGGAATAAACTCAATAGCACGTTTATTTGAAATTATATTTCCAATTACAGTCTGTATTTTCTTGCTGACTTCCTTTATGAGCATTGGAATATTTGAGATAGACAATCTTCGTCCCATATTAGGGTTAGGGATTATCCCAGTACTAAAAGGCTTAAAAACAACAACGCTTGCATATTCAGGTGCCGAAATCATGTTGCTCCTGTTGGCATTTATGAAACAACCACGCCAAGCTGTAAAAGTCGTTCTAATTGGAACTGCTATTCCCTTAATTTTTTATGTCATTACAGTTGTGATGGTTATAGGAACGTTTTCTGTCGATGGGGTGTTAATGAGAACATGGCCTACGATCGATCTTATGCGAAGTTTTGAACTCTCTGGTTTGATATTTGAGCGATTTGAGTCTTTATTACTTGTGATATGGATTATGCAAATCTTCGCAACTTACACGATTTGTTACTATGCCGCTGCTTTAGGGCTGGCGCAGCTCTTTAACAAGAATATTCATTCATTTCTGTATGGGTTACTTCCGGTTATTTATATTGTTGCTGAAATTCCGAAAAACATGAATGATCTATTTAAATTTGGGAATGTGATTGGTAATGCGGCGATGATATTATTTGGTATCCTACCACTGCTTCTCCTTGTAATTTCGAGATGGAGGAAGAGAAAGAATGAACCGAAGTGTGAATAATGTACGACTTCTTTTGGCTTTATCATCAGTTCTTTTGCTTTTGACTCTTACAGGATGTTGGAGCAGTCATGAAATTGAAGAGCTGGGTTTCGCGGTAGGTCTGGCATTTGATAAAGAAAAGGAGACGAATGTTGAGAAAAAGATTGAAGAACGCGGAGGAGGTTATAAGAAAAAGAATCTTGTAACATCAACCTTTCAATTTGTTAAACCACAATCATCAGGTGGAGGAAAAGGTGGAGGACCACAACAAAAAGCTTACACGAATATTTCTGAAACCGGAGATTCTCTTCACCAATTGATTCGTGAAGTTGCATTAAGAAGGCAGCGACCTATAATCTTTCATCACACGAAAGTGGTTGTTGTTAGTGAAAGTCTTGCACGAATGTATAGTTTGAACCAGTTATTGGATATTTTTATCCGTGATAATGAGATGAGACCAAGTTGTCTCGTGTTAATTAGTAAGGGCCGAGCTAGCGAGACATTGAAATCGAAGGAAAAAGGAGAAATTCCAGCGTTCCGTTTGATTGAGATTGGGGATAATCAATATAGATCATCACGGATTTTACCTCCCGTGCCGCTTGCTAAATTACCAGGAAAGGTGCAATCAGGGGCTAGTTTTCTTTTGCCAAATGTGATTGCGGTAAATGGGGAAGTGAAATATGTGGGAGCTGCCATAATCAAAGGAAAGACAAAAAAGCTGCGAGGTTTTTTGAATGAAAATGAGTTAGAAGGCTTAACATGGGTAACAGGAAAAGGGAAAAGCGGTTTGGTGAAAACCCTTGATAAAAAGACAGGGAAATCTATCATGTATGAAGTAAAATCTATGAAAAGTAAAATTGAGCCCTACGTTAAAGGAAATAAAATCTCTTTTCATGTGAACATCGAATCAGAGGGTCGGCTGTCTGAAAAATGGGTCGCTTCAGGGGAACCTTTTGAAAATAGGTTTCTAAAAAGTGTAGAAAAGTCCGCGGAACAAGAAGTGAAACGGTTGGCGAAACATACATTAAAAAAAATTCAAAAGGAATATCAGACTGATGTTGCTGGCTTCGGTAACAGATTAAAAATTAAGTATCCAAAAGTATGGGAAAAGGTTAAAAAAGATTGGGATAAAACATTTAGTAAGGTTCCAATCACATACAGCGTAAAGTTAACGATCGAGGAATATGGTACGGAAGGAGTTTAGAAGCGAAACTGGAGTCTATATAGCAATGGAACCCAATCATATAATAAGCGTAAAAGGAATCCTATAAACCTGAAGAATATAGGGTTCTTTTTCATTGAATAGGCTATGGAATATACAATAATATATTTTGTTTGAATATTCTTTTAATTATAATTAGTTATACAAGAGGAGGGATATGATGGAAGTTACAATTCGTGCAGTAGAGATTCAAGATGCTAGAGCAATTCATCGTTTATGCACACAAAATGAGGTGTTACCTTATATGGTTTTCTTGCCTAGTATGCGAGTAGATGCGGTGGAAAATAGAATTCGAAACTTAGCGCCTAATCAATTTGAATTTGTAGCAGAGTATGATGGTGCAGTTGTTGGGTTTGTCGGTTTGAGTCAAGGACAAGGAAGAAGGTCGCATTCAGGTGATTTATTCATTGGTGTAAATAGCGAATATCATAATAAAGGAATTGGAAAAGCTTTGCTTATGAAAATGCTTGATCTTGCAGACAATTGGTTATTGCTGGAGAGAGTAGAACTAGGTGTTTTAGAAACAAATCTTGGTGCAAAAGCATTATATGAAAAGTTTGGGTTTGTAGAAGAAGGAATAAAGAAAGGGAGCTTAAAAGCACAAGGGAAATTTGTTGATGAAATTATGATGAGTCGCCTTCGTCCTAACGGTTTAATCGTACACAATTAAAAAATTGTGAATTTAAAAGAAAGTTGTACATGTTAAAAGAAAGTTATACATGTTAGAAGAAAGTTGTACATTGAATAATACAATTGTTTGATAAATTATATGGATAAAAAGCATGGCAATTTTTATGTCATGCTTTTTATTATGGTGAGATTAATATTGTAGGCTGGGCTTCCATTAATCCATAAAGTCATCGATGCGCCTATCGGGGGGGGGGGGGAGGCGCATTATCTATATACATAAAGTTAGATCAATTGCTCATTGTAGGTATATATCTTTTGATTATTCTCATGTGTACATATGTTACGCTCGAATATCAGAAAAATAAAATTAGATAAGAAGCGTTTTTTGATATGGTTAATTTTTGTTTTTTTAATGGGATCTATAGCATTTACCGTATATATCTTGTTGAATAGGAAAAAAGTATATAGTTAGTACGGCTGTAGAATACTTATTTATCAATGTAAAAATTCTGTGAAGAATGAGGTTTTTTAGTTGATTATATAAGTAGTTAGTTATATACTTATTTCGAGAGAGAGGAAATTAAAAATAAATCCTTTTAACGAATATTACGTTTAATTTCCGCTCAATATATAAGTATATGCTTATTTAACTATGAGAGGGTAGGTGTGGATATGGAAAAAACAGTTATAGAATTAACAAGAGCATCCCAATTATTGAAGCTATTAGGAGACAAAACAAGATTAACAATTGTATCGATTCTTAAACAGCGTGAATGCTGTGTCTGTGAACTTCTCGAAGTATTTGATATGAGTCAACCTTCTATCAGTCAGCATCTTCGAAAATTAAAGGATTTAGGTTTAGTGCAAGAAGAGCGTAGAGGTCAATGGATTTATTATTCTTTAAATCAGACAAGTGATTTATACACGCTTTTGGAAGATATTTTAGCGCATGTACCTGAACAAATAGAAAAAATCAAACAAATTGAGAAGAGCAATCCTACACTCCGGTGTGGTTGTTAATAAATAGTTAGAAAGGGAAGTGAGAAGGATGAGCAACACGGGGAAAAAGCGTCTGTCTTTCCTAGATCGATATCTAACTCTTTGGATTTTTCTCGCGATGGCAGTAGGGATTGGAGTTGGATATCTATCCCCTGGGTTCGTTGATGGAATGAATCGTTTACAGGTAGGAACAACTTCTATCCCACTTGCGATTGGCTTAATTTTAATGATGTACCCGCCTCTTGCAAAGGTTCGTTACGAAGAGATGGGGCGTGTTTTTAAAGATGTAAAAGTATTAGTACTATCACTGGTACAAAACTGGATTATTGGTCCTGTTCTGATGTTTGTTTTAGCAATCATATTCTTACCAGATAAACCAGAGTATATGGTGGGACTAATCATGATTGGATTAGCACGTTGTATTGCAATGGTTATTGTATGGAATGATTTAGCGAAAGGTGATACAGAGTATGCGGCAGGATTAGTCGCTTTCAACTCTGTATTCCAAATGTTATTTTTCTCAGTATATGCATATGTCTTTGTAACAGTCATTCCAGAATGGTTAGGAATTGAAGGTGCTGTTGTAGATATTACAATGGCAGAGGTTGCAAAATCAGTCTTTATTTATCTAGGAATTCCGTTCATTGCAGGAATGTTAACACGTTTGATTTTTGTAAAAACGAAAGGACGAGATTGGTATGAAAAAGTATTTATTCCCAAAATCAGCCCAATTACATTAATCGCATTACTATTTACTATTATTGTGATGTTCTCCTTAAAAGGTGAGGTCATTGTTAGTGTACCACTTGATGTTGTACGTATTGCAATTCCATTACTCATTTATTTTGTAATCATGTTCTTTGTCTCTTTCTTTATGGGCAAAAAAATTGGTGCAAGTTATGGAGTAACGACAACATTAGCATTTACAGCTGGAAGTAACAACTTTGAATTAGCAATCGCTGTAGCTGTAGGGGTATTTGGAATCCAGTCTGGTGCAGCGTTTGCAGCGGTTATCGGGCCTTTAGTTGAAGTTCCCGTTATGATCGCTCTTGTAAATGTCGCATTATGGTTCCAACGTAGATACTTTCAAACACAACCCAAATAACTATTCATAAAAAGGTGGAATTAACATGGAAAACAAGAAAATAATTTACTTCTTATGCACAGGAAACTCTTGTCGTAGCCAAATGGCAGAAGCTTGGGGCAAAAAATATTTAGGTGACAAATGGAATGTACTTTCTGCTGGTATTGAGGCGCACGGAGTAAATCCGAATGCAATTAAAGCAATGAAAGAAGTAGACATTGATATTACGGACCAAACATCTGATATCATTGACCGTGACATTTTAGACAAAGCAGATTTAGTTGTAACACTTTGTGGTCACGCAAATGATGTATGTCCAACAACACCACCACATGTAAAACGAGTTCATTGGGGATTTGATGATCCAGCTGGTCAAGAGTGGTCTGTATTCCAAAAAGTTCGTGATGAGATTGGTGGACGTATTAAAAAGTTTGCTGAAACAGGAGAATAATTGAAAACAAAATAAGCCGAGAATTTTTTCTCGGCTTATTTTATAAAGAAGGGGAGAAATCAGAGATGAAAAAGATTGAAATTTTTGATCCTGCAATGTGTTGTTCTACCGGAGTTTGTGGACCGAGTGTTGACCCGGAGTTAATTCGTGTTTCAGTAGCAATTAACAATTTGAAGAATAAAGGTATGAATGTTACTCGTTATAATCTTGCGAGTGAACCAGACGCTTTTGCTAATAACAGTGTCATTAGTCAGTTATTAATGGACAAAGGACCAGATGTGTTACCTGTTACTTTAGTAGATGGAATAATAGTAAAAGAAAGAGTTCATTTAACAAATGAAGAATTAGCACAATTAACGAATATGACGGAAGAAGAGTTAAGTCAGAAGCCAAAGATACGTTTAAATTTAAACGTAAAAAAATAGAGAAAGAAGTGAAAGGCAATGACAAACCTATTTAATCCAAGCACAATGACATTTACACCATTTTTATTCTTTACTGGAAAAGGCGGAGTAGGAAAAACATCTACTGCATGTGCAACAGCCATTACGTTAGCTGATATGGGGAAACGTGTTTTGTTAATTAGTACTGACCCCGCTTCTAATTTGCAAGATGTATTTGAAATAGAACTAACCAATAAACCAAAAGTCATTCCTAATGTTCCGAATCTACAAGTGGCTAACTTAGACCCGGAAACAGCGGCTCATGAATATAAAGAGCGTGTTGTTGGCCCATATCGTGGTAAGCTACCTGACACAGTTATTGCTACGATGGAGGAGCAGTTATCCGGAGCTTGTACAGTAGAAATAGCAGCATTTGATGAGTTTTCTATTTTACTTACAAATAAAGAATTAACATCGAAATTCGATCACATTATCTTTGATACAGCACCAACAGGTCATACGTTACGTCTTCTTCAGCTCCCAACAGCTTGGAGTGGTTTCCTAGAAGAAAGTACACATGGAGCTTCTTGTTTAGGACCATTAGCAGGTCTTGGAGATAAAAAAGAGTTATATAGTCAAACAGTTCAAGCATTATCTAATCCGAAACAAACAACATTATTGCTTGTTACTCGTCCAGATAGTTCTCCGTTACAAGAAGCGGAACGTGCAGCCAAAGAGTTAAAAGAAATTGGAGTTAGTAATCAATACCTACTGGTGAATGGTATCCTTACAAATCACATGCAAAATGATGCTGTCTCTAAGGCGTTGATTACAAGACAATTACTGGCATTAGAAAACATGGCGGAAGAATTAAAAAGCCTTCCAACTTATGAAATTCCATTAGTACCGTTTAATGTTACGGGAATTGAGAATATGAGAAGGCTTGTTAAACCAATAGAGAATATTTCAATTTCAGATGAGGAAAAACAAGACATTTCTATACCTTCTCTTCAGACTTTGATTACAAATCTTTCTGAAACAGGAAAAAAAGTTATTTTCACAATGGGTAAAGGTGGAGTAGGAAAGACAACTGTAGCTTCTGCAATTGCAGTTGGTCTTGCTGAAAAAGGATATCATGTGCATTTAACTACAACTGATCCAGCAGCACATATTGATTATGTCATGCATGGAGAACAAGGGGATATTACGATAAGCCGAATTGATCCAAAAATAGAGGTTGAAAACTATCGTAAGGAAGTCATAGACCATGCAAAAGATACAGTTGATGAGGAAGGTTTAGCGTATCTCGAAGAAGACTTACGCTCTCCTTGTACGGAAGAGATTGCAGTCTTTCGTGCTTTGGCAGATATTGTTGAGAGAGCTAATGATGAAATTGTAGTAATTGATACAGCGCCAACAGGTCACACATTATTGTTACTGGATGCGGCACAAACGTATCATAAGGAAATTGCACGCTCTTCCGGTGAAGTACCACAGTCTGTGAAAAACTTATTACCACGTCTTCGTAATCCAGAGGAAACAATTGTTGTAATCATAACATTAGCGGAGGCTACGCCAGTACATGAAGCAAGCCGTCTACAAGGAGACTTAAAACGTGCAGATATTAATCCAAAATGGTGGGTTATCAATCAAAGTTTTTATGCAACACATACAAGCGATCCAGTGTTAAGGGGACGGGCGCAGTCTGAAGTACAGTGGATTCAAGCGATTCAAAAAGGATCGCACAATAACTGTGTTATTATTCCTTGGCAATCGGAAGATATTGTGGGATATGAGAAGCTTAAAGCTTTAGTAAAATAAAATATTTTAGATTAGTTACTGTGAAGGAGAGAAATGAAAATGAATATTACAGATAAAGCAAAAGAGTTTATTGAAACTGCTATGAAAGAAAATGGTGTTTCAACATTACGTTTTACATTTGAGGGTGCTGGATGCTGTGGACCAAGCTACGGTATTAATTTAGGAGAAGCGCAAAAAAATGATGTAACAGAAACAGTAAATGGTATTGAAGTTGCCATGGATCCAAAGGTAGCTGAAATCGTCAATAATTTAACTTTAGATTATGTAGAAGATCAACAAGGAGCAGGTCTTGTAATAAGTGGCGGATCAAATTGTTGCTAAATAATAATTAAGGAGACTAACAAACATGACTAACTATCACGAACTCGTAAAAGGAAAAATATATATAGGTGGAGTGGACGCTATACAAGAAGCGGTAAAAAACCATGGGGTTACAGAGGTGTTTGACTTACGTGCTGGAGGAGAAGAACCAGAAGGATTTCCAGTTAGTTGAACCTAAACGTCATGCTTCTAATGTAGAAGATGCAGAACAACAAGTAAAAACAGTACGTTCTATTATTGCGATTAAACCGGAGTTAAAACAAGTATTACAAAACCTATATCAACACTAAGAGTGAAACGGATATTTTATAAAAAATATCCGTTGTTTTATAAACAAGAATATGTATTGTACGCATAAAAATATCCGATACTGGAAATGATAAAAATTTTTAAAGAGGGGATATACAAATGGCAAAGCGTAAAAATGATTGGACGGAAAAGAAAATAGAGAAGTATATAAAAGAAGGCAGAGGACAAGGGGAATTAAATAACTATAAACCCTTGTTAACAATACAAAATGTTTCTTCAACAGGGAATAGCTCTCGCTTGAAAGGATGGAAAACAAATAGAAGACATGAGTTATTATCTGATTTAGAGCGAAAGTATTTTTTTATAATGGAATGGGTAGAAGAAATTATAGATATTCGAGAACAATTTCCGTTAAATCGGGAACTAACATATAAAGTCGCTGAAGAGAAAGGGATTCGTCATCCTATTTGCACAAGAACTGAAACGTTAATTGTACTAACAACAATTTAATTAATTATTCTATAAGATCTTTATTATTTATTCAACAAACGGACCATAATCTGGAAGAGTCAAGGCTTCCAGATAGTCTAGGGTCTCCCTAATCTAGGAGTTAAAGCCAATCCCTATTAAGAAGGCAAACAGCACCTTTTAAAAAGTTTGTCTCATACTTGTCGTCCCTAAACAAGGTGCTTGTATATTTATATAGGATTAATTAATGAAGGGATTAGGTTTTAAAGTTCATTCTCTTTTTATTGAGTACATTCCGGTTTAAGTTATAATTATTCAGTAAAGGACACGCCATAAATAAAAGGTAGCGTATGATTCCCAGTTTTTCCATGGAAACGATATTTCTAAGATTTCATCTTTCGTAGGCTTTCGGTTCATATTACGTAATATTTTTATCGAATTAATAAGACCCACATCATCGATTGGAAAAGCTGTCTGGAACCTGAGGCAGCGCATTAGAACATAATTGGCTGTCCAAGGACCGATTCCTCGTATTTTAATTAAGTTTTTTTCAGCATCTTTAAAGTTCATTTTCATTAATTTTTCCCTCGATAATTCTCCACTTGCCATTAATCTGGCAATTCCAATGATATATTCACTTTTTTTTACCGTCATTTTAATATCTGCTAGGTCGGTAGGTGTTAACTGTGCAATTCGTTCGTACGGTGGGAACACCCAATACTTTTTACCATTCCATTCGATGGAATCGCCAAATCCTTCTACAAATTGCTTCTTTAAGGAGTACGCGAAGGCTAAGTTAATTTGTTGCCCTAAAACTCCCCAACATAAAGCTTCAAATAAATCGGGAATGCCGACGACTCGCAATCCATAGAATTTTCGGGCAGGCATTTTAAGTAATGGATCTGCTTTTGCCATTTCATAAAATGGGGTTAAATCGTTATCAAGATCAAACCATTCACGAATATATTTTACAATCTCTTCCCGTTGCCACTCTTCAATAGGCCTAGAATCATTTAAGAACTGAATAATCATTTGTTTATTATCGATTACTCTTACCTGTACCAAGGACCGAATTCCCCCAATGGCTATGACTCTTGTAATGATACCGTTCTCGATTTCATACATGCATTCATTTTTTTCCCTTGTTAGATAGCCTAGGTTAGCATTCATGTCAAACTCTTCAGGTAATGTAATAATAATATCATCATTGACTTCATGCCATTTCACTTTTTCATTCTCCTCATCTTAATACTATCTCCTATAATATTCACAAAATAATTAGAAGGAAAACTCACACTGATTGAAGTTTTACTTTATCACATAATAATCTTGATTAATTTCGTTATCTTGCTATTACATTCTAAACACCTTATTTTTTTCTATTTATGAGGTTATAGTGTTAGCTATCAAGAATACTAAATAGGAGTGGATAAAAATGGTCCAAGATATAAAAATACGTGTCGAAAACTTAAATTGGGATTCAATTCAAAATGAACTAGATGAGCAAGGATTTGCAAAGCTTCCAGCGATTTTAACAAAAGAGGAATGTGAATTCTTCATAGAATTGTATTGTGAGGAAGAGTCATACAGAACGACAATCAATATGACGAGATATCGCTTTGGGAATGGGGAGTACAAATGTTTTTCCTATCCATTACCTGAAATCATCCAAAGTTTAAGAGAGTCCTTTTATATAGAATTAGCCAAAACAGCCAATCGATGGTTAGGTTATTTAAAGAAAACAGAACAGTTTCCAGATCATCTTCAAAATTTTTTGAACACCTGTGAAGAATATGAACAAACTAGACCGACACCTTTAATATTAAAGTATGAAGCAGGCGGGTTTAATTGTTTGCATCAAGATTTATATGGCGACATATTTTTCCCGTTTCAAGTAGTATTTGTATTAAATCAACGAGATAAAGCCTTTTGCGGTGGAGAATCTCTATTAGTGGAACAAATTCCTCGTGCTCAGAGTAGGGGACATGTAATTACTTTAGAACAAGGCAGTGCGCTGATCTTTCCTACTAACCATAGACCTGTTCTAGGTAAAAAAGGATATTGCAAAAATACGGTTCGTCACGGAGTAAGCACGGTTACTTCTGGAGACCGATACGGTCTTGGAATCATTTTTCACGATTCTAAATGAAAATTAAACTTCAATATCTTGCTATTTCATTCCTAGAATTGTACATTCTGAATTTATAGGGAGTATATTGTAAGGAGAGGTGAGATAAATGCCGGATAGTATCAATAACGGACATAAAGAGAGCCATGATCATAGAATTTCGAATGATGTAGAAATGATAACAGATGAAAAGTGGCAAGCAATTATAAATAATGATGCAGCGTACAATAATCAATTTTTCTACGCTGTAAAGTCGACAGGGATATTCTGTAAACCATCCTGTAAATCTCGCGTTCCGAAAAAAGAAAATGTATGCATTTTTCCAAACGCAGAACAAGCTCTCCGCGCAAATTTTCGCCCTTGTAAACGTTGCAAGCCCACTAATGAAAATTTGCCTGATAGCGAGTGGGTTGATTTAATTACTGAATACATTGATAAAAATTTCACAGAAAAATTAACTCTAGAATCGTTAGCAGATATTTGTCATGGGAGTCCGTATCATATGCATCGAACATTTAAAAAGATTAAAGGCATTACGCCGGTTGAGTATATGCAACAAGTTAGAGTACACGCGGCTAAAAAGTATTTGATTCAGACAAATAAAGCGATTGGAGATATCGCCATATGTGTGGGTATGGCTAACGCGCCTTATTTTATTACTTTATTTAAAAAGAAAACTGGACAGACACCAGCGCAATTTCGTCAAATGAGTAAAATGGAGGAAAAGTACAATGGAAACAAAGAATAAACCAACTCTTTATTGGTCTTTACTAAAGTTTAAGGATTGGAATTTTTATATTGCTTCAACTTCAAAGGGGCTTGTGTTTGTAGGTTCACAGAACAAACCATTCAAGGAATTGTTCGAATGGGCTAAGAAACGCTTTCCAGGAAGTC
Source organism: Bacillus sp. AFS098217 (assembly GCF_002551815.1). Classification (GTDB taxonomy): domain Bacteria; phylum Bacillota; class Bacilli; order Bacillales; family Bacillaceae_G; genus Bacillus_A. Next base: position 14,211 of record NZ_NVPR01000158.1, read on the forward strand.
CTCTTGTTGAAGATGATGAAAAGCTTGAACCCTATGTCGTTGAAATCACTCAGTATCTAGAAGGAAAGCGGAAAACCTTTACTGTTCCATTTGAGTACGTAGGTACGCAATTTCAGCTAGCAGTCTGGAATGCACTTTGTGAAATTCCTTATGGACAGACGAAATCCTATTCCGACATTGCAAAGGATATAAATAAACCAGCAGCTGTTCGTGCTGTAGGGGCAGCCATCGGAGCTAATCCAGTGTTAATCACCGTACCGTGTCATCGTGTAGTAGGAAAGAATGGATCATTAACTGGCTATCGTGGCGGATTAGAAATGAAGACACTGCTTTTGGATATGGAAAGACAAGCTTCTTCTAGCAATGAGTGATTATTGCCGTACAATGAAGGGAAAAGAGGTTCCGTCATGAAAAGCGAATTGTTCTATAAAAACCCGAAAACCATTCTGAATAAAGGTACAGGCTTTCTTTCTGGATATACTCATTCACTAAATCCTTATACAGGCTGTTCATTTGGGTGTTCATATTGTTATGTAAGCCAAATGCCGGTATCCCTTTTTCGAGAAGGGGAATGGGGAGATTGGGTCGATGTTAAAAACGAAGCTACGAATTTATTAAAAAAGGAGCTTCATCGCGCCAAAGCCAAAGGGAATGTAACCATTTTTATGTCATCAAGCACAGACCCGTATCAACCAGTAGAGTATAAGGAAAAAGTAACGCAATCTCTACTAAAGGTTATGGTAGAAGCTCCCCCTGACTTCTTATTAGTACAGACGAGGAGCCCACTTGTAAGTCGAGATATCGATTTGCTGCAGAATTTAAAAGATATTTTGGATTATTATGATATTGAATCAGTTCGGATTTTTTGTAAATAGAATTGCAGTGATACATAAACGTACACTTTTCATATGCAAACTTATTTTTCATGTTGTCTCAATTTCATTGACTTCTTTACTTCCCTATCCCGTTTCATACTGCGGATAAGACTTTTTGTTTCTTTATCCACACGATTAGATTCCGTAATTTTTTGCAAGGCTTTATTATATGTAAAATCATCGAGCGTGTTGTTTCTCAAATATTCCATTGTTGAATCGGGAAGTTTCACATAACAGATAGAGACAGCCCACGCAACCGCTATTTTGGCATAAAACCCTTCATGCTTTACACGATCCAGGAGGTTGAGCACCCTTTCGATATATTCAGTCTCGATATAAAAGTCTAGGAGCATAACCACTCCAAATCGTATCTCATATTCTTTCTTAGAAGACAGATAGGGCTGTAAAAACTCCCATACACGCTCTTTATTTTCCTTCGTAGATTTAAGACCTGTACAAAAGCTGTCACATACCGACCAATTATCAATTTTTGGCACGAACGAAGCCACATAAAACAGGAGTTCTTCAATATCCGTCTTAACATAGCCAATGACCATACCTTGCAGCATGATTTCTTCAAAATATTCATCTTTTGCAGTTTCAAGGTAAGTATGCCAGTCACCCTTTACAATTTTTTTAGCTATTTTACGAAGCTCTGGCAGCCGAACACCTAATACATTGTTAATAGTAGGTATAAGTGCGGCCGAAAACTTCTGATAGTCTGTATCAATGAGTTCAAAGATTTGTTTTCTAATTATATTTTCCATTCGGGCTCTCCTATTTGTTTGATTTCGTTACCTTTACTATTTGACAACCTCACTATAACTGATTATTTTCTGAAAAAGCCAAGAATTGAATATAACAGCAAGATATCGAAACAATATTATTCGTTACTTTTAAATATTCCCTTGTATAAATAATACTGGATAAATAAAAGCTGACTAGTAATAATTCATTGGAAGAGCGTTAAACCTTCAAATACAAGAATACAAGCTGCAATTACAGTTATCCATTGAATATGACTAATCCCTTCTTCCATAATCGGGCGCGTTTATTTAGAAACGCGTCTTTTTTTGTATAGTAAGTCATTCGATAGAATATGTTACCATTAATACGATACATCAAATAATTATAATGTTTATTCATGTGAGTGTAGTGTAAGGCTTAAAAAAGAACTGAAATACTAGTCACAATATTATTTTTCTTGTTTTTCCTTAAAAATGGACGGTTCTTTTTTAAAGTGAAATCGTTCTTTTAAAAAGCTCCCTAAATTTCTCCCTATCTTCTGATGTAAATGGTTTTGGCCCCTTTGTACGCTTTCCGCTTTTTCGAGCCATTGCACTCAAATAACGTGTTTGTAATAATTGGTCAATGTTTTCATTTGTATAGCTATACCCATTATGGTGAAGAACCGTACACCCTTTTGCTAAACCTAGCGAAGCAAGACCGTAATCTTGCGTAACGATTATATCTCCTTTTTCTGCTAACTTCATAATCCGATAATCCGCAGCATCTGCTCCAGAATCAACATAAATTTTTTCCACTCCTGATGGTTGTTCCGCATTAGAAAAATGAGAAAAGCTAGTAACAAGGATAACAGGAATTTCAGCATTCGTACCTTCAGAGATAATAATATCTTTTACCGGACAGGCATCTGCATCAACATAAATTTTCATCTATATCACTCCTATAAATAAGTTCGAGTTGATGATAATGGTAGATTTAGCTTTTGTCAAACGAAGATGCTTTACCTAAAATCATTAAAAAAACAGATATTCTATTAAAGGATGCTTTAATGGAATAAGGGGCACAGAAATGATCAAACTCCCTCATT
>NZ_NVPR01000159.1 GCF_002551815.1 Bacillus sp. AFS098217
AATGGATTTATATAGAAGGAGGTTTACAATGGATATAAGTCGTTTTACCGCGTTAGCTAACATGTATAGTGAAGCTGCAAGTAAAGTAATTGAATCCCAAAACCAGTTAAAGGCATCAGTTGAATCAAATGGAGAGAAGTGGGTCGGAGAAAAAAGAGAAAAGTTTGATCAAAAGTATCAAGAGATTCAATTAGCATATAGTAATTATGCACAAGAATTAATGAATACAAGCGCTGCATTGCGAAGTGCTGCGATCCAAATAGAAAAAATATATAACGAATTAGTGCACGGAAAATAAAGGTGTTAACTGGGGAGGGAAATGAATATGGGAAGAGATATTTCGATTGATGTAAATAGTGTTCAAACGATGGCAAATGATTTTGTTAAAGAAATGACGTACATAGAAAATCTATCAAAGAATTTAAGAAGTCAAATGAATGAAGTTGTTTCAATGGCATATTATAGTCCGTATTTCCAAAATTGCATAACTGGGTTAGTTTCTCAAAATGCTACTACACATCAGGCAGAAAATAATCTAGTAAGTAAAATATCAAAAACAGAATCATATGCTAGAAAGACAGCTGATCAATTTGAAGAAGCAGATAGTATGTTAGCAAAGTTATTGAAATTTAATGAACTATGGGGAAATTTCACTGCAGCTGGTACTACATCTTTATTAACGCTAGCCGCTTCAAGGACGGGGTTTCCTAAGTTTGTGAAAGAAGGTGTAAAATGGGGTGTGCAATATCAGGATGATTATATGCGAGCAATAAGTAAAATTGAAAATTCTAGATTTAAAAATTATGTTCGTTTTTGGTTGAATCCCTTAAGTTTAGGAAAAAAGTATAAAGATTATCATGTAGGAGATTTCATTGCAAAAAAACTAACGAATTTTTATCCAAAGGTAATTGTCGACTATAGTAATGCAGCTGAGAACATTAAAAAGGGTTATAAAAGTGATGGATTCAAAAGTGCAATGAAAACAGCAATGAAAACCGATGCGGAAAGTCTTTTGAAAACTGGAGCGAAATTTGCAAAATCTAATGCTATTTCTGGAGTATTGGTTACGGCCGCAGGAGAAACGGTTGGATTAGGAATGAATGTTTTTGATAACTATCGAAAATATGGTGGAAATGAAGCTGTATTAAAACGAGAAAATGCAAAAGCGGTTGGAAGAGCGGTAAATAATACAATTGTCGGTGGTGGCGTTATTGCAGCTGGTGGAGTAATTGGAGGAACGATTGGGACGTTTATTGGGGGACCAGTTGGTACAGTAGTTGGAGCGGCAGCAGGATCTTTTCTTGCAGGATTTGTATCGGACAAAATTGCCTCAAAAACAGCTGGATTTGCTGAAAATATGGCTGTGAAATTTAAAGAACCAATCCATTCAGCTATTGAAGTGACAGGTTCTACATTGAAAAAAGCAGGGGATTTTGTAAATAAAGTGGAAGATTCAGCTAAGTCTTTAGTAAATAAGGGGAAAAATTTCTTTAAGAAATTTGCATTTTAATATCAAAAATGAACAAGAACGGGATGGGATAGTATATGAAAGCCATATCATTAACAGTTGATGAACTAATATATTGTTTTTACAGTGAAGGGTTATTTGAAAATGGGATAGCATTAAAACAAACTTTTTTTGGAGATATGTCAGATGAATGTTTAGAAGTTGTATTTCAAGCGGCTTGTCGATCATTACTGTCGAAAGATTACATTAGTTATGAAAACCATAAGTTTAAGGTGAAAGAGAAAATTGCAAAAATTATTTCGTCTTTACACTATTCAGAGTCTTCTTTGAAAATATCCAAATTTGTAGACAGCGAAAATCAAGAAACTACGTCCATTCATATTGGTGAAAATGGGATGATTCAGCACACATTGCTATATGATAGCCAAATCCATACGTTTTCTATTATAGGTGAAGACGAAGTCCAATCAATAGTTGGGGAGTATTTAAACGTTACAACACATGATGTTCAAGAAGAGTCCATTTTAACCTTCACAGAAGAAGAATTCGATGAAATGTTGAATATAGTGGATCGTGATCCACAATCTTTATATGGATTTCTACAACGCTTTGGCAAAGATATGAGATACATAGCAGCATTTTCAACAGACGTTTGTAAAAATAAAGGGTTTATGAATAGTATAGTCGTTTTTGAATTTAACGAAAAGAGAGAGCCGGTAGTAAAAAATGCATACTTTTTTGTTGAAGGAAGCGAAAATACTTGGATTATTACAAAAAACAATGTAGATCAGAAATTTGAAGTAAGAGAGTGTAATCAAAATGTAATTGGTACATATGTAAAGAAAGACATGGATATGTATAAACGCAATGTAGTGCAGTCAAAATAGAGAGGATTAAGAAATGAACGATAAATCGATAAAAAAGACAAATAAGGGCATTGAGGTTACATTTAGTAATTTTGATGCAGGATGTGCTATTATTTGTGGTTTCATTATGGTAGCAGTGGGAATTTATCTTTTTATAGGTCCTTCAGATGAGCATTGGTTGTTAAGAATTCCTTATTTTATTATGGGGATCATTACATTGTCCTTCTTTGGAAGTATTTTAATGAAAATTTTAACGGTTGTGATTAGAAGAAAGACATTACTTACAATAACTTCAAATGGAATTGTTTGTAAAAAAAGAGTCGTATATTTTTCAGAAATTGAAAATATGTATATTGGTTGGCATAATAAAAGGCTGCGAGGATTAGTTTTTAAAGATTTAATTATTTATACAAAAAGTGGAGAAAAATTTTTTGTTTGTACATATAACATAAGTGATACTGAGATTCAGGCAGCTATAGAGCAATATGTGCTACCTTATGTAGATAAATATTGTCTCGCAAGATGGAGAAATCAAATGGGGAATCCTACTAAACATATGAAAAAAGAAGATTAAATAATAGAGAGGAAGCTACTATTCATTTTTTCTTTTTATAGAAAGTTTAGTGTTTTTTGCCGGAATTGCTTTAATGGATGCTAAATCTTCATGTTACAAGATAAGGGGGGGATTGTATATGCTTGATGAGTTATTAGAAAGTATGTTTGATGCCGAAAATGATTCGAAATATTATACTATTGCAGGTATATTAGGTAATGAGGGATTTTGTGAGAAAAAGGTGACGATTCAAAAGGGAATGCTTTCATTTTATACAAAGGAATTTTCGGTTGATCAAGAAATAGAAGGAAAACATTTTCAAGCTCGAAGTTATGGACATGCAGTAATACTTTCATGGGTAACAAGTCAAAATGAAGTAACAGGTATGTGCATTCATGAAAAAGAAATAGATCGTGTATCAAGAAAAGTGATTAAGGTGAAGGGAAAAGATGCTTATATTATTAATACGAAAAGAAGTGATTATTGCATTATTAAACAAGAATGATTTAACAAATCGATGGAAAAGGTAGGTGAGAAAAGTGAAGTATATAGAATCGGTAACAAATACAGTATTAGCACAAGTGGTAAGAGTACTTGACTGGAATATTGATAAATATAGTCATGGGAAAATATATATGGATTTAGGGAAATATGATATGCGGCAGTCAATCATTGCATTACAGGAAGGTCGTTACGATGCCAAAAACGGGAATTTTCAAGTAGAAAATGAAACGTACGTTTCGTCGTTTTATGTGCAATGTGATAAGAAAGAAGAAGGTGCACTTATTTTTTCTTATTTAGTAGAAAATGATGTTGTAACTGGTAAATATATAGAGGGAAAATCGATTAAACAATTATATAGAGAGATAATGGAGATAAATGGGGTTAAGGGTTATTTAATTAACACGCATGACAAAGATTATTTTCTTATTAAATAATGATAGCGTATTTTATGATTTAAGTATAATGGAATATCATCTGTATGTACTGAAAAAGAAATTGAAAAGTATGTGTTTATATATACATCAATTAAAAAACCGACATCCCCCCCTTCTTTTTAGGTGGGAGAGAGTATCTGGCCATGCATAGAAGCGTTCAGGGCCTTTTTCTGCCACNNGAGCAAACGAGTGTAGGTTACTTTTTGTTCTGCATAGCAGGGAAATGAATATACGTGAAATAAGCCAAGGTTAAGATACCTTGGCTTATTTCCATGTATAAAGAAGTGCTTATTAAAATGTGCAGTTAGAGGAATGAATCAGCCTGCTCCAGGTGATAAATAAAGCTGATACAGAGGGAGTTGCTGCTCTATGTGTATAGCAACTATTAATAAGAAAAATGATTATTCGTTCTCAACATATTAAATGTAGCTTATTCATATAAATAGTAGAGTATTTATATGAATAAGGGTGGATTCTTATGTCTACAGATTAACCTGTTCCTGGCCACTTTGTTATGGACCCTCAACGTGCTATGCTTTTACCTCCAGAATTGAAAGCGGCACCATCCGAATCATTAACAGAACAACTTATTTATTGAGAGATCTTTAACTGAAAATCGATTTTGGTTACGAATTATGATGGAACACTCTCGTTTTATTGCTTCTTTGCTTGATCAATCCGAGCGAAATTTGGTTCATACCGCTTCGAAATTTGGAGATGATTTTGAGGTTTTACTCAATCAAGCTCGGGATGTTGAGTCAATGTTATATAAGAAAGAACCAACATACCCGATTATTGGGAAAATGAGTAAAGATAGTGAAAATGCGACTGTTGAATTAAGAAACTTCAAAAAGACAGGCTTAGAGCTCATTCAAACATGTCAAATTCGAAATGTAATTAATGTAAACCGATAATAAAGTTGTTTAATTCTTAATGAACTAAAGCACCTGTTTGTTTAAGTGAATAAACTCACATTTATAATTCCTCTCAAATATAATATCAGTTTATATATTCACAATTCTTCTCTAACAGGTTCTTCACTAAATCTCTTAGATAAATTGTAATTTGTTAATCGATGTGCTTGTGTAACCACTGCTCAAATACTTTCAACTGTTCTGCAGTATGAAAGTAATGTTCACCTACTTCCATGACTTCTAATTCACAACTGTGTTTTTTTGTAAAATAGTTAATAGTTTCAAATTCGCACAGTTCATCCTTGGCTCCATACATAATATATGTATCTGTATTCCATGTATTAATAGGATGTTCTTTTACATAGCATAAATAATCCCAATATAACTTTTGACCAATAGGTGTTTCTATAGTCATTTCTTTTTGCAAAAGCTCTGGTGTTACATTAAACCATTTCATCATATTTTCGATAATTCGTTCCATATTAAATACCGGTGATAAAAATAATGCCTTTTTTAACACATCGTTTTGATAAGCTAAAAGGCTAAAATAAGCTCCCATACTACATGCAAACACGCTTACTTCTTTCCAATGTTCTTTTGCGTAATTCATAATTATAGATAATTCACTAACACAAAACTGTACTTTACAAGGAGTATTATCATTTTTTCTTTCTCCATGCTCAGGTAAATCAAAGCTTAATACTTGATAACCTTTTTGATTGGCTTCTTCAGCTAATACTTGAATCACTGTATCTTCTTTATTTGACATATTTCCATGTACTGCAATAAAAATTTTTTCACTCTTTTCTCCCCATAAAACTGCGGGAATATTACTAATTTTAAAATTGTCTTTAAGCATATTTCCTCCATAGAATAAGACGTATGGGATTTGCAAAAAATCACATGCATTTTATATTCTTCTACTTAATTTAAATAAATCAAACTATTCATAACTTAACACAAATTAATTATAATATCTCTCTATATCTGTATAACATAGTCAACTTTATATTTTAAACCTTTCTTTTGTCCACCTCTTCAGAAGCTTACAAGTTCTCTTATTTTGATTTCTTATTGAGCTAACCTGCACCGTTAGTGGAAGAAGGATTTTTAAACAACTATATTATTTTTTAAATGACTTTATTGTAAATTAAACAACTTTATTATCTCTGCACAATTAATCCATTATTAGCTGATCATGTTACACGAGAAGCTGAACATTTTTTATTGATGATTTACGTTTTAGAACAACGATTAAAACAAAAACAAGCGGAACAATCTACTCAATAGTTAAATATAGTAGAGAAAGGTCTTTTGTACGTGTTTTATTACACCTGGATGAGGTGCTCTTTTCATGTAAATAACACGTACACTGTAACTCAATAATTTTGATATTAATAAAATTTAAATTCCTGAAAAAACTTCAAAAAGAACATTAGTTCGTGNNCACGAACTAATGTTCTTTTTATTTGAGCATAATTTGTTTGTAAAAGTTACGCAGTGTTAATACAAACACACGATATGTTCAAATCTATATAACAGATATGGAAGACATTCATTAGTCTTATGTTAAGGGATGTTGTTTATATAATAGTGAGTACTGCAAGATAGAGAAACAAACGAGTAAGGGGACATAGATCATGAGTAATGCAAAAATGCCAAAAGAAAAAGAAATGGTAACATGGACTCCGTTTGCAGAGATACCAGAACGATTTATTAGTATACGAAAGATACTAGAGGAACAAATGAAAGTGCCACGACCAATATTAACTCAAGATGCGAAAGATAGAATTGAAGATAAGTTGTTAACTTCGTTGTTATCGGAAGAAGAAATATTGATTACATATTATGAAGATGGTTATGTGCTTACAAATTATATAACTGTGATACATATCAATCCTATAAAGCAGACTGTAACCTATACGGATGCATTTTATCATATAAGCACTTTGAAATTTATTGATATAATTGATATCAAGTAAAAAAGCGGTTTCCTTTTGTTATGATGTAAATCGAAGTTTTGGCATCAGAAGCTTATTAGGCATCTGTTGTTTTTTCTTTTGATTATTTCTTATTCTATTAATTTATATAGAAAAAAAGAGAAAGCTTTGTTACTATAACAAGCATAGTCCTGTTTGTTTATTATAGGGAATAAGCAAAGAAGAGGACGTCAACAAGGGAGGAACAACATGAAACGTGTTGCATGGTTTACTGATAGTACAACTGCTAGCTTTACAACAACTGGGGATAATTTTGTCATACCCATCCAAATTGCAATTAATGGAACAGCCTACAGAGACTGTGAAGAAGGTGTACTTGAACATGTTTATTCTGCATTAAAAGAAGGAGTAACTGTAACAACGTCACAACCCAATTTAGGTGAGATGGTCGCACTATTTACTAGATGTAAAGAAGAATATGAAGAAGGATTCGCGGTCACAATTAGTGGGAAGGTAAGTGGAACCTATCAAAATATGATACTCGCAGCAGAAATGGCGGAGTTTCCTTTAACTATAATAGATAGCGAAACAGCAAGTTATCCAATGGATGAACTTTTATTAAAAGCTCAAATGTTATACCGTGAGGGAATGACTTTACAACGTATACAAGAAGAAATACAACACGTTGAACGAAGTCCATACTATGTATTTCCAAAAGATCTAAAAGGATTATATGCTAGTGGGCGTGTGAAGGGCGTGCAATTTATATTAGGTAGCATACTGAGTGTAAACCCAATTCTAGAAGTACAAAACGGCGAAGTCGTGATGAAAAAGAAAGTTCGAAAAATACAAAAATGCAAAGAATATGTGCAAGATGAACTTGAGAAAGAAAAACCAAACATGGTACACGTGTTTCATGCTAATGATGAAGCTGGTGCAAAAGAGTGGATTGTGGACTTAAAAAAAGCATTTCCTGAAATGACTTTTTTACTCTACCCACTTCCTATATCTTTTGCTGTTCATGCAGGAGCTGGAACAATTGCAATCAGTTTTTCGAAAAGTAGAACCTGTGAATAATTCACGGGTTTTTTTGATGGTCAAATTCTTACTTTAGAAGTAAATCAGGGAATGAGAAATGGTTATAGTGAATAGGAACGTTCCAAAGTTTTTCATGATGTTTACCTTAGAGTTAAAATGAAAATTCATTTAATGTTTCAGTGTGATAAATGGATAAGATGATTGATAAGCGTAAATGCAGTGAATAAAAGAGAAGGATTAACTATACATGTGAATTTCGCACACTCTAAAATGAATATCCATAATATGCACAAATCGATTTTGTATGTGAGGGAGAGAAGGGATTATGAGAAGCATGTTTTTTATAATAAAAACCGTATTCCTTCGATAACCTATTCTGCGGCACACGGGATGGTTCAGACTGTTCAGCAAGCAATACAAGCGCAGATTTTAGCCATGCAAGCACAAGAAATGCAGTTTTATGATTCAACTACACAACAGTATTATCCTATGTATGTTACACAGAGCAGCGTGCATTTTTCAATAATTCCATTCGGCTCTGTGTACAATTTATAAAGCATTTTTTGATTCTGTTAGCAGTAATTCATTAAGCAGTTCCGAATTGGTTTTGATCCGCAAGATCAGAATCAAATGTGTTTGTTGCACTAACACCATTAAAAGTGTTAACAATAAAAGCGACATTAGAGGCTCCTGAACCATTGTAAGCCTTTGTATTTTCCTTTGGAGAAACATTGTAAAAGTCACCTAAGTTAAAAGAACCATTACTGCTTTGTACAACTAGATTGGCTACAACTGATGGCATAATTTTCACCTACTTTATAAGTATATATACATCAATTAAAAAAACGACATAAACCCCCTTTTTCAGGTAGGAGAGAGCATCTGGCCATGCATAGAAGCGGTCAGGTCCTTTTTCTGCCACATACGAAGTAAAAACAGAAAGAGCAAATAAGTGAAGGTTACTTTTTATTCTGCATAGCAGGGATTTAGATGTCGGAAAATTAAAATGGATTTATATAGTTGTTAAAATTACAATATGATTTTATATTTCAAAAGGTTCATTGGATGAATATTACATTATAAAGTGAAGAGGGCATGCTCGTTAATAAGGTATAAATTCATAGGGAAATGTTAAAATTTTTTCATGAATTTATCGTAGGATATTTTGTTTTTTAAATGTTAAAATAGAATGAACAAGGTAATAATTATTGATTGAACATATAGTGGGAGATATTCTATTCATACAATCAAGAGTAAGATAAAGGTCACTTACTAAGGGTTAAAAAAATTAAATTTTACTGATAAATGTATGCCTAATAATAAAGTAAGGGAGGAACTAATAATATGAATAATGTTATTAAACAAGTAGATTTAACAGATGCTAAATCAAGTAATCTCGTTGCTTTTATTCATACAAACCATGTTACATTGGTTGAAGAAGCGTTTTGTCCCAATAAAATAGAATTAAATTTTCATGAAATTGCGATTTTATCCGCTATAAAAATAGCGAATATTACGAAAGTCTTGATTAGAGAAGAACTAGAAGCGATGTTTCATGATACAGGCGTATTATTAGTAAAACATGATTATGCTAGAAACAGTAGTAAATCTGTAGCACTGCAATTTGATCAATTTAGAAGATTGCAAAATGAAATTGAAGGGTTGAACAAGAGCATGAAATAAAATAAAGGCTTTATGAAAGGAGTTTAATTGTTATATGCTAAAGGGATGGTTTGGAAAAAATCCTGAGAGATCTAACTGTAAACATAAATACAATTTTGTTAGGATGCAGGACTGTGAGGACTTTAAAAAAGGACAATTAGGTGCTGCTTACATTTATCAGTGTGAAAAGTGCGGGAAAGAAAAGGTTAAATATAAAAATAATAACGATATCAACACTGATTTTTGGAGTATATAGGTGTGAATATCACGAAAAATCTTGGTTTGGAATCTAAAGGAAGAGATGGGTTATATAGATGAAGTTAATATAAGAGTATTGGATTATGTATAAATAGATGTAGAAATGTTGGAGTCATGTTTAACAAGGATAATAACCCTTTCGGCATTCTATTATAAATCATTTGCTTCTATCATAGTGTTTGTTCTTGAATGCTCTATCACAATTTGAAACATGTAACATGAACGGAGAAAGAAATATAAAGATTATGCACCATTTTAATAGGACAAGCATATATTGAAATATGAAAAAAGCGTAAGTCGCTTATTTCATACTCATTGAAAACTCCTTATCCAAAAAGNNCTTTTTGGATAAGGAGTTTTTGTTTTGAAAAATAGTGAAGAGGTTATGATGCACAAAATTACATATAGAAAATAAAATGGAGAAATACGGGTGTTATCGTAAGGTGGCAAGATAAGAATTCGAAACAGTAGAACAAAGCATTTGGTTTTGTAATGGTTTTAAATAGGAGCATGGCAGACCTTTAAGTTGAAATGAATAATTGGCATTTTAATATAGGTGATGAAAAATATGAACCTAAGGAATTTAAAAGTTACAGGGGCATGGTTTCAAGTTGGTGGTAATCTTATAGCGGCTATTGGTACAACGAGAGGGTTTGTAGGGGAGGAAGACGCTGAATCAGAGCTTGTTATTGTTGGTAGTTCATTACAAGCTCTTGGGTATATATTGCAACTGGTAAAACCAGATCGTGTGGTAGAAAACATAGAGGAAAAGAAGGATATCAAAAGTGAAGAGGAAAAAATAAAAAAAAGAAGTGAATCCTTGGAAAAAACAGGGATTGAGCTGTTAGCTTTAGGAAATGTTTCAAATGTAATCGGAACATTTTTTAATCGACAAAGGAAAATGAAAGGGAATGATTATCTTATTATTACGGGAAACAGTTTGCAGTCTGTTGGTGCGTTTCTTGGGGTGGAAGCAGCACTACTCAATAAGATTACTGATATTCCATGGTTAATTGTATTTGGAAATTCACTGCAAAGTTTAGGGGCTGGGATGCAAGCCTATCAAGGGATACACAACATATCGAAAGGAGAAAAAGAAGAAAGAGGAGAAATAGATAAGAAAAACCTTACAGATAAGGAGAAGGAAGAAGAAGGAGAGGATGAGAGATTAACGGGACTGATCGGTATTTGGATACAGGCAATTGGAACGTTAATCTCAGCAATCGGATTAACGGAAATTGAAACGGAAAACAAAAGGGATAATTTGAAAATCGATAAAGGTAGTTAAAAGGTTTATTTTTTTAGATGGGACAAGGAATATAGAAAGAAATGCTTTTCGTGTTTATTATCATCATCAAAAAATAGTATTAGATCATTATACGTTGTAGGTTTTCCTTCTTTTCTGTCGAATATGTAATAAAAGGGAGGTAGTGGAAATGGCACAGTTTGAATTAGAGAAAGTCACTTATTTAGGAGAGAGAAAAGAGGAAATAGATTTTCATGTAGCTTATGTAAGTATTGATAACTATTTAGACTGGAAAGTCATTATACGTGGAACTACTGATCAAAATAAAATTTTTATTGAAATAATGAAGAAGAATGAGCAACCAGTATTTGAACTTATTACCACTGAAGGGGAAACTTTGCAAGGTAGAACAAAGATAGTGAGGTTTATTCATAAATTAATTGATACAGAAATAGATTTGTTCGGTATAGGAAAATTGAATGGCTATGAGATAAGAAGCGTCCAATAGGATGCTTCTTATCTCTTTTATCCCGCTATTTACGGGCAGTAAGACCCCCACCTCAAAATTCAGCAAAAGCAAAGAAGTTAGGTGGGGGATCAACTGCCCGTAAAAGCCCGATTCGTTCAACTAATAATCAGTGGGGGATGAAGAAAACCCCCACTGATTAAAATTTCACTTTATATAAATCCATTTTAATTTTTTAACATATAAGTTGTTGCTATGTAGAACAAAACACGATCTGCATTCGCTTTCTTCCTTTGTTTTAATCCTTGCATGTGGCAGGAAAAGGCCCTGACCGCTTCTATGCATGGCCGGATGCCCTCGCCCACCTAAAAGAAAGGGGTTTTTATGTAGGTTTTTCGATTTGCACTTATATAGTAGCGCATTGCTTAGATGCTGTTAGTCAAACAATTTACAATGAGGAGACTTGATAAGAATGATGTATTTGTTAGCGATTCTTTTTCCGCCACTTGCAGTATTACTTTGTGGAAAGCCATTTCAAGCAATTGTAAACTTCTTTTTAACACTGATTGTTTGGGTGCCAGGAGTTATACATGCGATCCTTGTAGTGCATGATAAAAAAGCTGACCGAAGTCTTGAGAAACAAATTAAAGCATACGACAAAATAAATAAACGAAATAGAAACTGAAGTGGTATGTATATATTAGAAAATTTACTTTTCTAAAAAATGACTTCTAAATAATAGGAGTCATTTTTTATTTCTATAGTAAAAGAATAGCCTCATGTGTATTTTTACTTGGAGATTTTTGTAGTAGGTTTGAAATTATAAAACAAAACGCCTATTCATATATAGTTTGAGCTATATACATATCGTTAGATGGTAATCCATTAAGTAAAGCATTACCATTGTTTTACCCATTGGAATAAACAACAAGACAAGCTTTGAATGTTATCTTAAGAAAGGAGCAGATAAAGTATGAAGAAACATATTATTGATATCTCTAAGTGGAACGTGAATATTAATTGGGATGTAGCGGCGCCACAAATTGCTCTTGCAATCTGCCGGGTACAGTATGGCTCAAGAACAGTAGATGAGCAGTATAAAAGCTATGTCGCGAATTTGGAGCAACGCGGTGTCTCGCATGCTGCATATGCGTATGGCTGTTATGCTTCGGTTAAAGATGCAATTGTAGAAGCGAAAGATTTTATGGCAAGAACAAGTCCTAATGCTAAGTTTCTTGTACTAGATGTAGAAGACGATACACTTAAAAGCTGTGGTCCTAATAAGTTGGCTGAAGCATCTCAAGTGTTTATTAATACTTGTCAAGCGGCGGGGTGGAGAGTGGGGTTATATGTAGGTCACCACATGTACAACAAGTATGGATTAAGTGGAGTGAAAGCGGATTTTCTTTGGATCCCTCGTTATGGCGGAAACAAACCAGCTTATGTATGCGACATATGGCAATACACTGATTCGGGGAATGTGGCTGGCATTGGAAAATGCGATTTGAATTATCTTATAGGCGATAAAAGTTTATCATGGTTTATTGGAGGAGAAAATGCATTGGCAGATGATGGGAGAAGAAAAGTAAAAACAGGCGGTTTAGGACTTGAAGCGGTCAAAGAAGTTTCTGGGATTTTATTAGAGCAGAATATAAAAGGTTCTATCATTTTCGAAGGTGAAAATTCTACACCGTACGTACTAACTGAGAAGATGAGTAATCCAGGACTAGACAAATTCACTGCTTGGCTCGATGAAAAGGGATGGCATTACGAATATATTCCATATTAATGAAAAGAAGACATTATGTTGAATCGCATAATGTCTTCTTTTTGTACACATTGCCTGATTGTATGAATAGTGGTTATGTTAAATTTTAGTGTGACGATAAGAATTTTTAATGTAAGTATCGTGATAGTAGCTTTTTGATGGAGCGTTTAGTAATCCTTTGTAAATACTTTCTGGTACATCATAGAAATCGTATGTGCTATTTCTAAACTTAATTCGTAAAATCATAGATGATGGATTATAACCTACAGCGACTAATTTCTTGGAAATGACTGGATATAGGGTCATGTTTGTTCATCTCCCTTCTTTAAATATACTTAGAAGTTTATGAGGTAAAATCCTACTATTTTGTAGAATTATAATACTTAGATGATGTATAGTAAGTATGATTACCAGTTGTTGAATTTACTTTTTTGTAAGTTCACACGAAGTTCATATTGTTGTGCTATTTTTATGTCACCTTTGATTTGCTAGCATGATTTAAATGGAGAAGTTTGACCAAATGTAAAAAAGGTATATTATTTATACGGGGGTATTCTATTTTGGAAAACTTGAAAATCGACCTGTTCTATTCTATGTGTTAAAGGAGAGCATTATTAGAGGAACAGAAGAGAAAAATGGTTTGTCTGAAAGTATTGCATTATTTGTACAATCTGCAAGTTAAGAAAGTAACGAGTAGTACTTTGGGATTTGGTTTTTGATGAACTATTTTTATCGATGATAGGTGTATTTACTAAAGAAAGAGCAATATTTCATTTTCAAGTAAATCAATGGGAGAATTGAAAGGCAGGAGAAAGCAACATGTCAGAAAATTATCGTTCTCGAGAAGAGCGAAGACAAGTTCAAAAGAAAAAACAGCCAACTGTTACAAAAGGAAAAACAAAAGAAAAAGCAAAATCAAAAGGTAAAACATCGTTTTTTCGTAAATTTTTGATTGGTTGTTTAATACTTGGAATCGTGGCGCTCGTAGGAGGAGTAACTACTTTTTTCATTATGATTAAGGATGCTCCTAAACTTGAGAAGTCAAAGCTTGTCAATCCGTTATCAGCAAAAATCTATGATAAAGATGGCAAACTGATATATGAGTATGGGAAAGAGAAACGGACAGAAATTACGTATGATCAAGTACCGAAGTTGGTAGAAAACGCATTTTTAGCTACAGAAGATGCACGCTTTTATGAACATAGTGGGGTCGACTTTAAAGGTACTGCACGTGCCGTTTTAGTCAGTCTTACTGGGAATTATGGTTCACAAGGTGGAAGTACAATCACGCAACAGGTTATCAAAAACTATTTCTTATCTATGGATAAAACAGCTAAGCGAAAAGCGCAAGAAATATATTTAGCCTATAAGTTAGAACAACAATATTCAAAACACGAAATATTAGAGATGTATTTGAATAAGATTAACTTAGGAAATCGTTCGTATGGTATTGCAACAGCAGCGGAAAATTACTACGGGAAAGAATTAAAAGATTTAACTTTACCAGAGGCTGCGATGCTTGCAGGATTACCAAAAGGACCTAGCATTTATGATCCAACAAAACCAGAAAATGTAGAGAGAGCAACAGAACGTAGAAACGTTGTGCTTCATCTAATGAATCGACATGGTTATATTTCTAAGGAACAAATGGAAGAAGCATCAAAAGTACCTGTAGACAAAGGACTTCTTCCAGCTAAACAGGTAACAGAAATGCCATATCCTGCATTTATAGATGCAGTGATGAAAGAAGTAGAAAAAGAATTACCAGATGTAAATATTGGATCAGATGGTTTATCTATATACACGACGTTAGATCAAGAAGCACAAAAGCATGCTGATAAGATTTTAAATGAAAATATTATTGGTTACCCGAATGATCAATTCCAAGGTGCTTTCACATTTATGGATACAAAAACGGGAGAAGTTCGTGCTGTAGGTAGTGGCCGTGGTGAAAATAAAGCTACATTTAAAGGACACAATATGGCTATCGAGCTAGAGCGTTCAGTAGGTTCAACAATGAAGCCAATCTTTGATTATGGTCCAGCAATTGAATATTTGAAATGGCCAACTTATCATCAATTAGATGATTCACCATATAAGTATTCAACAGGTCAACAAGTTCAAAATGCTGATAAGTCGTATAAAGGTATGATGACAATGCGTGATGCTCTTAAGATGTCTCGCAACATACCAGCGATTAAAACAGCGAAGGAAGTTGGATTAAGTAAAGCGCAAGGCTTTGCAGAAAGTTTAGGAATTCCATTTGATAAAGCAGCAGTGGAATCGAATGCGATTGGTAGTAATGAAGCTTCACCAACTGAAGTTGCAGGAGCATATGCAGCATTTGGTAATGGCGGGAAATATATAAAGCCGCACTTTGTTAGAAAAGTAGTTTATCCGGATGGAAAATCAAAAAGCTTTGAACCAAAAGCAAAAGTTGTTATGCAAGACTATACAGCATACATGATTACTGATATGTTGCGTTCAGTTGTTAGTTCAGGTACAGGTACAGCAGCAAATGTAAGCTCTTTAGATGTTGCGGGTAAAACAGGAACAACGAATTATTCACCTGAGGATATAGCAAAATATCATATACCATCTAATGCATCACGTGATAGTTGGTTTGCAGGTTATACACCGCAATATACAATGGCGGTGTGGACTGGATATATGAAAAATAGCTCTGAAAATTATATTAGTAGTAAGAATACAAAAATTGCTCAACTTATATTTAAAGAAATGATGGGTAAATTTGGAACAAGTAGTGCTAAGTTCAAAATGCCAAGTAGTGTTGTTCAAGAGGGTAGTGAATTGCGTGTGAAAGGTGCAAAATCAGATTCTTCTCCAAATCCGAGCACGTCAAATTCAAACTCAAGTGATCAGAAGCAAAATGATGATCAAAATAAACAACAAGAACAACAGCAACAAACAGATGAACAGAAAAAACAACAAGAACAACAAAATGAAGAAAATAAGAAAAATGATCAAAATCAAGACAATGCAACAAATAATCAAAATGGAAATGGTCAAGGAACCCCACCAAGCGGTGGAAACGGAAATGGCCCAGGAAGTACAAATCCACCAAGCAGTGGAAATGGAAATGGCCCAGGAAGTACAAATCCACCAAGCAGTGGAAATGGAAATGGTCAAGGAAATCCAAACCCACCAAGTAGTGGGAATGGAAATGGTCAAGGAAATCCAAACCCACCAAGCGGTGGAAACGGAAGTGGCTCAGGAAATCCAAATCCACCAAGCGGTGGAAGCGGAAATGGCCCAGGAAATCCAAACCCACCAAGTGGTGGAAACGGAAATGGCCAAGGGGAGACAACATCAAACCAATAAATATAGAGTTTCCTAAAAGTCTATAGCATATAGAAATGTATTCAAAAACACCTATGATACCGTATATGAATCGGTAACGTAGGTGTTTTTTTTATGCAGTGAAAAGCCTCTGTGTTATTACTATATGTTAAAAGTCCCATAAAAATTTTGAAAATAAATTGAAGGGAAATGATAGAAAATTTGGGAGGGAGCATATGGAGAAGGAGTGGGATAACCTGGACCATAATAGGGAGTGCCACTAGGCGGTGTGCCGTGCTGCCAAAAGGAAGGGACTGCTGCACCGGGCAGTTGATAGTGCTGCCAAGTTGCGGGAAGTTCAACGCCAACATCAGAACTTCCTGCGTGGACTGGGGCAACATGTACAGAAGGAGCTACAGGAGCTGCAACGGCAATTCTTGTAGGGAATACATACATAAAAGATCACTCCTAAATTGCATTATAGAGCAGTATATTCTTGCACAAGCTGTAAATGTGTACATAAGTTTTTAAAGAATAAAAAGTGAATGTAAACAAGAAAAAGGAAGAACAAAAAATGAGTTCTTCCTTACTTAAGCAAATTTAAATAGTTTAGCAGCTCTATTAACACCAATCGTCATGGTTACCGATTGCTAACGCGCTAAAAGAAATTGGACCTACTATTGCAGCTTCTGCATCAGATGTAATATTTTCAGCAGTTAGCGTGTAAACATGCTTTCCAGATCTTAGATCTTTGTCAATTGCTTGGAAAGTTATAGCATAAAATTGTTCTGAACCAGTTGATTCGATTCCAACTTGTGTATTGAAAATCTGAGTTGTATCACGGAAAATACGAAACACGATTTGAGCGATATTTGTAATTCCTTCAACTCCAACTGTTGCAATTAATTCGACTGTATTATCACGAGAATTTCTATGAGGGATATTTATTCGTAACTGAGCAACGTTATTTTTTTTAGGAGTATGCAAAATTGGTGTTGGGTGTCCTGCATCTGTTTTATTACGTGGTTGAGTAGCTTGGAAATCAATAATATGAGTCATAATTTTCACCTCCTATTTTTGATATATAATATGAGGTTACGTAGAAAAGAGCTTGGATATTTTTATTGATTTTGAGCTGTAAAGAGAATTTTATTAAGAAAGTAGATTTAAAGTATGACATTAAAATTGAATCTATAGACTGACGATTTTGTTCGGTTTGTTGTTAGATATGGTGGAAATAGCACAATTCAATCCGGTTATTTTTTCGGATTAGCTTTTGAAGCGCCAGAAGATATAGCAACACCTACTGAACGGGACGGCATCTAATTTTTTGTTGATGCGGATGATATTTACTAGTTTCAAGACTATGAATTAGTTGTGAGTTATCAAACAGAAATGGATGAGATTGAATTCAATTATGTAAAATAATAACTTTATTAAAAATAAAAATATCTTATATAAAAATTGTATTGTATTAATAGCAATATATAAAATATGTGTAAGTGAGTTGTGTGTATGTACAACTCGCTTTTTTTATATTCTGGAAAAAATTAATAAATAAATGGAATAAATTGTTTTCTTTGTAAGCTTTACAGGGAATTTTGTTGAAAATTAATATATTTCGGTTCAAAAGAAAAGGAAGAATATCGAACTTTTTGATAAAAAATTTATACGTTATTCTTAAAAAATAATTTTGTTACAGCAGGAAAAGTATAGGAAACTTATCATTATAAAATAAATTGAAATCTTCTAAAAACTCTGATACATTGAAGTAGAAATGTAGTTTCACAATATTGTAAATGCTTACAATTATGTGCACGAAGATCTATTAGGATTGGAGGAAATGATAATGAAAGCTGAAGAAAAATTTTCCCCGGGATTAGATGGTGTAGTTGCAGCGGAGACGAAAATTTCGTTTCTTGACACAGTAAAAGGTGAAATTGTTATTCAAGGATATGACTTAATCGAGCTATCAAAGACAAAAGAGTATTTAGACATTGTGCACCTTTTATTAGAGGAACACCTACCAAGTGAGGATGAAAAAACAACACTTGAAAAGAAATTGAAAGAAGAATATGAAGTGCCAGAAGGTGTGTTCAATGTTTTAAAAGCATTGCCAAAAGAAACGCATCCTATGGATGGATTACGTACAGGTGTATCTGCGTTAGCTGGTTACGATAACGATATTGAAAATCGTTCGTTAGAAGTAAATAAAGATCGTGGTTATAAACTGCTAAGCAAAGTGCCAAATATTGTGGCAAACAGTTATCATATTTTAAATAATGAAGAGCCTGTTCAACCCCTTAAAGAATTATCGTATAGTGCGAATTTCTTCTACATGTTAACTGGTAAAAAACCAACTGAGCTGGAAGAAAAAATATTCGATCGCTCTCTTGTTTTATATAGTGAACATGAAATGCCGAACTCTACATTTACAGCTCGCGTTATAGCATCTACGCAATCGGATTTATACGGTGCTTTAACAGGTGCAGTTGCATCTTTAAAAGGAAGCTTACATGGCGGCGCAAATGAAGCGGTTATGTACATGTTGTTAGAAGCAGGAAATGTTGAGAAATTTGAAGAGTTACTGCATAAGAAATTACATAACAAAGAGAAAATCATGGGATTTGGGCATCGCGTCTACATGAAGAAGATGGATCCAAGAGCGCTTATGATGAAAGAAGCATTAAAACAGCTATGTGATGTGAAAGGCGATTATACACTATATGAAATGTGTGAAGCTGGAGAAAAGATTATGGAGAAGGAAAAAGGAATCTATCCAAACTTAGATTATTATGCTGCTCCAGTCTATTGGATGTTAGGTATTCCAATTCAACTATATACACCAATCTTTTTCAGTTCAAGAACGGTAGGCTTATGTGCGCATGTGATTGAGCAACATACAAATAATCGATTGTTCCGCCCACGTGTAAATTATATCGGCGAGCGACATGTGCTTAGCAAATAAAAACAACTGGGGAGTTGTTAAGGCCGCCCGCCAGGTGGGTGTTTGACCGACACCCATTCTTAATAATAACGAATTTTCGACAGAAAGGGAAGGATAGCATGATTAAAACAAATGAAATTAAACAAAAAGATGCAATTTTAGAAGAGATTACGGATTATGTATTAAATAAAGAGGTGACAAGCTCAGAAGCATTCAGTACAGCACGCTATGTGTTACTTGATACGCTTGGATGTGGAATTTTAGCACTGCAATATCCAGAGTGTACGAAATTACTAGGACCTGTCGTACCAGGAACTGTTGTGCCAAATGGTACACGTGTACCGGGAACATCATTTGTACTTGATCCAGTACGCGGTGCTTTTAATATTGGCTGTATGATTCGTTGGTTAGATTATAACGATACATGGCTTGCAGCAGAATGGGGACATCCGTCTGATAATTTAGGTGGCATTTTAGCTGTTGCAGATTATGTGAGCCGCGTTCGTATTTCAGAGGGAAAAGAACCATTAAAAGTACGAGATGTACTTGAAATGATGATTAAAGCGCATGAAATCCAAGGTGTACTTGCATTAGAAAATAGTTTAAACCGCGTTGGTCTTGATCATGTGTTATACGTAAAAGTAGCGACAACAGCAGTTGTTACGAAAATGCTTGGTGGTACACGTGAAGAAATCTTTAATGCATTGTCTCATGCATGGATTGATAATTCTAGTCTTCGTACATATCGTCATGCTCCAAATACAGGTTCACGTAAGTCATGGGCAGCTGGGGATGCAACAAGCCGTGGTGTTCATCTTGCACTTACTGCATTAAAAGGTGAAATGGGTTACCCAACAGCATTATCTGCACCAGGATGGGGATTCCAAGATGTATTGTTTAACAAGCAAGAACTAAAATTAGCAAGACCTTTAGATTCTTATGTAATGGAAAATGTATTGTTTAAAGTGTCATATCCAGCAGAATTCCATGCTCAAACAGCTGCAGAATGTGCAGTGAGATTACATCCAGAAGTGAAAGAACGATTAGATGAAATTGATCGTATTACAATTACGACACATGAATCAGCAGTTCGTATTATTGATAAAGAGGGTCCATTAAATAACCCAGCTGACCGTGATCACTGTTTACAATACATTACGGCAATCGGTTTATTAAAAGGTGATATCGTTGCAGATGACTATGAAGATGAAGTTGCATCAGATTCTCGCGTAGATGAATTGCGCAACAAAATGGTTGTTGTAGAAAATAAACAGTATAGTTTGGATTACCTTGATCCGAACAAGCGCTCAATCGCCAACGCTGTTCAAGTTCATTTTAAAGATGGCACAGTAACAGAAAATGTAGAGTGTGAATATCCATTAGGTCACCGTTTCCGTAGAGATGAAGCAATTCCAAAGATTGTTCAAAAGTTCTCTGCAAATATGGCCGTTCATTATTCTAATAAGCAACAAGAAAAAATTCATGAAGCTTGTTTGAATGAAGAAAAATTAGAAACTATGAATGTAAATGAATTTGTAGATCTTTTCTTAATTTAAGTATAGGGGGAATAAAAATGGCTTGGGTTGTGAATAAACAGTCAACACAAGAAGAGCTTGCTAATCGATTCCGAGCTTTAGTAGAAGCACCTGGAATTTTACAAATCCCTGGTGCACATGATGCAATGGCTGCTCTTGTTGCAAAAAATACTGGATTTTCGGCTCTTTATTTATCGGGAGCTGCGTATACAGCAAGTAAGGGTTTACCAGATTTAGGTATTGTAACGTCTACTGAAGTAGCTGAAAGAGCAAGAGACCTTGTTAGGGCAACTGACTTACCTCTTCTTGTCGATATTGATACAGGATTTGGTGGAGTGTTAAATGTAGCGAGAACAGCTGTAGAGATGGTGGAAGCAAATGTAGCTGCTGTCCAAATTGAAGATCAACAATTACCGAAGAAATGTGGACATTTAAACGGAAAAAAACTTGTTTCTACTGAGGAATTAGTACAGAAGATTAAAGCGATTAAAGAAGTAGCACCAACACTTGTTGTTGTAGCACGTACAGATGCTCGCGGCGTAGAAGGATTGGATGCAGCGATTGAAAGAGCAATTGCTTATGTAAAAGCAGGTGCGGATGCTGTTTTCCCTGAAGCACTTCAATCTGAGGAAGAATTCCGTTTATTTAATAGTAAAGTAAATGTTCCGCTGCTTGCGAACATGACTGAATTTGGAAAAACACCATATTATAGTGCAGAAGAATTTGCAAATATGGGATTCCAAATGGTAATTTATCCAGTTACATCACTTCGCGTTGCAGCAAAAGCATATGAGCGTGTGTTCACACTTATTAAAGAAACAGGCTCACAAAAAGAAGGTCTATCTAATATGCAAACGAGAAGTGAATTGTATGAAACAATTTCGTATCATGATTTTGAAGAATTAGATAACGGAATTGCAAAAACAGTTTTATCTGAAGATCAATAAAACAAAGGGAAAAGGCGATGATGATACATCTTTGGCGAAACAACTGCTTGATGTGGAGAGTCATCGCCTTTTCATATTCTCTAATTGCTTGCAAAAGAGGTGGAAACATATGAACTCTATAGAAGATTACTCTGTAGGAAGATGGCTGAATGAAGATTTTCAGTTTGTGAAAATGAGTAATACGATTGCAGAGGCGATCGATCTACTTATCGTATCAAAAACTAATGAACTGCCTGTACTAGAGGGAAAACGAATGATCGGCATTGTAAAATTATTAGATTGTGTTCAGTGGATGAAAGAAAAAAGAGATGAGAGTACCTCAGTTCATATCATCATAGATCAATTCTTTCATAAGGGAAATGGAACAACAACAATGGAAGTCGTTCAGCATCTACCATTTTATGTGATCAATGAAAAAAGCGGAGTGCTAGAAGGTATTATAGGTCAAAATGAGCTTTTTGCTTTTCAAGAATTTATAAAACAACAATTAGAAGAATCGCAACATGTCATGGAATGGTTACGACTTTCATTTGATACTGCGTATGAAGGCATCGCGATTGTGGATGAAAACGGTGTTATTCAAATGTTTAATGATATGTATAGTCGCTTTGTTGGTGTAACGAAAGAAGAAGCAATTGGACAGTTCGCCGAAAATGTAATTGAGAATACGAGGCTTCCAGTTGTATTGAAAACAGGGGTACCAGAAAGAAATCAAGTACATCGTTTGCAAGGACAAAATTTAGTTGTGCATCGGATGCCAATTTGGAAGCAAGGAAGAGTGATAGGTGCTGTAGGCATGCTTATTCATGAAGGGATTTCAGATATTTATAAAATATTAGAGAGGTTTGATCAAAAAGATGGTGGTGTCAAACCGGCATTTTCTAAACCGAAAAAGAAACAAATACGATTTGAAGATATTCTCGGAGAAAGCCAGGCAATTTCTGAAACGAAAAAAATGGCTCGAAAAGCAGCGGGGTCCAAAGCTTCTGTGTTAATCACTGGAGAAAGTGGTGTCGGTAAAGAACAATTTGCACGTGCTATACATGATACAGGTATGACGAAAGATGGTCCATTTATTAGTGTCAACTGTGCTGCTATTCCAGATAATTTACTAGAATCCGAACTGTTTGGTTATGCAGAAGGTGCTTTTACAGGTGCGAAAAAGAATGGGAAGGCAGGGAAATTTGAACTTGCGAATCATGGCACATTATTTTTAGACGAGATTGGTGATATGTCCTTATTAACGCAGGTAAAAATTTTACGTGTTTTACAAGAAAGAGAGATAGAAAGAATAGGTGATACCCATCCAATCCCTGTTGATTTCCGGTTAATCGCAGCGACAAATAAAGATTTAAAACAAATGGTTAGAGAAGGTACATTTAGAGAGGATCTATATCATCGTCTTCATGTTATTCCGATTCATATTCCACCGCTTCGCTTTCGAAAACAAGACATTCCACTCATTGTCGAAGAACATGTACAAAAACTGTGTCAAATGTATGGTGTTGAAGAAAAGACACTTGATAAAGAAGTATTACGTCTTATGTTCCATTACAATTGGCCAGGTAATGTTCGTGAATTAATCAATGTGTTAGAAAGGCTATTTGCACTATCAGATGATGCACATATACGAGCTAAAGATTTGCCAGAAGAATTCTATTATCGAGATATGGAACAGAAGAAATTAGTACCTATGATTCAGTCTTTACCGGCAAAACAAGAAGCCATGAGGGTGGTGCGTGAAGAAGAAGAACGAGGGTTAATCGAACGCGTTTTAAAAGAAGCAAAGGGGAATAAGTCAAAAGCAGCAGCATTATTAGGGATTTCTAGGGCGACCTTGTATAACAAATTGTCACGATTTAAAATCTAAACAAATTGTTATAACCGTGTAAAACTGTCTAGACAGTTTTACGTTTTCTTTTCATGTTGCCCGTGTTTTATCAAGTTTTTAGTTTGGCATAGATTTTGCATATAAAGAAAATGAAGACCGAAATGATAGGGGGATACAGATGGAGAAAACAAAGTTGCAATGGGACGAATTTTTTTCGCTGAATAAGGAGCTTAATACTACCTTTTTTACACCTGAGGATTTCTCCGGTGATGAAGATTTAATTGCAAAAACAACGGAACAATTTGTGAAACAAGAAATTGTTCCTCAAATTGAAAATATCGAGCAGCACAATTATGAAGTTTCTCGCCAATTATTTGAAAAGGCTGGAGAACTTGGATTGTTAAGTATAGAGGTTCCAGAAGAATATGGTGGATTTGAATTAGGAAAAGCGGTGTCTGGACTTGTAGCGGAAAAGATGGGGTATGCAGGAGCGTTTAGTGTTTCCTTTAATATTCATGCCGGAGTAGGAACATTACCATATATATACTATGGAACAAAAGAGCAAAAGGAAAAATACTTATCTAAGATTGCATCAGGTGAATGGATTGGTGCTTATGCATTAACGGAGCCTAACGCTGGTTCTGATGCATTAAGCGCAAAAACAAGTGCTGTATTAAATGAGGATGGAACAGCCTGGACATTAAATGGTGAAAAGCAGTGGATTACAAATGCTCACATGGCTGATGTATATGTTGTTTTTGCGAAAACAAATAAAGGAATGACAGCATTTATTGTCGAAAGAACATGTAAAGGTGTCTCAATTGGCCTAGAAGAAAAGAAAATGGGTATTAAAGGTTCTTCTACTGCAACACTTATTTTAGAAGATGTCGTAATTTCTGCTGAAAATGTTTTAGGAGAAGTTGGTAAGGGACATCACGTAGCTCTTAATATTCTCAATTTTGCTAGGCTGAAACTCGCTTTTGGAAATATTGGCACAGCAAAGCAAGCAATTGGGCTATCTGTTCAATACGGAAAGGAACGAAAGCAGTTTCAAACAGAATTAGTGGATTTCACCATGATTCAAGAGAAAATTGCAAATATGATTATTGCTACATACGGTGCGGAGAGTGCAGCTTATCGAACAGCAGGTGTGATTGATGAAGCAATTCATGAGAGTGATGAAAGCATCATGCAAAAAATGTCTCAATTTGCAATGGAATGTGCTATTAACAAAGTGAATGCTTCAGAAACGCTTGGACATATTGTAGATGAAGCTGTACAAATTCACGGTGGTTATGGTTATATGCAAGAATATGAAGTAGAACGATTATATCGTGACGCTAGAATTAGTCGTATATTTGAAGGAACGAATGAAATTAACCGATTAACCATTGCGAAAATGTTAATGAAACAAATGAAGCAAATAGGGGATCAAGTGGACGAAGGCACATTTGAAAATATAGAACGAAATCTTCGCTATATTTTATTATCGAAACAATTATTGAAACAATCTTTGAAAACGCTATCTAAAACTCCTGAATTAAAAATTGAACAAGAACAAGAATATTCACGCGTATTAGCAGACATGTTGAAAGATGTGTATGTAATGGAATCAGCATTTTTACGTACGAAGAAAGCGGTAAGTAAAAATGGTGAGGAAAAAGAACATACAAAACAGATCATAACAGATGTTCTTTGTGAAGAAGGATATCGTAAAGTAGAATCAGCGGCAATTGTTCTTCTTTCTGCAGCAGTGCAAGAAGAGCAAAATAGAAACGTTATTCTAGATGAAATCCGTCAATTGTCAGTGCCTCTATATACGAACGTATTTACGAAAAAGAGAGAAATTGCGAAAGCGATTATAAATCGCGGAAAATATATTGTTTAATAGGAGGAGAACAATATGAAAAAGATTGGTTTTATTGGGTTAGGTAATATGGGTCTTCCAATGTCTAAAAATTTAGTTAAATCAAATTACACGGTGTATGGAGTTGATTTGAATAAAGATGCTGAAGCTTCCTTCGAGAAAGAAGGGGGAATTGTCGGTTTATCAATTGCAAAATTAGCAGAAACATGTGATTTGATTTTTACAAGTTTACCATCCTCACGAGCTGTTGAAGCTGTTTATTTTGGAGAAGAAGGATTGATTGAGAACAGTCATCCGAATGCTGTACTAATTGATACAAGTACAGTAGCGCCACAGTTGAATAAGGAAATAGCTGAATTTTCGAATAGTAAAAAAATAGACTTCCTAGCAGCACCAGTTAGTGGTGGTGTGATTGGGGCGGAAAATCGAACACTAACTTTTATGGTTGGCGGATCGAAAGAAGTGTATGACAAAGGTTTACCAGCGATGGAAGTATTAGGAGCAAATGTTTTTCATGTCAGTGAGCAAATTGATAGTGGTACAACTGTAAAGCTCATTAATAACTTACTAATTGGTTTTTACACAGCGGGTGTTAGTGAAGCTCTGACATTAGCAAAGAAAAACAATATGGACTTAGATAAAATGTTCGATATTTTAAATGTGAGTTACGGTCAAAGTAGAATCTACGAACGTAATTATAAAAGCTTTATTGCACTAGAAAACTATGAACCAGGTTTTACTGTAAATCTATTAAAGAAAGATTTAGGATTTGCAGTTGATTTAGCGAAAGAAAATGAGCTTCACTTACCAGTGAGTGAAATGCTATTGGACTTGTATGATGAAGCGGGTAAAGCAGGATATGGTGAAAAAGACATGGCTGCTTTATATAAGAAGGTAAGTGAGCAATTAATCTCTAGTCATGAATAATGACTATATATACATCAATTAAAAAATCGACATAAAACCCCTCTTTTTAGGTGGGAGAGAGCATCTGGCCATACATAAAGCGGTCAGTGCCTTTTTCAGCCACATGCGAAGTAAAAACAGAAAGAGCAAACGAGTGTAGGTTACTTTTTATTCTGCATAGCAGGGGTTTAGATGCCGAAAAATTAAAATGAATTTATATAGGTGTAAAGCTTATCATACTTTCATTACTATTTTATAAAACAAAAAGGGGCGAATATAATGATTACAACAGAAATTAAACGAG
Source organism: Bacillus sp. AFS098217 (assembly GCF_002551815.1). Lineage (GTDB taxonomy): Bacteria > Bacillota > Bacilli > Bacillales > Bacillaceae_G > Bacillus_A. The sequence continues at coordinate 26,755 of NZ_NVPR01000159.1, forward strand.
TGAAAAATCATATTAATGGTGAATGGGTAGAATCTACTGGTACGGAAGTTGAAGCTGTTCCGAATCCTGCAACAGGAAAAATAATTGCTTATGTTCCGCTTTCACCAAAAGAAGATGTCGATCGTGCTGTAGAAGCTGCAAAAGCAGCTTATGAAACATGGTCTAAAGTACCGGCTCCAAATCGTTCAAGACAATTATATAAATACTTACAACTTTTACAAGAAAACAAAGACGAGCTTGCTAAAATTATTACATTAGAAAATGGGAAAACATTAAAAGATGCAAGTGGAGAAGTACAGCGTGGGATTGAAGCTGTAGAACTTGCGACATCAACACCAAACTTAATGATGGGGCAAGCACTTCCAAATATTGCAGGTGGAATTGATGGTTCAATTTGGCGCTACCCAATTGGAGTTGTCGCTGGTATTACACCATTTAACTTCCCAATGATGATTCCGTTATGGATGTTTCCGTTAGCAATCGCTTGCGGTAATACATTCGTATTAAAAACATCTGAAAGAACACCTCTTTTAGCAGAGAGACTAGTAGAGTTATTTTATGAAGCAGGTTTCCCAAAAGGGGTTTTAAACTTAGTACAAGGCGGAAAAGATGTTGTAAATAGCATTCTAGAAAATAAAGATATTCAAGCTGTCTCATTTGTTGGATCTGAGCCAGTGGCACGCTATGTATATGAAACAGGAACAAAATATGGAAAACGAGTACAAGCACTTGCAGGAGCGAAAAATCATGCGATTGTTATGCCAGATTGCAATCTTGAAAAGACAGTACAAGGTGTTATTGGCTCTGCATTTGCGAGCAGCGGTGAACGCTGTATGGCATGCTCTGTTGTAGCGGTTGTGGATGAAATTGCTGATGAATTCATTGATGTTCTTGTATCAGAAACGCGTAAATTAAAAGTCGGTGATGGCTTCCATGAAGATAATTATGTAGGTCCATTAATTCGTGAATCTCATAAAGAGCGTGTGCTAGGTTATATTAATAGCGGTGTAGCAGATGGAGCTACTTTATTAGTGGATGGTCGTAAAATTAATGAAGAAGCCCGTGAGGGGTATTTCGTTGGAGCGACAATCTTTGATGACGTAAATCAAGATATGAAAATTTGGCAAGATGAAATCTTTGCTCCGGTATTAAGTATTGTGAGAGTAAAAGATTTAGAAGAAGGGATTAAGCTTACAAACCAATCAAAATTTGCAAATGGAGCTGTTATTTATACATCAAGCGGTAAACATGCACAAACATTCCGTGATAACATTGATGCAGGAATGATTGGTGTAAACGTAAACGTTCCAGCGCCGATGGCATTCTTTGCATTTGCAGGAAATAAAGCATCCTTCTATGGTGATCTTGGAACAAATGGAAAAGATGGCGTTCAATTTTATACACGTAAAAAAGTTGTGACAGAGCGCTGGTTTTAATAGATAAATAAAACATATATGTAACTTGTTACATGTACAAAAAGTACACCACTCATTAGAGAAGGCTGCTGACAAAGTGTCTACTTTGAGTAAATAACAGGATCTTTATCAATATATAGAAAACAAAAAGAAGATAACTCCTATATACAGTAGGGGTTATCTTCTTTTTTAAGGGGCTTTTTCAGTGCCCTCCATTAGAGAGAGGTGTACTTTTTATCGTTAACTGTTTTTTTCGAAAGCTAATTTGATACCAAATCCAATTAAAACAATGCCAGTAAGTCCTTGAATGTATCTTTGTGTAGCAGGCTTTTTCATAAAGACGCTTATTTTATCAATTAAAAATATATAAAAGGCAAACCATATCACTGTTAAAATGAGGTAGGTAAGACCCATAATCAAAAACTGAACAAGCGTATTATGATTAGGCGTTAAAAATTGCGGTAAAAAGGTCAAAAAGAATACAGCGACTTTAGGGTTTAAAAGGTTAGTAAGAAAACCTTGTCGAAAACAAGATTTGTTTTCATCAGCATGTTTCATCGGTAGATCATTCGTAGTTATGCTGTTTTTGTTTTTTAAAGACAAAAGTGCTTTAATGCCTAAATAGATTAGATAAATAGCACCAACATATTTGAAAATAGAAAATAGGAAAGCAGATTTAACAATAAGAGCTGAAAGACCAATTACAGCAGCTAAAGTATGAATTAAAAGAGCAATACATGTACCGAAGACTGTTTTTACACCTCCGATTTTTCCTGCGGTGAGTGTATTTTTTGTAGCCATTGCAGTATCGGGACCAGGTAAAATAATAAGACAAATAGACATGATAATAAAAAGAAAATAGTTCTCCACAATCATTCCGCCTTTTTTTTATGTAATTTTTCGAAAATTAAATTTAAATTAGTTTAACACAATTTAATTAGAAGGGGAAATGGTTTTTCGTTTACAGTGAAGATACATATGTAAAAGGCTAGATGAAGAAGCAAACAGAGTGCTTCCATCTAGCCTTTTTATCCCGCTATTTGCGGGCAGTAATACTGCCCGTAAAGGCTCGATTGGTTCAACTAATAATCCGTGGGGATGAAGAAAACCCCCACGGATTAAAGTTTCACTTTATTATGCATTAAGTAGATTGAAGAAGCGATTTACCTCTTCATCTGAAACATCACTTAATTGTTTATATTTATATTGTGGATTTTGATCTTTGTCGACTACGACTGAACGTACTCCTTCAAAGAAATCTTCGTGTCTCATGAAATTTTTAGCGAGTATGAGATCTGTTGCAAAGCATTCTTCTATTGATTTGTTTTTTCCATCACTTAATTGTTTTAATGTTACTTTTAATGAAAATGGAGATTTTGATAGTAATGTTTCTCTCGTTTTTAAAGCAAAGGTCCCATTATCTTTCTCTAATGAGTGGATGATCTCTTCAATTGTATGGAATGAAAAATATTTATCAATTTCTTCTAATAAGGAAGCAAGATCACTTTCTGTATTAGGAGTAGTTGCAAATTTATGAATGATTTCTTTTAAGGTAGTATGTACATCTTGACCGTTCCAGTTAACATTTTCAATTTCTGTAAGGAAAACAGGTAATGTATCAGATGTCATATAATAATCAGCAGCACTTATATACAATACATCAGCAGCCTGTAACACAGATGCTGTTAAAGCGACATAACGACCAGTTTGTCCGGGCGCTTTATTTAAGAAATAAGCAGCACCGACATCTGGAAAAAATCCAATGTTCATTTCAGGCATTGCCCATTTTGTGCGCTCTGTTACAATTCTATGTTTTGCACCATTCGTAAGGCCGACGCCACCACCCATTACAATTCCATCTAGACAAGCGATAATTGGTTTTGAGTATTGATAAATAAACGTATCGATTTCGTATTCTTCTTCAAAAAACTGTTCCGCATGTTGTAATGCAGCTTCATTAGAGCGTGCTTCATATAATGTTTTAATATCACCGCCAGCGCAAAAACCTTTTGTACCAGCACCTTTTAAAACGATAATTGCAATGCGGTCATCTTCTTCCCATTCTTTTAGTTTTTGACCAATCGGTTTTAACATATCATAAGATAAAGAATTAAGTGCCTTCGGACGGTTTAAAGTGATGGATGCAACGCCGTTTTCATTAATGGAAAATAAAACATTTTCAGTCATTTTGAATCCTCCTCTTATATATCTTCTCGTTCTTATTTCTCGATAAAAGCTGAAATGTCCTTTATAATTTATTTAATATTGCAAGTAACGTGCCAGTTTTAATGCCTGTAATGAAAAAGAAATATCGGGAATAAAGTGTCTAACTGTCTAAACAAGTGTACATTTATAGACATAATACTAGGATTTTTTTAGCATATTGCCATATTTTGACGAGTTATATTTGCAGGGTTTTAACATATGAAAAGGAATATTACAACATTAATCATTGAGAGTGTATATATGTATGATCCCGCTGCTTGGAAGAAAATATATAAATCTATTTTAATTTTTTAACATATAAGTCGCTGTTATACAGTGTAAAACATGACTAGCACTTGTATTCTCCCTCTGTTTTCACCTTTGTATGTGGCAGGAAAGGGCCCTAATTGCTTCTATGCATGGCCAGGTGCTCTCGTCCACCTAAAAAGAGTTTTTGTGTGGTTTTTCAACTTGTATTTATATAAATCCATTTTAATTTTTCGACATCTAAATCCCTGCNNATCCATTTTCATTTTTCGACATCTAAATCCCTGCTATGCAGAATACAAAGTACCCTACACTTGTTTGCTCTTTTTGTTTTTACTTCGCAGGGGGCAGAAACAGGCCCTGACCGCTTCTATGCATGGCCAGATGCTCTCTCCCACCTAAAAAGAGGGTTTTTATGTTGCTTTTTTAATTGATGTATATAGTTGAATGTAGATAAGAATCATATTTTGTTATATTCGCTGAATTATCAAACTTTTAACAGGGCGCGAGTTTGTATATAATAAGGAATAGAGAAAGGGGAGATCGGAATGCCAGGGCCATTGCTATTATCGGTTATTATTTTGTCTTCTCTCATGATAGGAATTACACAGTATTTTCATCATACAGATACGACAGAAGAAGTGAAAGATAAAGTACGTCTCGTATTTCCGGTTTTTATATTATCTATTTCACTTTGTTTTATTTTAAATAAAGATGGGTATATTGTGGCCGTATTTTCATTTTTGATAGCGATTGTTTTAATTACTGTATTGTACTATATAATGAAAGATTATTTACAAAAATAAGAGTGCCGGAAAGGGCATTTTTATTTTTGTAAGTACTATTAATTTCACATACCGTATTGAGATAAGAAAAATTTAAAAAGCAAATGAATAGAAATGTGTATTCTTCACCATGTATTCACTTGTCAATCTAGGATAGCCACTATACTATTAAAGTATAGAGAATAGAGAAAAAGGGGTTGTATCCATATGAAATTTGAGATGCACACAAAGATTATTTCAAATGAAAAAGAAACGAGATTACATATAGAAGAAAATGTATTTCAATTAATTTTAGATGGTTATCACTTATTTGCTGTGAATGAAATGCTGCCTTTATATAAATCAGATCAAGAAAGAATAGGTAGTGCAATTGTTCAAAAGTTAGAGTGGGAAAATGAGAAAACGACGCTTAACTATCAACTAGTTTCATTACAGTCAGTGAATTAAAAGAGAGAAAGGAAGGAAAAGATGAAGTTTTTTCATACAGCGGATTGGCATTTAGGAAAACTTGTTCACGGTGTATATATGACTGAAGATCAACGGATTGTTTTAGATCAGTTCGTTCAAGCTGTGGAAGAAGAAAAACCAAATGCCGTAATTATTGCAGGTGATTTATATGACCGAGCAATACCTCCAACAGAAGCAGTAGACTTATTAAATGATGTATTGCAAAAAATAGTGATTGATTTACAAACGCCGGTAATCGCCGTAGCGGGGAATCATGATAGTCCAGACCGTATTCATTTTGGTAGTAGTTTAATGAAGAAACAAGGGTTACATATTGTTGGACAGTTTCAATTTCCTTATGAACCAGTTGTTTTACATGATGAATATGGCGAAGTGCATTTTCATTTAATTCCATATGCTGATCCAAGTATTGTCAGACATGTTATGAAAAATGAAGATATTCGCTCTCATGATGATGCGATGCGTATTTTCATGAATGAACTTTCAGAGACAATGAATCAAGAAGCAAGACATGTATTTGTAGGACATGCATTTGTTACTTCTTCAGGTGAAGCAGAAGAAAATACGAGTGATGCAGAACGTCCGCTTTCAATAGGCGGCGCTGAATACGTGAATAGCCATTATTTTGACAAGTTTCATTACACGGCGCTTGGTCATTTACATCAAGCGCATTTTGTACGTAATGAAACAATTCGTTATTCAGGTTCACCACTTGCGTATTCTATTTCTGAAGAACGGCATAAAAAAGGATACTATGTTGTTGAACTAGACGAAGCAGGGCAAACGACAATAGACAAACGTTTATTTACACCTCGTCGTCAAATGCGAACAGTAGAAGCGAAAATAGATGATTTATTGCAGCATCCAACAAGTGAAGATTATGTTTTCGTTAAATTATTAGATGAAAATCCTGTACTGCAGCCGATGGAAAAAATTCGTTCTGTATATCCGAATGCAATGCATGTTGAACGCTCTATTCAAAGACGAGAATTTACAGAAGTAAATGAAGTTACTGTTTCTAGACATAAAACAGATGACTTATCTCTTTTGAAAGCTTTTTATAAAGAAATGAAGGGCTCAGATTTATCAGAAGAGAAAGAACGTCTTTTCTTAGAAGTATTACAAACAGTGCAGGAACAGGAAGGTGAACGAGGATGAGACCACTTCAGCTTATTATGACAGCGTTTGGTCCCTATAAACAGCGAGAGGTCATTGATTTTAGTGATCTAGGAAATCATCGTATTTTTGCTATTTCAGGAAATACAGGAGCAGGGAAGACGACGATATTCGATGCGATTTGTTATGTATTATATGGAGAAGCGAGTGGAGAAGAACGTAGTGATACGAGTATGCTTCGCAGCCAATTTGCTGATGATAATGTATATACGAGTGTGGAATTAACCTTTCAATTGAAAGGAAAACAATATGAAATCAAACGGCAGCTGGGTCATAAAAAGCAAGGAAATAAAACAATTACAGGGCATGCTGTTGAATTATATGAAGTGATAGGTGATGAGAAGGTTCCATGTGTAGACCGTTTTCATGTGACGGATGTGAACAAAAAGGTCGAAGAGTTAATTGGACTTAGCAAACATCAATTTAGTCAAATTGTTATGCTTCCACAAGGAGAGTTTCGAAAACTATTAACATCTGAAACAGAAAATAAAGAGGAAATTTTACGCCGTATTTTTAAAACAGATCGTTATAAATTAATGCGTGAATTATTAGATCAAAAACGGAAACAGTGGAAAGAAGTCTTACAAGAAAAGCAAAAAGAAAGAGAACTGCATTTCCGTAATGTCTTTAAATTACCAGTTCGAGATGGTTCGTTATTAGAGACATTGGTGCAGCAGGAACATGTCAATACGCATCAAGTAGTCGAAGTGCTTGCACAAGAAACGAGTTGCTATGAAGCAGAAGTTGAACAATTGCAAACGCAGCAAACATTACAAACGCAGCAATTAAAAGAAGTAGAAGTTCATTTTCATGCAGCGAAATCTATTAATGAAAAGTTCCAAGCCCTGCAGCAAAAAGAAGAACAACAAACAGCTTTACAAGCAAATCGAGAACAAATTGAAACAGAGGAACAACGCTTTAAACGTGCAGAACAAGCGAAACGATTATTACCGTTTGAACAATGGTATGAAGAAGCAGTGCAAAACAAGCAGAATGCGGATCAATTACTGAAACAAATATCTGTTAAGAAAGAAAAGACAGCTGAATCCTTTGGACTTGCACAGGAGAAATATGAAGGATTAAAGAGCAAAGAACCTGTACGTGAAGAAGGGAAGAAACATGTACAGAGATTAGAAGAATTACAGCCGATTATTGCTTCACTAGCAGAGAAAAAATCAAAATTGCAAAAGGCAGAACTTCAGAGTGAGAAATTGAAAGAAGGCATTCATAAGTTTGAGCAACAGCTGGAAGGACAGATGTCGCAAAAACAACAAATAGCTGGAGAACTGCAGCAGTTAGAAGTAGCACTTGAGCAATATGTAGCCAAAGTAGAAGAACTAACAAATATGCGAGAAGATGCCAAAGTACTAAAGCAAGCATATGACGTTTGGCAAGAAAAACAAAAGTATGAACAAGAAAAAGAAACTGCATCTCAAAGGATGGGAATCGCAGTTAAAGCGTATGAAGATATGGAACGTCGCTGGCTAAATGAACAAGCTGGGGTGTTAGCTCTTCATCTTCATGACGGAGAATCTTGCCCAGTATGTGGTAGCACGACTCATCCGAAGAAAGCAACGGAACGAGGAGATTCCATCGACGAAAAACAGCTAAATGAGCTGCGAGAAACTAAAAACGTTGCTGAAAAACTACATGTTCAATTGGGAGAAAAATGGAATTTCTATCGCCTGCAATATGAACAAGTGATAGAAGAAGTTATAAAACGTGGTTATCGCTCAGAAGAATTAGTTGAAACATATCGCGCATTGGTGCAAAAAGGAAAGCAGCTAGCAGCTGAGGTAAGCACATTAAAAGCAAGTGAAGAAACACGTAAACAATTCGCATCAAATCTTAAAGGGTTAGAAGTACAATTAGAAGAGTTACAGAAGCAAAAACGTGAAGCTGAAGCGATGCAGCATCGCACTGAAATGGAGTGTATGCAGCTTCGTACGTCGTATGAACATGACCAGCAGAGCATACCTGGAAATTTGCAAACATTAGAAGCTTGGAAACAGCAGTTTGACAATGCTGTTAAGGAAATGCGCTATATGGAAGATGAGTGGAAGAGAGTGCAAGAAGCTTATCAACATTGGCAAAATGAAAATATACGGGTGCAAGCTGAGTATGATGGGGCTGTGAAACAAGTAAGCAGTGCAAAAGAGAAACAGGACGAGACTTTTGTACGATTTACGAAAGAGCTTGAACAAGGCGGTTTTGTGGACCAAAACGCATATAAAGAGGCGAAACGAACGGATGCAGAAATAGAAGAATTACAACGAAAAATTCAAAGCTACTATTCATCCCTTGAAGTATTAGAAAAACAAATTGAAGAATTAACAAATGAATTACGTGATAAAGAATGGACAGATATCACGTCGTTAGAAGAACAAATGAAAGAGTTAGAGATTCAGCTTGATATTACAAAAGAAAAGCGTCAGCGTGCACAAAATGCAGTTGTATACATTTCTGATTTACATGAAAATATTAGACGAATTGATGAACAAATTCATGAAGAAGAAAAAGCTTTCCAAGAACTTGTTGATTTATATGAAGTCATGAAAGGGGATAACGAAAGCCGTATTTCCTTTGAACGTTACATTTTAATTGAGTATCTAGAACAAATTGTTCAAATTGCTAACGAAAGACTTCGCAAATTATCAAACGGACAATTTTATTTAAAACGAAGTGAACGGGTTGAAAAACGTAATCGTCAAAGTGGATTAGGATTAGATGTATATGATGCATACACAGGCCAAACACGTGATGTAAAAACATTGTCCGGCGGAGAGAAATTTAATGCTTCACTTTGCCTAGCACTTGGTATGGCAGATGTTATCCAGGCTTATGAAGGCGGTATTTCTATCGAAACGATGTTTATCGATGAAGGATTTGGTTCACTAGACGAAGAGTCATTAACAAAAGCAGTCGATGCGTTGATAGATTTACAAAAGTCAGGACGATTTATCGGGGTGATTTCACACGTACAAGAGTTGAAAAACGCAATGCCGGCCGTACTAGAAGTAACGAAGCAGAAAGATGGTTGTAGTCAGACACGGTTTGTGATGAAATAGTGATTCTAATGCGAGTGATTTACTCATCGTTTCTAACGTTTTTTAGGCTCGAGTCACAATAGCGGTCACATTTTTTGAATACCTCAAGATGATGGGAAAAGTAAAAACAGGTGGGATTGGCTTTGCCGCTATTAAAGAAGTATTTGAAGTATTATGCAACAGAAATTTGAAGGGATCCATTCTGTTTGAAGGAGAGAACTCTATACCTTACGTTCTTACTGAATAAATGGGAAATCCTGAATTAGAGAATTTTACTGCTTGACTAGACGAAAAATGTGGGTATTACGAATATATTTAACATTAAAAAGGATCTAATCGACTGTGAATAGATCCTTTTTATACGTTTTAGAAAAGATTAAGTACAGCAAAGAGTTGCTTTGTCTACGTCTTTTTTCATGATATTCACATTTCCACTTTTATCAATTTTGTAAGGGATTTTATTTCTCTCTAATTTTTCAATAAGATTATTACTCTTCGATGAACTGAAAATAGTATACTCACTATTCTTGGAATTATTATAGTATATAATTCCACCTAAGCATAAACACAAAAGTAGAAATCCTGAAAAAAGTATATAAATTTTTTTCATAATTCAATTCCTCTCAAAATAGTGTTCTATTGATTCGTCCACCATAGTGACCCATTCACAGAATCATATTTATAACTAATATATTTTAACAGACCTTTGCTGACGTATTTCCTACTGTCATCATTAAGAATATTGTGGATAAAAAACAATTACTGTTTTTTAAAATCTCAAATTCATAAACATCCGTATCATTTGTCATTTTATGGTGTGGGATATAGCCTTATGTGTAAAATTCTAAGTATTATCAATAGCATAAACAAGACTGTTTATTAATTAATTTATTCGTTAAAATATCGGTATAACGAGATGTATACTACATATCATTAACTTTTTAGGTGATAAAAGGAAATGGCGCACGATATTTCTAATTTCGAGTAATAACGAATTGATTTATTTTGTGTTTTCTCGTTATGGTTTAACGTATATTCTGTTAAATTCATAAAAATAGCTCCAACTCCAATTATTTAATGCTATTTTCGAAAGAATTGTTACTATCTTGACCATACTGATAAAAGGTTGACTTTCAACTAGTACATTGGAGTTAAAGGATGGTTAACATGAAAGATGAATTAAGTATAAATATCTATTTAGATGAAACTGATACTCCGTTTTCAAGATATTATAGCTCAGAAGATGTTCACTTAAGCTCTGACCTTGAAGATTTTATTTTGTCAAAGCTACACAGTGGTAAAAGAAAGGAAGTAGAAATATTTTTTTTAGGTCAGAATGATTTTGACGAAAAGTCACTGAAGACTGCCACATTTAACACTTTTTCTAACTTCTTGAACGAAGAGGAATATACATATGTTAGAAATGTTAAAAAGGCTATTGTTTTGTTTGTGCTTGGTATTATTGTTGGGGTGATATTTTTGAAGCTTTCAAGTAATCATGCCTATATTGCAGGAGTATTAAGTATTGTGAGTTGGGTTTTTATTTGGGCAGGTACAGAGGTTTATTTTTTTGAAAATCAGCAAATCAAAAGAAATATTAGAAAATGTAAGAACATTCTAGAGGCTAATGTGCACAAAAAATAGGGGTTTTAGTTCAATAAAACATACAAAAGGACAAAGAATTTGGTCCTTTTTCTTTTGCTTGCAACAAAGCCCTATAAAAAGGTGAATACAAGATTCCTTTTTATAGTAAAAAATATGAATTTTGGAATTATGTGATAGTATGTAATAAGAAGGAGGGGGAAAGCATGAAAAGGAAAGTCTATAGTCCTAAAGCATATAGAGCTATATCTGTAAGCTATATAGCACTTGCAATAACTATTTTTGCTATGTTTATGTTTAATTTTGTAACGAAAGGAGATTATTCCCTTGTTTTGGGTATAATCCCCATAATCATAGCTTCCTTATTTGTTGGGGGTTATTATCATAAATTAAGCATAAATACTAAGGAAACATAAAATCATTCATTAAGAAACATGATCCAACGCCTCTAAAGATAGAGGCGTTTTTTCGGATTTTTAAATTCAACATTGTTAATTTCTACACCGATTGGTATTACTGTAACAGGTTTAATATTAGAGGAACTAACGGCTTCAATCTTAATTATTATAATAGGTACATTAACCGTTTTAACAGCGGTTATATCGTATATACTAATTTTAAGACAAGAGTCGATATATGTAAATCCATTTTAATTTTTCGACATCTAAATCTTTGCTATGCAGAATCAAAAGTAACCTATACTCGCTTGTTCTTTCTGTTTTTACTTCGCATGTGGCAGAAAAAGGCCCTGACCGCTTTAAAGTGTACCCTTTGTAAAGGACATTTTAAAA
>NZ_NVPR01000160.1 GCF_002551815.1 Bacillus sp. AFS098217
AGAAGAACTAGTAGAAGAAACAGAGGAAGCTTCTGAGGAAGAACTAGTAGCGGAAGCAGAAGAAGCAACGGAACCAAAACTTCTAGAAGATACAACGATTACAGAACAAACTGTTATTGCTGAGCAAGAAACAATCGATTTGAAAGAAGAAAACGATGTGTTCGTGCCAACTTCAGAAGCAGATGAGCAAACGAAGAAAGATGTTCAAGACTTTGCAAATGTCTTAATAGAAGAGGTAGAAGAAAAGAAAGCAGTTGTTGAAGAAAATTCTGCTCCTACTAAGCAAAAAGAAGAGCCGAAGCGTGAGAAAAAACGTCATGTACCGTTTAATGTTGTGATGTTGAAACAAGATAGAAAGAAACTAATGGAAAAATATGCAGCAAGAATGAATACAGCGCAAGCTCCTGTAGGACAACGGATAGAAGAGAAAGAGACAATGCAACAAGCAGCAGTGGAATCTCAAGTGGAAGAAAGACCAGTGCAACAAGCAGCAGTGGAACCACAAGTGGAAGAGAGAGCAATGCAACAAGTCGTAGCGGAATATCAAGTAACAGAACAACCTGTTCAACAAATGAAAGTGTCAGCACCTGCTTCAAATATAGAAGTACAAGAAAAAGCATACGTTGTAGCTCAAAGAGTGAATGATGTGCGTAATGTACTGCAAACGCCGCCTGAATATGCGATGCCACCATTAACATTGTTGACAATTCCGAGTCAAGCAACGTTAGATAATACGGAATGGTTAGAAGAACAACAAGCGTTATTAGATACGACGTTTAATAATTTCAATGTTGGAGCTCATGTTATTAATGTTTCACAAGGACCGGCGGTAACTCGCTTTGAAGTACAACCTAATCCTGGTGTGAAGGTAAATAAAATTACAAACTTAAGCGATGATATTAAGCTGAGCTTAGCTGCAAAAGATATTCGAATTGAAGCACCGATTCCAGGGAAAAGTGCAATCGGAATTGAAGTTCCGAATAAAGAAAGTAAACCTGTATTCCTAAGAGAGATTTTAAGAAGTCCTGTGTTTACACAGAGTGAATCACCGCTTACAGTTGCACTTGGGCTTGATATTTCTGGGGCACCGATTGTAACGGACATTCGAAAGATGCCACATGGACTGATTGCTGGTGCGACTGGTTCAGGGAAAAGCGTGTGCATTAATGCGATCTTAACGAGTATTTTATATAAAGCGAAACCACATGAAGTGAAATTGATGCTAATTGATCCAAAAATGGTTGAGCTTGCACCATACAATGCTGTTCCGCATCTTGTAGCACCTGTTATTACAGATGTGAAAGCAGCTACAGCAGCGTTAAAGTGGGCAGTTGATGAGATGGAACGTCGCTATGAATTGTTTGCACATGCTGGAGCTCGTGATTTAACTCGCTATAATACAATTGTAAGTGGACGAGAAATTCCAGGTGAGACATTGCCATATATCGTCATTGTTATTGATGAGTTAGCTGATTTAATGATGGTTGCTCCTGGCGATGTTGAGGAAGCAATTTGCCGCATTGCACAAAAAGCACGTGCTTGTGGTATTCATTTATTAGTTGCAACGCAGCGTCCATCTGTAGATGTTATTACAGGGTTAATTAAATCAAATATTCCAACGCGTATTGCGTTTACAGTATCATCTCAAGTGGATTCACGTACAATTATTGACATTGGGGGCGCGGAAAAATTACTTGGCCGCGGTGATATGCTATTTTTAGGAAACGGTACGTCTAAACCAGTTCGTGTGCAAGGCGTATACGTATCGGATGATGAAATTGAAAAATCAGTTGAACATGTGAAAAAACAAATGAAACCAAACTACTTATTTAAGCAAGAGGATTTATTGGCGAAAACAGAGCAACATGAAGCCGAAGATGAACTGTTTGTTGATGCATGTCAATTTGTTGTAGAACAAGGAGGGGCGTCCACATCTTCTGTACAGAGAAAATTCCGCATCGGTTATAATCGTGCGGCACGTCTTATTGAAGAGATGGAAGCACAAGGGATTATTTCTGAAGCAAGGGGAACAAAACCAAGAGATGTCCTTATTTCAGAGGATGAATTTGCTGCTATGCAGGAAACGAATGTATAGGAAGCGGTTTTGCTGTATACTAAGAGAAAATGTTGGATAGTAAAGTAGGGAGTAAACGACATGAAAGAAATTGAATTAAAATTAAAAGGTGAAATGAATCGACTAACAAATAAAACATTTAAATTTGATGAACGAGTTGGAGAAGGCTGGTTCTCTGCCGTTTACTTTTTAAAAACTCGTGATATTATTCAAGAATTTCGCCCGAAAAGTGTTGTAACGATGCAATTCTTCCAAAAAGAACATGCGGTACTTTGCGGAACAGATGAAGTGTTAGCATTGTTACAAACATTCGCTGAACATCCAGAAGAGCTTGAGATTCATTCTTTAAAGGATGGAGACAAAATTCAGCCGTTTGAAACAGTTTTAACAATTACAGGACCTTATGAATATTTCGGGTTTTTAGAAGGTGTAATCGATGGGATTTTAGCTCGTCGTACATCTGTTGCAACAAATGTATATAATGTTGTACAAGCTGCTCGTAGCGGTGAAAAAGAAAAACCAGTTATTTTCATGGGAGACCGTGATGATCATTATACACAGCAAGCTGGTGATGGGTATGCTGCGTATATTGGTGGCATGAGTGCACAAGCAACACATGCAATGAATGAATGGTGGGGTAAGAGTGGAATGGGGACAATGCCACACGCATTAATTCAAATGTTTAATGGTGATGTTGTAGAAGCTGCAAAAGCATATTATAAAAAGTTTCCAGAGGATGACCTCGTTGTACTGATTGACTATAACAATGATGTGATTACAGATGGGCTTCGCGTTGCACGCGAATTTGGTTCAGAATTAAAAGGTGTGCGCATTGATACATCACGTACAATGATTGATCAATATTTCATTCGTCATCCAGAAGTACTTGGAACATTTGATCCGCGTGGTGTAAATCCATCCCTTGTTTTCGCGCTTCGTAAAGCGCTTGATGAGGAAGGATTCCAGCATGTAGATATTGTTGTAACTGGTGGATTTGATGAAAAACGTATTCGTGAATTTGAAGAACAAAATGTTCCTGTAGATTTATATGGAGTAGGTAGTAGCTTATTAAAAATGAACATTGGCTTTACAGGTGATAACGTGGAATTAAATGGTAAGCCAGAGGCGAAAGCTGGACGTAAATACCGTCCAAACCCACGTCTAGAGCTTGTTCAATTAGAAAAAAGAGAAGAAATGTAAGAAGAGGAGAAACTGATAGGAAATTGACCCTATCAGTTTTTCTGTTATCATAGTATCACGGCTTGTTTTTTGCTATAATAGGTTTGTTATGGACATAAAAGAAGTACGTACGTGTTTATCCCGATTGGCGAGAGCAAATCATGAATGGAGAGAAAAACGACATTGATGAAAGTTCCGCTTTATCGAAAATGTATGATGATTACCAAAATAAGAAAAGATTCATATACTGTCTTATAGATAGGCCGTTGTATTAGTTCGAAATGTTGGAGGTTCTTTAAGATGACAGTTTACCATTTTGTAGGAATTAAAGGGACAGGAATGAGTTCATTAGCGCAAATTCTTCATGACATGAAGCATACTGTTCAAGGGTCTGATTATGAAAAGCGTTTCTTTACACAAACAGCATTGGAAAAGCGTGGTATCTCCATCCTTCCTTTTGATAAAAACAATGTAAAAGAAGGACAAGTGATTATCGCAGGAAATGCATTTCCTGATACGCATGAAGAGATTGTGGCAGCAAAAGAATTAAATATCCCAGTACACCGTTACCATCATTTTTTAGGGGATCTTATGAGTAAGTATACAAGTGTTGCGGTAACAGGTGCGCATGGAAAGACATCAACGACAGGTTTATTAGCCCATGTAATGCAAGGTGCAAACCCAACATCTTACCTTATTGGAGATGGAACAGGGCATGGGGTAGAAAATAGTAAGTATTTTGTGTTTGAAGCTTGTGAGTATCGTCGTCATTTCTTGTCGTATTATCCAGACTATGCAATTATGACAAATATTGATTTTGATCATCCAGATTACTTTGCAGACATCAATGATGTATTTAGTGCATTTCAAGAGATGGCATTGCAAGTGAAAAAAGGGATTATTGCATGTGGTGATGATGAAGAACTTCAAAAAATTCAAGCGAAAGTACCTGTTATTTTCTATGGATGTGGTGAAGATAATGATTTCCAAGCTCGTAACATTCAAAAGAGAACAGACGGTACTGTATTTGATGTATTCGTTCGTAATACGTATTATGAAACGTTCAAAATTACAGGATACGGAAATCACAGCGTATTAAATGCATTAGCAGTTATTGCGCTTTGCCATTATGAAAATGTTGATGTAGAGGTAGTAAAACATCAACTAACTACTTTTGAAGGCGTAAAACGTCGCTTTAATGAAAAACCGATGGGAGAACAAGTCATCATCGATGATTATGCACACCATCCGACAGAAATTAATGCAACGATTGAAGCTGCTCGTCAAAAGCATCCAGAGCGTGAAATTGTCGCTGTCTTCCAGCCGCATACATTCTCACGTACAGAAAAATTCTTAGATGAGTTTGCAGAAAGTCTAAGCAAAGCTGACCAAGTATATTTATGTGATATTTTTGGATCAGCACGTGAAAACAAAGGTGACTTAACAATTCAAGATCTGCAAAAACGTATTGATGGTGCAGAATTGATTACTGATACAACAACGAATGTATTAAAGAAACATAAAAACGGCGTTCTTATTTTCATGGGCGCAGGTGATATTCAAAAATTCGAAGCGGCTTACGTGAAAGAAGTGCAAGTTGCAGAGAAGTAAGAAGAAAGGCGCACAGCTGAGCTGTGCGTCTTTTTTTGTGTGCTGTTGGGGCTTGTGCTGGTGTCGAATTTAGTCAGTAAGTCGATATTCCTTGTTGAAACGTCGATATAATTGGAGTTACGGTCGATATATTGAAAAATCGCTGATAGATTGGTGATGCATGTTCTTTTTATATTGTTGTTGCAATAAGAAGATGTATATAGCGCTACAAATTAAATATCCGATTAAGTAATAGAGTGAAAACATATCAATTTGTTTCGTCATCATAATTCGAACAGCAAAGAAAGCAAAAGGAAGCGCGATGAACATGCTTGTGCCAAATGAAATGATTCTTTTAAAATAGGATAGTAAATCACTATTCCAATAATTTTTTCGGAATATGAACCAAAGGTTGCTTGCCACAAATGCTAGTAAGAATGGCAAACAGGCAGAGACATTGATAAATCCAAGTATGATTGGTACAGACAATGCCCCGAATGCACCGATAGAAAGACCAGTATAATATCTAATAAATGTATTTGTAGAATGTTGGCCAGCAAGAGTAATATCTGTATATTCTGCTGTTATCTCTTGAGCTAATTGTTTTGGCGGAAGAAATTCTTGTACGACTTGTTGTGGAATGAGCGCTAATGCTATCCCTTTGTTTGCTTTTTCTAATGCCTGTTCATATAAGTCGGATTTAATTTCTAACACGTGCTGTTTTCTTATTTCTACAGGTAAATCCATTAAAGGTTGGTTAAAATCATGTAAGAAAGAAGTAACGTATTGATCTGCAAAAAACACATCTTTGTTCATTTCTTATCATCCCCTTTTGCTAGTAGCATGAGAGAGTGGTAAACTGCATCATAATCTTCTAAACGATTATGTAAAATTTCTCTCCCTTCATCTGTAATCCGATAGTATTTTCTTTTCGGTCCATCACCAGACTCTTCCCAATAAGAACTGGCCCAATTGTTTTTCGTAATTCGATTTAATATAGGGTAAATCGAACCATTTGGAATATGAAATACAGGAGTTTCTTGTAACGCACTTGTAATCTCATATCCGTACATAGGTTTCTTACTTATTAAAGACAAAATAGCGAGATCAAAAACACCTTTACGTAACTGAACAATAAAATTATCATTTTTTTCCATACTTTAACTATATATGATTCATATCTAGATATCAATCATATATAGTGCTTTTATTTATGTATTGACCTAGAGTTAACTCTAGGTTGTAAGATAAATATGTGAAAACAAGGGGGAGAGAACATGTATAAGATTGGTGAAGTAGCAGAGTTAACGGGGATGAGTATTCATACGCTTCGCTATTATGAAAAGTTAGGATTATTACCACCACCAACACGAAATAGTGGTATTCGCCAATATACAGAGGCTGATGTACGCTTATTAAAATTTTTATATTCGTTAAAACAAACGGGTATGTCACTAGAAGAGATGGGGGAGTTTGCAAGTGATGGCTGCATTATAGAAGAAATTAGGAAAAGAAAAGAGGAAGTGCCAGCCAAAATAAAAAAACGTATTATGATTTTAACGAGTCATTTGGAACGCTTAAAAGAACAGCAAGAGCAACTAGAGCGTGTAGTAGAACTAACAGAGGATAAATTAGAAATTTATTATGGTTTCTTAGAAGGCAAAGCCTTGGAGGATAACAATGAAAAATAAAGTGTATCTTCAGTTGCTAGGTTTTGCACTCTTTACGGGCGGGACATTTAATGTATCGAAATACGTAGTACAATATTTTTCAGCGGTTCACATTGCCGCGTGGCGTTTTGGAATCGCTGCTTTTGTGATGCTATGTATTTTGATAGTAAGAAAGAACTTTGAACGAGAAATATGGAAACAAAATATTGGCTATTATGTTTTGCTAGGTTTAGTTGGTGTATTTGGTTTTAACTTCTTTTTCTTCCTAGGAATGAAACATACAGAAGCGATAAATGGTTCGCTTATTATGGCAACGAATCCGCTTGTTACAACAATATTGGCAAGTGTAATTTTGCGAGAACGAATTGTAAAACGGCAAGCTATCGGAATGTTATTTGCACTGCTTGGAGTCATTTTCGTTATTACGCAAGGGGCGTTTTCAGCGCTACAAAATTTAGCATTTTCAAAAGGTGATTTCTATATTTTATTAGGGAATATTTGCTGGGGTTTATATGGTGTGCTAGGTAGAAAGTTTATTAAGAACGGGAACCCGTTGCAAACAACAACATATACAATGACGGTTGGAGCGCTTGCTTTTATTATGGTATCTTTCATGCAAAAAAGTGTAGTGCCAATTCCAGAAGTTCCTCTATTCGCATGGCTATCTATCTTATTTATGGCGATTGGAATGAGTGTACTTGGTTACCTCTGGTGGAATAAAGGAATCGCGCAAATTGGAGCGGCAAAAACATCGTTATTCTTTAATTTAGTTCCTGTTGTTACGATGCTTATTTCCTTTGTAGAAGGAGTAAATATAACAACTGCGCAATGCTTAGGAATGATTTTAGTTATTACAGGAGTCCTATATTCTTCAGGTTTTCTTGCAATAAAATCAAAAAGAGAAAGCATGAATGTATAACATTTTTTATCTATAAATGTTAGAATAATAAGAAAATATAAAAAGGGATAACGAAATGTTTACACTTCGAGTCGATGATGAAATTGAACTGCAATTGTTAGAAAAACATCATAAAGAAGAGTTATATCAATTAGTAGATCAAAACAGGGGGCATTTAAGAAAATGGCTTCCGTGGGTAGATGGGACAAAATCCGCTGATGCATATGACGAAATTCTTCCGATGTGGCTAAAGAGATTTGCGGCTGGAGACGGTTTTGAGACAGGGATACGTTATAAAGGAAAGCTTGTTGGGATGATAGGGATTCACGAGATAAGTTGGGCAAAGAAAGCAACGAGTCTTGGGTATTATCTTGCAGAAGAAGCAGGAGGAAAAGGAATTATGACGCGAAGTGTAAAAGCGGTGCTTCGCTATGCGTTTGAAGAATTACAATTGAATAAGATAGAAATTCGTTGCGGGATAGACAATCAGAAAAGCCGCGCAATTCCAGAACGTTTAGGTTTTAAGTTAGACGGCATTTTAAGAGAGGAAGAATGGCTATATGACCATTTTCATGATATCGCTGTCTATAGTTTACTAGCTTCAGAATGGAAGGAGATTCGATGAATAATACAGAAAATTGAAAAGTGCAATATGTAAAAGAACGCTCCTTTCAAAAGGAACGTTCTTTTATTTTTATTTTAAATTCTCTGGGTTTAAAGCTTCTAATTCAGGTACAACGAAGCGTCCGTCTTTACGGATTAATACGTCGTCGAAGTAGATTTCACCGCCGCCGTATTCAGGGCGTTGGATACATACTAAATCCCAGTGGATGTTAGAGTTGTTGCCGTTCCATGCATCGTCGTAAGCTTGTCCAGGAGTGAAGTGGAAGCTGCCGTCGATTTTTTCATCAAATAGGATGTCGCCCATTGGATGTAAGATGTATGGGTTTACGCCGATTGCGAACTCACCAACGTAGCGCGCGCCTTCATCTGTATCAAAGATTTTGTTGATGCGTTCTGTATCGTTTGCAGTTGCTTCAATGATTTGGCCATTCTCGAATTTAAGTTGTACATTTTCAAATGTATAACCATTGTAAGGAGATGGTGTGTTATAAGAAACTGTACCGTTAACAGAATCGCGAACTGGTGCAGAGTATACTTCACCGTCTGGAATGTTTAAATGACCAGAGCATTTAATAGCTGGAATGTCTTTAATAGAGAATGTTAAGTCAGTTCCAGGGCCAGTTAAGCGAACTTTATCTGTTTTATTCATTAATGCAACAAGGCTATCCATTGCCTTATCCATTTTACCGTAATCTAAGTTACATACTTCGAAGTAGAAGTCTTCGAAAGCTTCTGTGCTCATTTTTGCAAGTTGTGCCATAGATGCATTTGGATAGCGAAGAACAACCCAGCGTGTTTTTGGAACACGGATGTCTCTATGTACTTTTTTACCAACTGTTTGACCATGGATTTTCATGCGTTCACTTGGAACGTCTGCTTGTTCGTTAATGTTATCGCCTGAGCGAAGACCGATGTAAGCATCCATGTCTTTCATTACGCTTGCTTCATATGCGGCGATTTGCTCAAAGTGTTCTTCAGTAGCGCCCATTAATAAAGAGCGATCTACTTGATGATCTTTTAAAGAAACGAATGGGAAACCACCAGCTGCATATGCTTCTTTTACAAGTGCAGTTACAAGTTCTTTTTGTAAACCAAAGTTTTCGATTAATACTTTTTCGCCCTTTTGTAAGCGGATTGAGTAGTTAATTAAATTATGCGCTAACTTTTCAATACGTGGATCTTTCATATGTAAAGCCTCCCTACTAATTGTGTATCCTTTCTTATTGTAACCTACTTGCTGGAATTTGTTTAATGATTTATGTTACATTTGACGAATAAGTATGAAAATTCTAATGGAACTACAAGGATTAGAACGAAACGGAAAATGATTGTATAATAGGAGAAAGTATGAAAAAGATAAAGGAAGTGATGAGATGCAAGTTCTTTTATATGTAAGTGCAGCTATTATTGCAGTTGCTTTCGCTGTATTGGTGGTATATGCATGCAGAACGTTATTATCGGTTCAAAAGACGCTTGAAAACGTCGCAAGCACGCTAGAAGGATTAGAGAAGCAAATGCAAGGGATAAGCGTAGAAACGGAGCAATTATTACATAAAACGAACGCGTTAGCTGATGATATTCAACAAAAGTCACAATCGTTAAATAAAGTAATAGAAGGTGTAGATGGAATCGGAACGACAATTCATTCTTTAAATACGAAGTTTCGTAATGTATCGGATTCTGTGACGAATGAAATTGAGAACAATGCAGATAAAGTTGCGCAAGTTGTACAATGGAGTAGTGCGGCGATTGAAGTATATAATCATTTTCGGGCGACTAGACAAGAAAAAAAGCTAGAAAAAGCAGAGAAGAAGTTAGAGAAAGCAGAGAAAAAAGAGAAGCGTTCTAGACTTCCAATTCGTATGAGAGGTGAGTAACGTGAGCATGACAAAAATTGAAACAATGGAAGAATTTGAAGCATTATTAGAACAGCCAGAGCCATATATTCTTTTCAAACATAGTACAACATGCCCAATTAGCCACGGCGCATATACAGAATTTCAGGCGTATTGTAATGAGGCAAAAGAAACACCAGCATATTATTTATTCGTACAAGATGCGAGAGAGGTTTCGAACCGTATTGCAGAACACTTTGGTATTAAACATGAATCTCCACAAGTGCTATACATAAAAGATGGGATCGCAGCATGGCATACATCCCATTGGAATATTAAGAAGCAAACTTTAGAAGAGAACGTGAAGTAGGAAGAAGCAAGCGAATATGCTTGCTTCTTTTTATGGAAATGATTTAACGCGGGCTCTTACGTTTAAGAAGATACAAAAGGGTTTCCTGGAAATCCTTTTGTTTTCTTTCGTTATTCAATATTTTATCGAGTTTTGCAAAACCTACAATTAAGCGGATATCTCTATGTTCTAAAAAAAGTTGTGTATGTTCAGAGAATAATGGCCGAAACCATTGCTCATTTCTTAAGCGTTTTAAATTTTCATTAATTTTTTCTTCTGTTGGAAAACGCTCTGCAGCTTCCAATTGAGTAATGAGATTTCCTAAAATCTCGAGTAACGTAGTATCCATAACACACGTCCTTTCTCTCATATATTATGTATATAGGATTAGAAATAGTATGTTCTTCATTTCTTAGTAGTATCGAAAATGGAGTTGCTTACTGAATATGACATAGTAGCGTAAGCTTTTAATTTTTGTTATTTATTCTCTTCATATCGTATGAAAACCTTCAAATATATTTTTGGAATGGATGGTAACAAAGCTTTTTTCCTAAGGAAATAAGAGAACGATTCCGAGTGCAATGTATATCATGTGACAACCTGACGTCTATTCGATATAATAAGTTAGCTTAAACGTGATAATACAAGTAATGTAACATATATAAACAATTTTGAAAGAGGTGGCTTTCTTATGGCATCACAAGAATTAGATCGTTTACGTTCTCAAATTGACCAAATGAATCTACAAATTTTAGAATTACTAAATGAAAGAGGTCGTCTTGTTCAAGAAGTCGGTAAATTAAAAGAAGTGCAAGGTGTAAAACGATTTGACCCTGTACGTGAAAGAAGCATGCTTGATTTAATTGCAGAAAATAACGATGGACCATTTGAAACATCGACTCTTCAGCACATTTTTAAACAAATTTTTCAGTCAAGCCTGGAATTACAAGAAGATGATCACCGCAAAGCGCTTCTTGTTTCACGTAAGAAGAAAGCAGAAGATACAATTGTTGATATAAAAGGTGAAAAAATTGGCGATGGTAATCCGCATTTTATTATGGGGCCATGTGCAGTAGAAAGCTATGAGCAAGTACGTCAAGTTGCCGAAGCGATGAAAGAACAAGGTTTAAAATTGATGCGCGGTGGTGCATTTAAACCTCGTACATCTCCTTATGATTTTCAAGGTCTTGGTGTAGAAGGACTGAAGATTTTACGCCAAGTTGCAGACGAATATGATTTAGCCGTTATTAGTGAAATCTTAAATCCAAATGATATTGAAATGGCATTAGATTATGTAGATGTCATTCAAATTGGAGCGCGCAATATGCAAAACTTTGAACTGCTTAAAGCTGCGGGCGCTGTGAAAAAACCAGTATTATTAAAACGAGGTTTATCCGCAACAATTGAAGAGTTTATATATGCGGCAGAATATATTATTGCACAAGGGAACGGCGATATTATTTTATGCGAGCGCGGCATCCGAACATATGAGAAAGCAACGCGTAACACGCTAGATATTTCCGCTGTTCCGATTTTAAAGAAAGAGACGCATTTACCTGTTGTAGTCGATGTAACGCATTCTACAGGGCGTCGTGATCTTCTGTTACCGACTGCAAAAGCAGCGATGGCAATCGGAGCTGACGCGGTTATGGCTGAAGTGCATCCTGATCCAGCTGTTGCGTTATCAGATTCAGCACAACAAATGGATATTCCAGAATTCAATGAGTTTATGAAAGAATTAAAAGCATTTCGCGGTAGATAATAGATCATTCTTTTTTCGTCTATGCGACATTGGTTGCATAGACTTTTTACAGAAAATATCCTTTTTTGCATAAAAAATACGAAAATACGAGAAAAGAAGCGAATTTTTTCGAAACTTTTGCGGGAAAATATTGTATGAGCCTGTATTTTTATCGTATCATTAGTAAAAGGACTCGGGACGATTGGCGACATCTTCAAATAGAGTTGATGTCTTTTTTTCATTCAAGTGAACCGATACATAAAAATAGATAACATAATATAGAAGGAGTGTGCAAAGAGATGAACGTAACAATCTATGATGTAGCGCGCGAAGCAAACGTTTCAATGGCAACCGTATCACGTGTTGTAAACGGTAACCCAAACGTAAAACCTACAACAAGAAAGAAAGTATTAGAAGCAATTGATCGCTTAGGATACCGTCCAAATGCGGTAGCACGTGGACTAGCAAGTAAAAAGACAACTACAGTAGGTGTTATTATTCCAGATATCTCAAATACGTTTTATGCAGAACTTGCACGCGGAATTGAAGATATCGCAACAATGTATAAATATAACATCATTTTGAGTAACTCTGATCAAAATAAAGAAAAAGAGTTCCACTTATTAAATACAATGCTTGGGAAACAAGTGGACGGGATTGTATTTATGGGTGAAGATATTACAGACGCCCATGTAGAAGAGTTTAAAAAGTCTCCAGTACCAATCGTACTAGCTGCATCATTTGATGAGCAAAATGAGACGCCATCAGTAAATATTGATTATACACAAGCAGCTTATGATGCAATGAAGCATTTCCTCGAAAAGGGTCATAAACGTATCGGCTTCGTATCTGGTCCTTTCATCGACAAAGCGGGAAGTGCAAAGAAATTACAAGGTTATAAAAAGGCTTTAGAAGAAGCTGGTATTGCATATGATGAAGAGCTTGTAATTGATGGAGATTACACATATGACTCAGGTCTAGAAGCATTTGAAAAGCTTTGGGGACTTGATCAAAAACCAACAGCAATCTTCGTGTCTTCAGACGAAATGGCATTAGGTGTAATCCATGCGGTACAAGATGTTGGACTAAATGTACCAGAAGATGTAGAAGTACTTGGCTTTGATAACACACGCCTTGCATTAATGGTGCGCCCACAACTGTCAACAGTTGTACAACCAATGTATGACATCGGTGCAGTAGCAATGCGTCTATTAACAAAATATATGAACAAAGAAAAAGTAGAAGATCATACAGTTATCTTACCTCACCGTATTCAATTTAGAAATTCAACGAAGTAAGAATAGAAAGAACTCGCAGCGTGGTGCTGTGAGTTTTTTTGTTTCAATCATACGTCGCTTAAGAGTAATTTTTCCTATTACAACGCAATGTCATGTATAATAGAAAGAAAAGGGTTGTGAGGGGAGGAGAAGAAATGATCGTTCTTTGGATAATTACGCTTTGCATGACTGCTTTTTTTGCTTATATGACGTTAAAACAAAATGGTTTAAAGCGATTTATTCCAGGAAGTATTCTTGCCGGAATTGCCCTTATCACGTATGTAACTTCTATTTTTATAAAAAATGTTTCAGTCAGCTTGAGTGCAAATTTTGTATTTGTAGGAATTACATTATTTGCAGGTTCAATTATGGTATTAATGGTTGCCGGTATTATTTTGTTCATTCATATGAATTCTGAAACGTTATAAGATATAAAAAAGGCATGTCCCACCGGGCATGCCTTTTGTCCGTTCAATTATGCGTTGTCTTTTGAAGCATTTTGTTGTTTCAATAGGTCGCGAATTTCGCCAAGAAGTATTTCTTCTTTTGTTGGTTTTGGTACTTCTTCTTTCTTTTCTTCTTCTTTTTTGAATGCTAATTTATTGAACAGCTTAATGAATAAGAAGATAGAGAATGCGATAATTAAGAAGTCAACAACCGTTTGAATGAATACACCGTATTTTACAACAGCCTTTCCAAATGTAAAGGAAAGCCCTGTGAAGTTTACTCCACCAAGTAGTAATCCAACTAATGGCATGATAACATCGCCTACTAATGAAGAAACAATTTTACCAAATGCACCACCGATGACAACCCCGACAGCTAAATCTAGGACGTTCCCTTTTAAGGCGAACTTTTTAAACTCGTTCCACATGTATAATTCCCATCCTTTCTACGATTCACTATGAAATTTATAAGTCCTATCAACATATTTTATAGAAATTTATATTAGAAATAAAGAGTGAATGGGAATGAAAGTGAATTCAGAAAACTGTATCCGTTTTCTTCTATAAAATCCAAATTATGTGATTTTTATTTCGGTAGATTATAGTAATGAATCTAGCATTTTTTGTGTGATACTATATAAATCTATTTTAATTTTTCAACATATAAGTCGCTGCTATGCATGGCCAAATGCTCTCGTCTACCTAAAAAAGAATAGGAGCAAATCTCCTATTCTTTTATTCTGTAAAAGCCCGATTTGTGAGGGCGAATAATCAGTAGAAAATCTTTACTGATTTTATTTAATATAAAGCCTTTTTTGTATTATTCCGAATAATTTCAAGGGATTTTGCTACTGTTAATGCATTTTTTTCTTCGATTTCTTGTTTTCGAGGGATAGGATTATACATGTTGTTAGGGTCTTCCCATGTGAGGGGAAGTTCGGCAGTTGCTTGTCCTTTCCAAGCTTCAATCCATTCTGGAGGGAGATAACCTGAGATGTTTTGGATGTTATTCATTTCGAGCCAAATAAGTGCCCACGCTCTTGGGACGACGCGCCACATGTCGTAGCCACCGCCGCCAACGGCAATCCAGCGTCCGTTGCAGTATTCATTTGCGATTTCGTGAGCAAGCTTTGGAATCTCGCGATAAATTTGCATTGTTGCACAAAGGTGTGTAAGTGGATCGTAATAATGCGCATCAGCGCCGTTTTGCGTTAAAATGATATCTGGTTTAAAGTAAGCGGCCACTTCTTTCACAACGGTGCGATAAGACTGTAAAAAAGAATCATCTTCTGTGAAGGCATCGAGTGGAACATTAAAAGAATAACTGTATCCAACGCCTTGTCCGCGCTCATTGACTGCACCAGTTCCAGGGAATAAATAGCGCCCTGTTTCATGAAGTGAAATCGTACAGACGTTAGGATCATCATAAAAAGACCATTGAACACCATCACCGTGATGAGCGTCTGTATCGATATATAACACGCGCAATCCATATTTTTCTTGGATATATTTAATAGCGATAGAGCTATCGTTATAAATACAAAAGCCAGATGCTTTGCCGCGGAACCCATGGTGTAAACCGCCACCTAAGTTTAACGCATGCTTTGCTTTCCCGGACATGACTGCATCAACAGCTGTTAATGTACCGCCAACAAGTAATGCACCGGCTTCATGCATATGAGGGAACATTGGTGTATCTTCTGTTCCAAGGCCGTATGTTACCCCGATTGATTTCTCTAATTTTCCTTCTCCAGCACGTTTTACCGCATTTATGTATTCCTCTGTATGAATCAAAGTAATCTCCTCGTCTGTTGCCATCCTTGGCGGAATGACTTGAGAAGGAGAAATAAAGCCACTCTTTACTAATAAATCGTACGTGAGTGTAACGCGAAGTTGATTAAAGGGATGTTCAGGGCTAAAAGAATAGCCCCGAAAATGATCTGAGTAAATGAAGGCGCTCTTCATGCCTGCATCCCCATTATATTTGGCCATAAGACATGGTGTCCTTTTGCTTCTAATGCTTCAATCACCCTTAGAGGATTCATCGTTTGAATGCGGAAAACGAGTACTTTATGATTCTCATCTTTTGCTGGATAGACAAGAACGCTTACGATATTAATTTGTAGCTCACTAAAAATAGCAACTACTTTGCCTAGAATACCGGGTTCATTTTTTACTTGAATTTCAATTTGTGAACTCGGCTGATGAGCACCCGTTAGTTTGACGAGTGTGTGCAGTACTGTCGATTCTGAAATGATTCCAACAAGCTTTCCGCCTTTTGTAACAGGAAGACAGCCAATTTTATTTTCAAAAAATAGAGTCGCAATTTCTTCAACGAAATCGAGAGGATGGCACGTCATCACAGGGTGTTTCATAATGAGCTGTATCGGTTGCTTTAGCATATCGAGTGAAACTTGTTCATCCAGAATAGACGGGCTTGCATCTCGTACATCGCGGTCGGAAATAATGCCGACGACATTGTTATCATGATTTACAATTGGAATGTGCCGAATGTTTTTTGAGCGTATTGTTCGTAGAGCGGTTTCTATCGTATCATCTGGGTGCAGTGCGATTACATCGTGATTCATAATCTCTTCTACAATCATTTTATAGGTCTCCCCTCTTAATACATAAAGCGATTTTGAAAGCGTAAGCGGTCGAATGCTTGGATAGAGTTTGTATCAACGCGTTTTCCGATGCGAACCATTAAGCAGTTAGCAGGATGGGAACAAATTTCTGGATCATCTGTTGCCATCCATTCTAAATCACCGGCATTCATCATTTTCTCCATCACTTTGCGATATTCCCAAACATTTAAACCAGTTTGTTTTAAATCCCAATGCCAATAGTATTCAGTCGTTAATATAATATAATCTTCCATATGATCATCCATCATCGAAACTTCTAATAGATTTTTTCCAACAGAGCAGCCGCGGAATGCTGGAATGACTTCAATTGCCCCGAGTTCAATTAAATTCTCTATATTTCCTTCTGACCACCGCTCTAGCGGATCAGGATATAGGTATGTAACATACCCGACAATTGTTTGATCATGTCTAGCGATAAGAATGCGAGCTTCTGGTAACTTAGAAATTTCGACAATTGCTTTATATTGCTGATCAGCAGGGCGAAAGGCAACTAAGTCTGGATGAAATTCATACATTTCGAGATTATGTGTAGATACAGGACCTTCAATGATTAAGGTTCCTTTTGCTGTTTTTAAATTTCTAGCATTATATATTTTTTTATGAATCAATGTTTTGCTCACCACCTTGAGGGTTTGTGAATCTACTATTATCGTACTTTATAATATATGCGATGTGAATCGAATTTTGTCAGTAAAAATATGTCTAAAAATCAACAAATATACTGAAAATTTTAAATAATGCTATTATAATAGATAATAGAATACATAGGAGGGGGATGTAAAGCATGAAAATGGAAACGCTTCCTGTCATTAAAGGAGAAAATAATTTGTTGAATTATGGAGAAACATACGCAGGCTTCAACTGGGAAGAGGTGAATAAAAACTTTTCTTGGTATGAAACAGGCCGAGTGAATATGGCATATGAGGCAATTGATAAACATGCGAAATCTGATCGAAAAAATAAAGTAGCACTTTATTATCAAGATGGATCACGCAAAGAAAAATATACATTTAAAGAAATGCAGGAGTTCTCTAACAAAGCGGGAAATGTCTTGAAAAACTATGGTGATGTGGAAAAAGGAGATCGCGTTTTTATTTTCATGCCGCGTTCACCGGAATTATATTTCGCACTTCTTGGTGCAGTGAAATTAGGCGCGATTGTTGGGCCGTTATTTGAAGCATTTATGGAAGGTGCGGTACGCGATCGCCTAGAAGATAGTGAAGCGAAGGTGCTAATTACGACGCCCGAATTGTTAGAACGTGTACCACTGAATGACTTACCAGCGTTAAAGACAGTCTTTCTTGTTGGAGAAAATGTAGAAGACGGCGGAAAGCTTGTCGCGTTTAATCCATTATTTGAACAAGCTTCTAACAAGCTGCAAATTGAATGGTTAGATCGTGAGGATGGATTAATTCTTCATTATACGTCTGGTTCTACAGGGAAACCAAAAGGAGTTCTTCATGCGCAAAATGCAATGGTGCAGCACTATCAAACAGCAAAATGGGTGTTAGATTTAAAAGAAGACGATGTATACTGGTGCACAGCTGATCCAGGCTGGATAACAGGAACTGCCTACGGTATATTTGCACCGTGGTTAGTCGGAGCGTCAAACGTTATTGTAGGAGGACGCTTTAGTCCAGAGGCATGGTATGAAGCGTTGCAAGATTATGGTATAACGGTTTGGTATAGTGCACCAACAGCGTTCCGCATGCTTATGGGAGCTGGCGAAGAAGCAATTAAAAAGTACGATTTATCACAGCTGCGTCACGTACTAAGTGTTGGTGAGCCATTAAATCCAGAAGTAATTCGCTGGGGAATGAACGCGTTTGGCCTTCGTATTCACGATACATGGTGGATGACAGAAACAGGGGCACAAGTTATTTGTAACTATCCTTGTATGGAAATTCGCCCAGGATCAATGGGGAAGCCAATTCCAGGTGTGAAGGCAGCGATTGTTGATAACGAAGGAAATGAAGTACCGCCATATACAATGGGGAACTTAGCGATTGCTAAGGGATGGCCAGCTATGATGCGCGCTGTTTGGAACAATCCGCAAAAATATGAGTCTTACTTCATGCCGGGAGATTGGTATGTATCAGGTGACTCTGCTTATATGGATGAAGATGGATACTTCTGGTTCCAAGGACGTATTGATGATGTAATTATGACGTCTGGTGAGCGTGTTGGTCCATTTGAAGTAGAAAGTAAATTAATCGAGCACGCTGCTGTAGCAGAAGCTGGTGTAATTGGTATTCCGGATCCAGTGCGCGGAGAAATTATTAAAGCGTTTATCGCACTGCGCGCAGGGTATGAAGCGTCCGATGAATTAAAAGAAGAGATTCGCCAATTTGTGAAAAAAGGTCTTGCAGCTCATGCGGCGCCAAGACAAATTGAATTCCGAGATAAATTACCAAAAACGAGAAGTGGTAAAATTATGCGACGCGTATTAAAAGCGTGGGAGTTAAACTTACCAACAGGCGACTTATCAACGATGGAAGATTAAGAGAGAAAGGTCTGAACGATGTTACGTTCAGGCTTTTCTTTTTGTGCGATCATGTAGTAGTTGGCGGGAATCCTGCGAAAATAATTAAAAAAATAAAATAATTTTTGAACCATTTGCCTCCAGTATTTGTATAAGTTTATGACAGGATAGATTAGGAGGCGGTTTATATGCAGAATAAATGGATGCTTATTTTTGCTTTATTAGGAATTATAGTCGTATTTTCTTGTGGCACGTTATTGCCTATGGCGATAGGATTTAAGGTTTCGATGATTACTGGGGGAATTATTATGATTGTTATGTTTTCTATCATTTTCCCTTTTGATAAGAAGCATGTTGTACGAAAAGAAGGATATAAAATTGATTTTATAAAAACAAAAATATATTTTCGCTGGAATGTATTTGATACAATTTCAGTTTGTCTTGCAGTGTACGCATGTATATGTGTGCAAGCGTTAAATATTTTAGTTTCAAGTGGGTTTACGATTCAAAACCCATATGTTCAGTTTTTTACGAACCAAGCGCAGGTTTGGACATTAGTCGCAAGTATTTATTTAGTTAGCCGAATCTCTTTAACGTTAAAGGGGATAAAGGAGATTAAAAAACATGGTGCAGATTGGGATTGAGGAAGAGCTCATGCTTGCATATCAAAATGGAGATAAGCAAGCTGGAGAAAAACTTTATGTTTTGATCAAACCAGCGCTATATACATTTTTGTATCGATTTAACCGTGATGAGCAATTGAGTATAGATCTCGTTCAAGATACGTTTTTATCGTTAGAACGTAAGAAGCATATGTATGAGATTGAAAAGGGGAAAATTAAAACGTATTTGTTTCAAATCGGCTATCGCCTTATGATTAATAAATTGAATCGAAGAAAAAAGTGGCGCTCTCTTTTACCGTTTTTAGTACCGATTCAGGAGAAGGAGTTTTCACAAGAAGACCGGCTCACCGTAAGAGAGGCAATTTTGAAAGTTCCTGAGGATCAGCGGGCTGTCCTGATTCTTTCCTATTATCATGATATGCCGCAAAAGGAAATCGCAAAGGTGCTTAATATTCCTGTAGGAACGGTGAAATCTAGGCTTCATAACGGCATTAAGAAATTGAAACAATTGCTGGAGGTGGATGAAATTGAACGAAAATCCCTTTGATAAGGAATATAGATTGAGCCAGCATTTAGATAGCGATCATGTGGAAATTCCTGATTTTCCGCAAAAAGTTAATATGGGAGATCGTTTTTTACGTTTTCTTGCGTCTCCAGCAAAAGATCCTGTGGCAGCGACGATTGGGAATGATTTATCAATTGCGTTTCATGTATCGTTATTAGCTGGTGTTCCGGTTCTTTCTGTTATTATGATACTTATTGCGAGTCTCTAGTTAAGGAATTGTGTATAGCTTTAAAGTGGAAAGATAACGTATGATTTTCTTCGATTTGACACATAATAGTAAATAATGATATAAAGAAAAGTATATAAATAATTGAGCGTGGAAAGGGAGAAGTAGTGATCATTTCCCTGTTTTAGAGAGCTGATGGTCAGTGGGAATCAGCACATAGATGATCGCGAATTACGCCCCTGGAGCATCTTTTTTCGATTGAATCGTATTCAAAAGGGAAAAGACGGTGTTGAGCCGTTATGTGAATGAGGTGGTAGGCTTTTTTGCCTACAACTAGGGTGGTAACGCGATGATCAAAATCGTCCCTTATTTGAGGGGCGATTTTTTTTATGTTTTCACATTTCACGCTCAAGTAATGTAAAGGAGAGTATGTAGAATATGGGTATTTTACAAGATCTTGAATTTCGCGGATTAATTAATCAGCAAACAGATGCGGAAGGTTTACAACAATTATTAGAAAAAGAAAGTGTAAAATTATACTGTGGTTTTGATCCAACAGCGGATAGCTTACACATCGGCCATATGTTACCGGTATTAATGTTACGTCGTTTCCAATTAGCTGGTCATCAACCAATCGCACTTGTTGGTGGTGGTACAGGTATGATCGGGGACCCAAGTGGTAAAAAAGCAGAGCGTACATTAAATACGAAAGATACAGTTGCTTACTACACAGAAAGTATTAAAAATCAGCTTTCAAACTTCTTAGAGTTTGAAAATGTAGAAAACCCAGCAACAATGGCAAATAACTATGACTGGCTTGGAAACTTAGATGTCATTACATTCTTACGCGATATCGGTAAAAACTTCGGTTTAAACTATATGTTAGCAAAAGATACAGTAGCATCTCGTTTAGAGACTGGTATTTCATTCACTGAGTTTAGTTACATGATTTTACAATCATATGACTTCTTAAACTTATACCAACAACATAATTGCCGTCTACAAATCGGTGGTAGTGACCAATGGGGTAACATAACAGCTGGTCTTGAATTAATTCGTAAATCAGAAGAAGATGCGAAAGCATTCGGTTTAACAATTCCACTTGTTACAAAATCTGACGGTACGAAGTTTGGTAAAACAGAGGGCGGCGCAATTTGGTTAGACCCAGAAAAAACAACTCCTTACGAGTTCTACCAATTCTGGATTAATACAGATGACCGTGATGTTGTTAAATACTTAAAATACTTCACATTCTTATCTCATGAAGAAATTCTTGAGCTTGAGAAGCAAGTAGCAGAAGCACCAGAAAAACGTGCAGCACAAAAAGCATTAGCAGCTGAAATGACTGAGCTTGTTCATGGTAAAGATGCATTAGAGCAAGCAATTAAAATCTCTGCAGCATTATTTAGTGGTTCTGTAGCTGAATTAACTGCAAATGAAATTGAGCAAGGTTTCAAAGATGTACCATCTGTAGAACGCAGTGCAGAAGATACAGTATTAATCGACTTGCTTGTTGAAAGTAAAATTTCACCATCAAAACGCCAAGCGCGTGAAGATGTAACAAATGGTGCAATTTACGTAAACGGTGAGCGTACACAAGCACTAGATTATGTTGTAACAGAAAAAGATCGCATTGAAGGTAAATTTACAATTATCCGCCGCGGTAAGAAAAAATATTTCTTAATTCGTTACTAATCAAGTAGTATGAAAAAAGGCTTTGGGGAGATAGATTCCCCAAAGCCTTTTTTGTTTTAATCTTCTCTCTATGTTCATACGGAAGTCACAAGTGAGGAGTATGATGTATGTATAAGATAGAAAGAAAGGAGTGGTAACACAAAATGTCACTAGAAGCGCTCATTATTTTTTCTTTGCTAAATGCGGGTCAGCTTGCGGAGAATACACAAAGCACTGTACATATACATAAAAATCCTGCAGATGCTTATGTATATGTGGAAAAACAAGAAGATAAATAAATTTATTATATATATATCGTATGAATAATGAAAAAAACTCTCATGTGAGAAGGGATTGATTGACTATTATCGATAAAGTGTCAGTCAATGGATTACCACAACATAAAGTACGTAGCAGTAAGAATAAAACATACTATGTTACTGAAGCGAAAAATATAAACGATTAAAGCCGACTCTTATATGAGTCGGCTTTAATCGTTATTTCATTCCCATTTGGCCTTTGCTAGATGCAAGCTTTTGTCCGTCTTTCTCCATGAAAGTTACGTTAAAGTTAGCACCAAGATCGCCATTAATATTTTTAGTCCAGCTAGCCATAATCATTTTCATATCACCGGCTTGTGACTCAGATTTATTAGATGGTTCACCGAATTTAGCAACCAAATCTTCATATTTGTCTCCGCCTTCACCAGACATAGAATCTCCAACTTTAATCGATTCATAGTCAGCAAGCGTGATTTTCTTTTGTTTTTCTTTTTGTGGCTGCTCTTGCTTAGATTCTTGTTTTGGTTCAGCATTCGTTTTAGTTGCTTCTTTATTATCTTTGCTACCAGAACCACTTGCTGCGGCAACGATAATAACAACGATTACCCAGAACCACCATTTTTTATAGAAAGGCTTTTTCATCTAGTGTACCCCCAATATGTATATTTCGGATATAAGTATATCAGACTTTTAGGGTATTATTATTTTTTTGAAAAAACATATTATTTTCTATGCATAAATTTGCATCCAAGGAAGTATTGTCCATTAAATCCTTATTTTTGTACATTTATTAGATTTTCAAAGGGCATCTAGAAATAGAATATAGAACGTTTTATAAGGGGATATTTATTTTTTTAGAATAATTTTTAGGTAATCTATAGTTTTTTGTGAAGGTGAGTT
Source organism: Bacillus sp. AFS098217 (assembly GCF_002551815.1). Taxonomy (GTDB): domain Bacteria; phylum Bacillota; class Bacilli; order Bacillales; family Bacillaceae_G; genus Bacillus_A. The sequence goes on from NZ_NVPR01000160.1 coordinate 23,023, forward strand.
TTTATCATTTTCTATATACATTCTATTTACTATCCACCCTCCATGCATTCCGGTATCTCGTGTAGCCTTCATTTCTACATAAGATTCCCAGTATGGTTCAAGTAAATTTCCTTCTGCAGAAGTTATTTTTTTAATTCTTTTCGTATTTACTAGGGAATTTTTTTTCTTTAAAGGCATCGAAAACGCTTTATATAACAGTTCAAAATTTGTTTAATACTTCACGATATTTTTTTAAAATTCTGTGTTATGGTTAACTGGTAAAGATTAACTTATTAAAATTCTAAAACACTAAAGGGGAAATCACATATGAAAGCAGTAGTGGTTAAGAAAAACAGCAAAGCAAACATCGAAGTTATTGAAAAAGAATTACGTCCGTTACGCTCAGGCGAAGCATTAGTAGATGTAGAGTATTGTGGAGTTTGCCATACTGACTTACACGTTGCAAATCATGATTTTGGTAACACAGATGGCCGCATCCTTGGTCACGAGGGTGTAGGTATTGTTACTAAAATTGCTGATGATGTTACTTCACTTAAGATTGGTGACCGTGTAAGTATCGCATGGATGTTCCAATCTTGTGGACGTTGTGAGTATTGCGTAACTGGTAGAGAAACATTCTGCCGTGAAGTTAAAAATGCTGGTTATACAGTAGATGGCGGCATGGCTGAACAATGTATCGTTACTGCTGATTATGCGGTAAAAGTACCAGAAGGATTAGATCCTGCTCAAGCATCATCAATCACATGTGCAGGTGTAACTACATACAAAGCTATTAAAGTATCAGATATTAAACCTGGTCAACCTATTGTAATCTACGGTTGTGGTGGATTAGGTAACCTAGCGATCCAATATGCTAAGAATGTATTTGGTGCAAAGGTAA
>NZ_NVPR01000161.1 GCF_002551815.1 Bacillus sp. AFS098217
GTAGAAAAAAGCCCTGACCGCTTCTATGCATGTATAGATGCTCTCTCCCGCCTAAAAAGAGGGGTTTTATGTCGGTTTTTTAATTGATGTATATGTAAAAAAAGAGAATACACGCTCCTTTTTTGGAACATAGTATCCTCTCATAATCTTTTAGTTCTTTACCGTTTCTCCTACTAATGTCTTCGCTTTTTTGAGTGCTTTTTGGATTTGAACAAATCCTGTTCCCCCTGCACTATTACGGCGTTTCACCGCTGCATATGGTGAAAGAACTTCATATAAATCCTCTTCAAATAATGGGCTCATTTCTTGATACGTTTCCAGCGGTACATCTAATAAATAGATTCCTTTTTGCGTGCAATGAAGAACGAGTTTCCCGACAATTTCATGAGCTTGACGGAACGGGAGTCCTTTGCTTGCTAAATAATCAGCAATTTCTGTTGCATTGGAGAAATCTTGTTTTACAGCTTGCCCCATTTTTTCTTTGTTGACAGTCATTGTTTCTAGCATACCTGCCATAATGTGCAGGCAGCCTTCTACAGTTTTGACCGTATCAAACATTCCTTCTTTGTCTTCTTGTAAGTCTTTATTATAAGCAAGCGGCAATCCTTTCATTACCGTTAATAAACTAAATAAATTGCCATATACTCTACCTGTTTTACCACGAATAAGTTCGGCCATATCAGGATTTTTCTTTTGCGGCATAATGCTGCTTCCAGTTGCATATTTATCGCTCATTTCAATAAATTGGAACTCCTGACTACTCCATAGAATGAGCTCTTCACAAAAACGTGATAAATGCATCATTAACATGGATGAATTACTAAGAAACTCTAATATAAAATCGCGGTCACTTACCGCATCTAAACTATTTTCATAGATTCCTTCAAAACCAAGAAGCTCCGCGCTATATTCTCGGTCAATTGGAAATGTCGTCCCTGCGAGAGCTCCTGCTCCAAGCGGAGAAACATTAATGCGTTTCAGTGAATCTTCATAGCGATTTACATCGCGCTCTAACATCCAAAAGTATGCGAGTATATGATGAGCAAATGAAATTGGCTGTGCACGCTGCAAATGTGTATAGCCTGGCATAATCGTTTCAATATGCTCTTCCGCTTGATGAATGAGAACCTTCTGCAATTGTTTTGCAGACTTTATAATGTCTTGTACTTTCTCTTTTAAATATAAGTGCATATCTGTTGCGACTTGATCGTTACGGCTTCGGCCTGTATGAAGTTTACCGCCTACTTCACCGATTTTTTCAATTAACATCTTTTCGATATTTAAGTGAATATCCTCAGCTTCTATCGAGAAGTTAAGCTTATTTTCTTTCGCTTCTTTTAGTAAATATTGAAGGCCTTCCTTTATCTTCTCTGCTTCATCTTTTGTTACAATCCCTTGCTTGGCCAACATTGTAACATGTGCAATACTGCCTTCTATATCTTGATTCGCTAATTGTCTGTCAAAGGAGATGGAAGCTCCAAACTCCTCGACCCATTCTTCTGCTTCGGCTGTAAAGCGACCGCCCCAAAGTTTGCTCACGCTTCCACCTTCTTCTGATTCACTTGGCTATATACTTTTGTTGGAAGACCAAATAATGAAATAAAACCAACTGCTGCATCATGGTTAAATTCATCATCCACTGTATAAGTTGCCAATTTTTCATCGTATAGAGAGTATTCTGATTTACGTCCTTCTACAATCGCATGACCTTTAAATAATTTCACACGCACTGTACCTGTTACTGATTTTTGTGTTTCTTGTAAGAAAGCAGCAAGCGCTTGTTTTAAAGGTGAGAACCATAAACCGTTATAAATTAATTCCGTTAATTTTTGTTCAATAATCGGTTTAAAATGAGCTACTTCTTTCACAAGCGTTAAATCTTCAAGCTCTTTATGCGCTGTAAGTAATGTCATTGCCGCCGGACACTCATATACTTCACGCGATTTAATACCAACAAGGCGGTTTTCTACATGATCGATACGCCCAACACCATGTTTTCCAGCAAGAGCGTTTAACATTTTGATTAATTCTGACAGTGAATAAGCAGTGCCATTTAATGTTGTTGGTACACCCGCTTCAAATCCGATTTCTATAAATTCTGGTTTATTTGGTGTATCTTCTAGCGCTAACGTCATTTCATATGCCTCTTCTGGCGGTGCTGCCCATGGGTCTTCTAAAACTCCACATTCATTGCTGCGCCCCCATAAGTTTTGGTCGATTGAAAACGGGCTATCTAGATTGATTGGAATCGGTACATCGTTTTCTTTTGCATATGCAATTTCTTCTTCACGTGACCATTTCCATTCACGGACTGGGGCAATCACTTCTAAATATGGATTTAATGCTTGAATGGAAACTTCAAAACGAACTTGATCATTTCCTTTTCCCGTGCATCCATGCGCAACCGCACTAGCTCCTTCCTGCTCCGCAATTTCTACTAGTTTTTTCGCAATTAACGGACGAGATAAAGCAGAAACAAGTGGGTATTTCCCTTCGTATAACGTATGACCTTGCAGAGCCATCAATGCATATTCATCCGCAAATTCTTCTTGCACATCAATCATGTAAGACTTAACTGCACCTACTGAAAGTGCCTTTTCTTTGACAAACGCTAAATCTTTCCCTTCCCCTAAATCTAAACAAAGCGCGATAACATCATAATTTTTCTCCTGTAACCATTTAATTGCAACGGAAGTATCAAGACCTCCGGAATATGCTAACACAACTTTTTTCTTCTCCATTTTACATCCCCCTAAAGAATAAATATTCATTATCTCTTATAATAATTCAAACTTTACCACCTTTTACAAAATGAATCAAGGGATATTAGTAAAAATTTTTCAAACAATTTCGTCGAACTTCTTTCTTTTTTTCGATACAATGGAAACAAGAAAATGGAGGGATGTCCATGAAAGAGTATTTTATATATGATGCACATCTAGGAATCGACGTACCGCACTTGCAAGAAGAATGGGAAGACATCCCTGAAAAAGTGCAGCACGCTATTTTATTAAAATGGGAACAAATTCGCGGGAAAATACCTGATCGTATAAAAGAACTTGAATATCATATTAATGAAAAACAACATCGCTTAAATAACGAAGAAAACTTCGACATTTCCTGTAGACTCAATTCTGAAATTGCCGACCTCGCCTCCATCATTAATGACCTATGGCTTTGGTATCGCCTTACTCAAAATGTGTCTGAAGGGAAAACACATCGATAAAACTAGCAACACCATTTTTATAAACCGACAAACTCTGCAGATTTCCTCCGGTTATTGTCGGTTTCCATACACATACATTTTTAGAAAGTATGATATAATAGTATAAAATCTTTACACGAAAGGATTTTGATATCATGATCGCTCGAAGGAGCATGTGGCATCGAATTGATGAATCTTACACGTAGCGTAGTTTTGAGCTCAGATACTTTAGTCTAGCGAAAAAATACGAGAGTGGGGAAATTATGATTGCCCGAAGGATAATTTGGCAACGAAAAGACTCTTCTTACACATAGCGTTTTGTTTAGGTCGCATTATTACTTGCTAAACAAAACAAAGAAAGAAGAGAGCAGGATTGCTAAATGACAAATCCTACTCCAAGTTTTGTTTAGTCGTTTTTAGACTTAAACTAAAACGAAAGTAGGGAGAATTGATGGACGAGAGGATTATTCGTTATTTCTTCAACGACATATAGCGTAGTTAGTTTCATGTAGACTAACTGAAGGCTATACAGCTCGTAGTTAGTTTACAAAAGGAAAAGAACTACTAACTACGGAAAGAAGGAATAACGATGAGGAACATCCAAAGTCGACAAATTATTAAAGAAATTTTTATGCTTTTAATCGGTTCATTTATTTTAGCAGCAGCGCTATATCACATTCACTTCCAAAACCACTTAACAGAAGGTGGCTTTGTAGGAATTGCACTATTTATCCAAAACTTTTTTGATATTTCACCGTCGATTTCGACTGTATTAATGGATATCCCCATTATTTTACTATGCGCTACATTTTTAGGTAAAAAGATGGTTGGCTATTCATTTGTGGGTTCGATTTCATTTGGGGTATTTTATTCTTTAATGGAAAACTATTCTCCATTTACAGTAGACTTATCAAATCATTTATGGATCGCCGCGGTATTAGGTGGTGCGCTAGCTGGTATTGGACTCGGTTTTATATTACGATTTGGCGGTTCAACCGGTGGAGACGATATTTTAACAATTGTATTAAGTAAACGAACTCGCTTTACAATTGGGCAAATTTTCTTCGTCTTTGACGCGATTGTTCTTGCGCTTTCATTATATTATTTAACTTGGACAGAAATTGCGTTTACTATTCTTTCAATTGCCGTTCAGGCAAAAACGTTGGATTTAATTTACTATCCAAAAACAGAAAAGAAAACAATCTCGATTCCAATGTCCAAAAAACATGCAACAAATTAAAAAAGCGAAAGGCTTCGGCCTCTCGCTTTTTTTCACGCTCGTTTTTCTTTTTCTAATATGTAACGTACTTGATAAAATCTGTTCGCAAATTCTGTCACACTTCTTGTTAAACGATAGTTCACGGTAGAACCGATTGCAATCCCTAATACAGGGACACCTTGAAATAGTTTACGGCGAAGTGCATAAATCGAAAAAGTCTTCAAAATTTGTTTTAATACAACTTCTATAGAAGCTGGTTTTAACACTTCTTCTTCCCCTTCATAAAAGAACGAATCTTCTTGTTCTAGTTCCTGAAGTAGGTTATACCAAGCATATTGCTGGAGCCTTGCTGGCAATAATGACGCATGGAATACTTTTAAAGCAAGCATCATTTCATAAGGCTTGTTTACATCATGGCCAAACGATGTCGCAATGAGCTGAACTGCTTTCACATTTAATGCAATCATGACAGGAAAATCGGCAGTTAATAATAACAAGCCACCGACTCCTGTTGCTCCTCCCTGTGCGAAAGAATACAAGCGATGACGTGCTGTCTGTTGTTCTGCTATGTATGTTAATTGATCAATGGATAATAATTTTACATCCTCTAGCTGCTCTATGGATTCATCAAACAATCTTGCTGTTCCTAAAATACGATTGCGCGCATCCAACTGCGATTGTGAACTTTGGATAAATGCATGAAGATGGAAAAGCCATTCATCTGCTTTCTTAAAAAAGTTTTTTCGTTTTTTCTCCGGTAATTTTGCTACCATGACATGTATCCATTTATCAAACAGCTTTTGAAAATCCGTTCCGTCTTGTTCTAACAATTGCTCTTCCCAATCTTTTATATTTTGTAAAATGGCTTGTTCTCGCTTCGATCGCATCGTAACAACCACCTCGCTCAATTTTTTTCTATTGTAACACATTCCTGCCTTTTCTTTACAAATCTGCTAAGCTAAACATATATTTAATCAGTACATGGGAGGGATATTTGTGTATCCACATGCAAAAGCATTTGGAATCGTACTTCACAACAAACAGATTCTCGTTCAAGAGTATCATTTGGAAAATGGAACGTATTACAGGCCACTTGGCGGTTCCATTGAATTTGGAGAAAAGTCAAATGAAACAGTGATTCGTGAATTTAAGGAAGAATTAGGAACACAGATAGAAGTAATGGACTATTTAGGCTGCGTCGAAAATATTTTTCATGGGGGCATGAAATCATTCAATTGTACTCTCTTCGTTTTATAGACCCATCACTATATGAAATCGAAATGATGCCTATACAAGATGAAGAAACAAGTGCATATGCAAAATGGATTCCAATTGTAACATTTCTTCATCAAGAGAAAATGTTGTATCCAAGCGGACTAATGGAATTTCTTACAGCAAAAATAAAAGACGGAACCCTATAGGATCCCATCTTTTTTACATATATTAACCAATGCTTCCAAGACGAACTACGTCACGAGCAATCATAACTTCTTCGTCAGTTGGAATTACGATAATTTTTACTGGAGAATGCGGGAAGTTGATGAATGCTTCTTCGCCACGAATGTTGTTACGTTTTGCATCGAAGTATACACCCATAAACTCAAGGCCTTCTAATACACGTTCACGAATTAGAGCACTGTTTTCTCCAATACCAGCCGTAAAGATGATTGCGTCTACACCTTTCATACGAGCTGCATAAGAACCGATATATTTATGAATACGTCCTACGAATACATCTAGCGCTACTTCTGCACGGTGGTTTCCTTCTTCTTCCGCTTGTTCAATGTCACGTAAGTCACTAGAGAATCCAGAAAGACCTAGCATACCGCTTTTCTTGTTTAATACGTTCAGAACTTCTTCTACAGATTGTCCTGTTTTTTCCATGATGTATGGAATTAACGCAGGGTCAATGTTACCAGAACGTGTACCCATTGTTACACCAGCAAGTGGAGTGAAGCCCATAGAAGTATCGATAGATTTTCCGCCTTCTACAGCAGCGATACTTGCACCGTTACCTAAGTGGCAAGAAAGTAAACGTAAACTTTCAAGTGGACGACCTAATAATTCAGCTGCACGCTGTGTTACATATTTATGAGAAGTTCCGTGGAAACCGTATTTACGAACGCCGTATTTCTCATAGTATTCATATGGTAAGCTGTATAAGAAAGATTCTTCCGGCATTGTTTGATGGAATGCTGTATCGAATACTGCAACTGCTGGTACGTTCGGAAGTACTGCTTGGAACGCTTTAATACCAACAACGTGTGCTGGATTATGAAGTGGTGCTAATTCGCTTAAATGTTCAATTTCTGCTAATACTTCGTCAGTAATTACAGCAGAATCATCAAATTTTTCACCGCCGTGTACAACACGGTGACCGATACCGCTAATCTCATCAAGAGATTTCAAAATTCCATTTTCAGTTAATTTGTTAAGTAACATATTAACTGCCACTCCATGATCTGGAATACTTGTTACTTCTGTTTGTTTTTCACCGTTCACAGTAATTGTGAAGATACTATCTTCTAAACCAATACGTTCTACTAAACCTTTTGTTAATACTTTCTCACTTGGCATTTCAAATAATTGAAACTTTAAGGAAGAACTTCCTGCATTAATCGCGATGATTTTTGACATCTAGTCTTTCGCCCCTTTTTCTCTTGGTTGTTGTGTAAATGAGACCTCAAACCGCTCGATTTTATCTGATTATATTTACCAGATATGAAAACGTTTCACTCTCAGTAAATTTTATACTCACGAGTTTAATTTAAACATCGTCCGACATATATTTCAAGTGAAAAAATTGTAACAACAAGAAAAAAAATATATTACAGATTTCAAAAAAATTCAGTTAAATCTTGTATATAATAAAAGTTAAACGACATGGTATAAACACTGTATTATATCAACTGGTATCTCTGTTATATATTCTATGACTTATGAGTTACAAACCAACTATTCAATTGATCCATTATATTCTCCATCGCCTTCATGTTGGAAAATTTAGGCAAATCCACTAATAACGCCTGTTTTGGCATTGTTACATTTGGACCTTTCTTTTGGAGAACAAATATACTTTTTGCATTTTTCTCGTTTTTAAACATGGAAACAGGAAGCTGTAATAGTCCTTGAATAAAACTCGTTTCTTTAATAAAAGCATGAAGTTTTGGTGCTTGATCACTTTCAAACATGAAGTTTGGTACTAAGAAGAATAAATATCCTCCTTCTTTCGTATGCTTCACACTTTGTTCAATAAATAAGTGATGTGCATAAGACATTCCTTCATCTGCTTTTAGCGTGTATTCACTTGCCCCTATTTCGTTTGGATATAACCCTACTGGCAAATCACAAACAACCGCGTCCACTGGGTCAATATAAAGCGGAGCTATTCCATCTTGATTGAAAAGCTCAATCGCTTGCTTTTGTAAATTCGCATTCACTAACGCCAGTTTAATAAGCAAATCATCAACTTCTACACCGAATCCACTTATTGTTGTTCCTTCTTGCACGCCATTAAAGATTGTTGTCATTAAATTTCCTGTTCCAATTGCAGGATCTAAAACAGTGATTTCTTTTTGACCCTTCATAAATTTATGGAACAAGTAACTCATAAACATCCCTACTGCATCGGGCGTCATTTCATGATTCGCTTGTACGCCTTCTTTCATTCCTTTTAAAATGGCAAGCTGAAATGCCTTGCGAATTTCTTCACTTTTATATGTTTCTTCCTTAAATTTACTGTATTCACGATTCAACCGTTCAATTGTTGATTCAGATAATTCTTCTTGTAAAATCGCTCCTTCAAACACGTTATCTCCTGTTTCTACAAGCGCTTCTAAATATGTTACATCCAATTCTTTACGTAAAATTACGGTAGAAGAATCAAAAATAGAAAATAATGTTTCTACTGTCTGACTCACAAACATTCCTCCTTCTGTCAATTACACATAACTTATATCATACCATAAAGTGAAACTTTAATCAGTGGGGAGGCTTCTTCTCCCCACTGATTATTAGCCCCCACCAATCGGGCATTTACGAGTAGTTTATCTCCCAACTAGCTTCTTTGTGCTACTGCACCTTAAGATAGAAGATTTACTGCCCGTTAATGCGGGGTAATCTGATTTTTTCCCAAAAGAAAAAGCGACCTCTTTTTTAGAGCTCCCTTCTCAGATTACAGATTATATCAACGATTTGACCATATACAATATATCTTATACGAAAAAACGACCTCTATAAGAGGTCGTCTTCATTACTTCGCAGCTTTTGCTGCTTCTAATGCTGCTTCATAGTTTGGATAGCTTGTACCTTCGCTTACGTATTCTACGTAAACTACTTTGTCATTGCTATCTACTACGAATACAGCACGAGCAAGTAAACGAAGTTCTTTCATTACTACGCCGTAAGCTTCACCGAATGAAAGGTCACGGTGGTCAGAAAGTGTTGCTACATTTTCTAAGCCGTTTGCCGCACACCAGCGCTTTTGAGCGAATGGTAGATCGGCACTGATTGTTAATACTTTTGTGTTTTCAATACCAGCTGCATCTTGGTTAAAACGACGAGTTTGTGCGTCACATACACCTGTGTCGATAGATGGTACAACGCTAATTAATTTTACTTCACCTTTGTATGTTTCTAAACTTACCGGAGATAAGTCGTTTGCTAACACTTGGAAGTTTGGCGCTTGATCGCCAACTTTAACTTCTGTTCCAACTAAAGTCATTGGATTACCTTTAAAAGTTACGTTTGCCACTTGAAAATCCTCCCTTATTTTAAACAAAATATGTACACTGTAAATGATAGTTTGTCCTTATGCAGAATGCAAACAAAATCACTTCATTTACAAAAAAATAAAAAAGCTAATCAATCGATTAGCTTCTTTTCACTGCTAGATTTCAAACTCTGGTTCATCGCCTTTTCGCTTCTCCATCATTTTCTTCACTTTATCGACAGCTTGCGGTGCTAATTCAATGATTTTATCAATCACATGCGTTTGGTTATCTAAATGTAAAACTTTCACACCAGATCCATTTATAACAAGAAAGGCAACAGGGGTAATCGAAACACCTCCGCCGCTACCTCCGCCAAATGGATGACGGCCAGAACTTTCTACTTTTCCAAATTCACTCCCGCCAGCCGCAAAGCCAAAGCTCACCTTAGAAACCGTAAGAATGACACTTCCGTCAGCTGCTTTAATCGGGTCACCAATGATTGTATTTACATCAGTCATTTGTTTCAAATGCTGCATCGCAGTTGTCATTAAACCTTGAATTGGATGGTCCATTCTATATCCCCCTATGTTTGAACAGATTTTTCTGTAATGCCAGATCTTTGCTTTCTCATAAACATGAGTAACTTCACTCCGGCTTTTATAGCACGATATACGCGAAAGGAAGCTGTTAATTCACATCTTGATGCGAATCCCTTCCCTTGGAAAACAGGTGTAATTTCGAACTTTGGTATATCAACAATATGCATATATTGTCCCACGACCCCAGCAGCCATTCCTTTTGTCCCCCATGCATATCCGGTGACAATTCCAGTACTAGCTGCGTCGCCTGTTCCAATTTGCGAATACCATTTCCAACTATTGATTTTCACTTTTTTAAGAAAATCTTTAAGGATAGTATGGATCTCTTGGAGCATTTTTATCAGTTCCCCGATGCTATCAAGTTGTGCCATAATCTTATTTTCTATGCCGCCATCTCTTTCTGCCTTTTCGATTTTTTGCCCGGTCTTTCTTTGTTGTTTTTCAATTCTTTCTAAAATATCAAACGTATACCGAATCATCCATATTTTCACTTGAAATAAACATTGCTTCTCCATTTCCGAATATAAAAACGTCACTTTGAGCGATATCTTCGACAATAATATAAGCAAGATGAAAAGGAGAAGAATCCCCATTCCGATTACAAGCCACTTCATTCCTACCATCCTTTCACTCCACATCCATTATCGACAGATTCAAGCAGGATTAAACAATTCAGAATGAAATTGAATATATAAACTTTTCTAAAAATAAAGAGGGATTTTGACATTTTATATCGAAATATACTATTTGAACATATCATCAGAATCTCTTTCTGATGAAGCACAATTTGACTGCAATGGAGGGATACACAATGGCAGATCGTCGTAATTTATTTTTCTTTTATGGTGATGACAAAGCAGCACTTGTCGAAAAAATGAAGCCAATATATCGTATTTTAGAGGAAAATGGATTTACCGTATTAGATCATCCAAAAAATGCAAATGCTATCGTCAGTATCGGGGATGATGGAACCTTCTTACAAGCCGTTCATAAAACAGGCTTTAGGGAAGATTGTTTATATGCAGGTGTTTCTACGAAAGATGAAATTTCTTTCTACTGTGATTTCCATATTGACCATGTCGATACAGCCCTTCAAGAAATTACAAAAAACGAAATTGAAGTGCGAAAATACCCAACAATTCAAATAGATGTTGATCAAGATACATCTTTTTATTGCTTAAATGAGTTTTCTTTACGCTCTAGCATCATTAAAACATTTGTAGTAGATGTATACGTTGATGATTTACATTTCGAAACCTTTAGAGGAGACGGCTTAGTCATCTCTACACCGACAGGAAGTACAGCTTATAATAAGTCATTGCACGGAGCAGTTGTCGACCCATTAATTCCATGCTTCCAAATAAGCGAACTTGCTTCTTTAAATAACAACACATACCGTACACTCGGATCACCATTTATCTTAAACCATGAACGTACATTAACTTTAAAACTGATTCCGGACGGTAACGATTATCCAGTTATGGGAATGGATAACGAAGCGCTTAGTATTAAACAAGTTGAAAAAGCTATCGTACGTTTAAGTGATAAGCAAATTAAAACCGTAAAATTAAAAAACAATTCGTTCTGGGAAAAAGTACAGAGAACGTTTTTATAAACAAAAGAACGAGTGTCAAAGGATTCCCTGACACTCGTTTTTTTGTTTATTACAGAACCGTCGATTTCCTGTAGTATTCTTCTAAACTTCTTGTTCCGCTAGTGTATCCACCCGTTCAATTTATATCAACTGACACTTTCACGGCACTCTTTATTTTTCATACACAATTTGACCGTCTATTATAGTTGCGGCAACTTGAATATCCTTTATTTCTTCTGCTGCAACCGCAAATATGTCACGGTCTATGATAATGAAATCCGCTTCATATCCTTTCACAATTTTACCACGTTTGTTTTCTTTTCCAATCGCATAAGCACTTCCAGTCGTAAATAAGGAGACGGCTTCAAATACGGATAAGCTCTCTTCTGATATATAACATGTTCCATCAATAAAACTTCTCCGCGTTACTGCACTATAAATTCCTAAGAATGGATTTGCCTGTTCAATTGGTGCATCTGATCCACCCGAGCAATGCAATCCTGCACCAAGTAATGTTTTCCAAGCGTACGCATAACGAAGACGATGCTCTCCTAACTTTTCAATGACTGATGGAAAATCAGATGAGACAAACACAGGCTGAATATCAATAATAGCTGGTAGATACTTCATTCGCTCAATTAATTCTTCACGAGCAAGCTGACAATGAATAATACGGTCCCGTAACCCTTCTGTTGGTGGATATAGTTCAAGCGCATCAATGACATATTCAAGCGATAAATCACCGATTGTATGAATTGCAACTGGCATATGCAAGTTACGAGCTTTTTTCACTAGCTCCGCAAGCTCTTCACGAGAAAAAATTGCCACGCCATTTGTTTCCTTTGCATCTTCATATGGTTCACTTAATAGTGCTGTTCTTCCACCAAAAGAGCCGTCAGAAAAAATCTTCATTGCTCCAAATTCAATATAGTGTTCATCCTCATATTCTTTTTGCTCATCAGCTACTTCATGATGAACGAGTAAATGTGCTTTAAAAGGCATTTCTTTTATAACATGAGAAAACGCATTGTACGTTTTTTGAAAGCCACCGTAATAATTTAAGTCTTCCGTATGCCCGCCTACTAGTCCGTATTTCCAACAGTCTAAAATAGCTGTCTTGAGCGCTCTTTGTAAATATGCTTCATCTATTTTAGGCTGAACATGTTTAATTAATTCTTGTCCTTGTTCATATAAAAGCCCTGTTAATTCACCTGATGAATCACGCCCTATTTTTCCACCTTTCGGGTCCCTTGTTTCAACTTGTATATTCGCTTTTTCAAGTATGTAAGAATTCACCCATGTAACGTGGCGACAAACACGCTTTAATAAAATAGGATGCTCTTTAGAAATTGCATCTAAATCACGTACATGAACATGCTTTGTATCCGTAAAATTATTTTCATTCCATCCTTCTCCGATAATCCATGAACCTGTTGAAGCTTCTTCTACTCGCTCCTTAACAAGGATAAGCACTTCCTTATAAGATGTGCAATTTGATAAATCTAATCGAAGCAATCTCTCACCATGCCCAATAAGGTGCATATGGCTATCAACAAGCCCTGGAATCATCGTTCTTCCTTTTAAATCATATAACTTCTCAAATGAATATCGATTTTCTAACTCTTTTTTATTTCCTATATCGACAATGATGCCATTTTCAACATAAATAGCTTCGGCTATTTCGTTTTCTTCTTTCATCGTATAAATTGTTCCGCCATACCAAATGTCTCCCATATGTTCATCCCCCTTTTTCTTTTATTCTATTAAAAAAAGCACCATTAAAAAACATGGTGCTTTTCTCAACATTCATTACGCTTCTGGAGAATAAGTTGTAATTTGCCATTCAATATTAAATTTATCTTTTACTTGTCCATACGCTGGACTCCAAAAAGTTTCTTGAAGTGGCATTAAAACTTCGCCACCTTCTTTCAATTTTTCAAATACTTCTTTCGACTTTTCTGCATCGCTCGTTCTAATTGCTATCGTTACTTGAAAGCCAATTTCATGCGCTTTACCTGGGAATGTATCAGAAATCATAAGATCTGTATCCCCTACTTTTAAATGAGCATGTAAAATGCGGCTTTTCACTTCTTCAGGGATCGGAAATTCCGGGTTTTCAGGCATCTCGCCAAATGTTTGAATGACTTCAATCTTTGCATCTAACGCCTCTTCATAAAACTTTACCGCTTCTTGTCCATTACCATCCAAAACTAAATACGGGTTAATACCTAAAATCATACAGGCACCTCTTTTTTAAGTTTTTTTATTATTTATTACACATAAAAACAGAACTAATGTTCTGTTTTTATAATATCATATGTGCCAGATTTCATTCAACTATTTATTTTCTCAATTATTTTGAAGGAAGTTCCATCTCTTGTTTTCTAAGTTCAACGCGTCTAATTTTTCCGGAAATTGTTTTCGGTAATTCGTCTACAAATTCAATCTTGCGAGGATATTTATATGGTGCAGTTAGTTTTTTGACATGTTCTTGGAGTAAAGGTATCAATGCGTCTGATTTTTCTTGGACATTGTCTCTTAATACGATAAATGCTTTCACGACACTTCCGCGAATTTCATCTGGACTTGCAACTACGGCGCACTCTCTTACATATGGATGTTTCACAAGTGCATCTTCCACTTCAAACGGCCCAATTGTATAACCAGAGCTAATAATAATATCATCTCCGCGGCCCTCAAACCAAAAATAACCGTCCTCGTCCTTTTTCGCTTTATCACCTGTAATATAATAATCACCGCGGAATTGCATCGCTGTCCGCTCATCATCTTTATAATATTGCTTAAAGAGCGCTGGTGTATCAATATGGACAGCAATATCTCCGACTTCTCCTACAGATACAGGTTTCCCCTCTTCATTTACGATATCTACTTGATTACCTGGCGTTGGTTTTCCCATTGATCCTGGCCTAATCTCCATTCCTTTCATAACACCAACGAGCAATGTATTTTCCGTTTGACCGTATCCATCTCTGACTGTAACATTAAAATATTTTTGGAACGTTTCAATCACCTCTCGGTTTAGCGGTTCTCCTGCTGATACAGCGCTATGTAACGCTTCTAAATTATACTGCTGTAAGTCCTCTACCTTTGCCATTAAACGATATTCCGTTGGCGTACAGCAAAGCACATTCACTTTGTTATCATCTAATAATTGCAAATATGTTTTCGGATCGAATTTACCGTGATATACAAATCCTGTTGCTCCTGAGCCGAGCGTCGCTAAAAACGGGCTCCAAATCCATTTTTGCCACCCTGGACTAGCCGTTGCCCATACTACATCATTCTCCTCTATTCCAAGCCAATTTGGAGCGCTTGTACGCAAATGTGCATATGCCCAAGCATGCGTATGAACAGCCCCCTTTGGATTTCCTGTCGTCCCTGATGTATAGGATAAAAATACCATATCTTCCCGGTCTGTCTTGGCGATTTCTAATTCATCACTTTCTGTTTCTAATGCGTCCTTTAAATTGATCCACCCATCTACTGACTGCTCGCTCAATACGAATTTTTGAAGGGAGTCCATCATCTCTACCCCTTCAAATTGTTCGATATACGGTTCATAACTGACAATTGCCTTTACTTCTCCATGCTGCAAACGATATTCAATATCTTTTTTACGAAGCATTTCTGAACTTGGAATGACTACAAATCCTGCTTTAATTGCCGCAATATACGTCATATACGCTTCAATTAAGCGCGGCATCATAATGAGAAGCTTGTCCCCTCTTTGCAGGCCACTCTTTATAAAAGCGTTTCCAATTTTATTCGCACCTTTTATTAGTTCAAGGTATGTAACCTCTCTTCTATTTCCTTCGTCATCCTGCCAAATTAAAGCAAGTCTCTGCTTCTCATTTGTATATTTCTCTATCTCCGCAACTAAATTATAAGACGGTGGTGCTAACAATTCTTCTCTATTCATAAACATCCTCCTTTATATCTATGTCTCCCTTCTATAATAAAGAATTTTCAGTAAATTTTGAACCCTCTTTTTTGACAAATTTTTTATCGATGCGTTAAATATAAAAAAGGAGCGGGAAAACCCGCTCCTTCTAAGCCATGTTATATGGAATTATTTTTGGAAACCGCCTAATTGTTGTTCTGCTAAAGAAACTAGACGTTTAGTGATTTCGCCACCAACAGATCCGTTAGCGCGAGATGTTGCATCTGCTCCAAGTTGAACACCGAACTCTTGAGCGATTTCGTATTTCATTTGGTCTAATGCTGCTTGAGCACCAGACACTGCTAATTTGTTTGTGCTTCTTGCCATATGGTATCACCTCCTTGTGAGTATAGAGTGTGATAAACCATATGACTTCATACATATCTATTGATGGTAATTTATGGTTTTAAAGGGTGTTCAAGCACTTTTAGAAAAGATCTTCAAATTGTTCTTCTTCAGCCACTTCTACTGTTTGTAATACCATTTTTTCTGTATTGGCAACAGCGGATTCAATAAGTGGTGTAAAATCATATTTTGATTCAAAGCGATTTGCTTTTTCACGCTTTGGTTTTGTCGCTGGACTTGCTGGTGTGAATACTGTACAGCAGTCTTCATACGGACGAATCGAAATATCATATGTTCCAATTTCATTTGCAATTTTAATAATTTCTAGTTTATCCATCGTAATAAGCGGACGAATCACTGGATAGTTTGTTACTTCATTAATCGTATGCATACTGTCTAGCGTTTGGCTTGCTACTTGCCCAAGACTTTCACCCGTTGTTATCGCAAGTGCATTACGCTCCTCTGCAATACGTTCTGTAATACGCATCATCATACGGCGCATAACTGTCATAGAATAACTAGATGGAATTTCCTTATTAATTGTTTTTTGCACTTCAGTAAACGGAACAAGGTGAAGCGTTACACGTTTACAATACTTTGTTAACTCTTGTGCTAAATCAATTACCTTTTGTTTTGCGCGCTCACTTGTGAATGGCGGACTATGGAAGTGAACTGCCTCCACTGATACACCGCGCTTCATTGTTAAGAAAGCAGCTACTGGGCTATCGATTCCACCAGAAAGAAGTACCATTACTTTTCCGCCAACACCAACTGGTAATCCGCCAGCTCCCATACGCTCATCACACATAATATAGCTATAACCACTGCGAATTTCTACACGAACATTTACATCTGGATTATGCACATCTACTGTGATGTCTTCTGTATTTTCTAAAATATATCCGCCAATCTCCGGAAGTAATTCCATCGTTCGCATTGGGAAGTGCTTATAAGAACGGTGTACTGTAATTTTAAATGTTTTTACATCGCCTTTTACTTGTAATAAAGCAGCTAACGCACCCTTTTTAATATCTTCTAATTCTGTCGGTACTTTCATCGCTAAGTTAAATTTATGAATACCGAATACATCTTTCAATCTTTCTGCAATCGCCTCATGATCTTCGCCATTTAACTGAATGTACATACGGTCGTGTGTCGCATCAATTTTGATATTTGGGAATTTCTTTAATTTAAATTTAACGTTATCTTTTAACGTATTAACAAACTTAGAACGGTTCTTTCCTTTTGTCGTCATTTCACCATAACGAACTAAAATATATTCATATGTCATCATATTTTCTTTACCTCATCACTTCATATAGTTTTGGCAATGTTTCTTTTATAATTCCTTCGAATTGTGTGACTTCTTCCATCGTGTTCTCTGGTGCTAAACTAATGCGAATTGCACTTGCTGCTGCAGCATGCGGCACTCCCATTGATACTAACACACGACTCACTTCATTCGCTTTTGAGGAACAAGCTGATTTTGTTGATACATATACATCACGTTCTTCTAGAGCATGAACTACTACTTCTGGTTTTAAACCAACGAATGACACATTTAAAATATGTGGCGCCGCATATTGAAGCGATGTATTAATTGTTACATCTTCCATTCCCTCAAAGAAACGTACGAGTTCTGCTTGTAACTTCTGTAAATGATCAATCTTTTCTCCCATATGTTCCATTGTCATACGCAGTGCTTTTACCATCGCTACAATACCTGGTAGATTTTCTGTACCCGAACGATAACGAAGCTCCTGCTGACCACCCGATAAAATCGGATCTAATCTTACACCATCACGTACATATAGAAGCCCAGTTCCCTTTACACTATGAAATTTATGTCCAGATATCGAACAAAGATCAATATGAGAAGCATATAGATCAAGTGGTACTTTTCCAATTCCTTGCACATGATCTACATGGAATCGTATTTTTGGATAGTTCGCTAGCAACTTACCAATTTCGGCAACAGGTTGAATCGCCCCTGTTTCATTATTCACATGGATAATTGAAACAAGAATGGTATCCTCACGAAGTGCTCGTTTTACATCTTGAACTGATACAACACCATGTTCATTTACAGGTAAATATGTTACATCAAAGCCGAGCCCTTCTAATTGTTTATATGCTTCAAACACAGATGCGTGTTCAATATTTGTTGTAATGATATGTTTACCACGAGAGCGATTCTTCATCGCTATTCCTTTAATCGCAAGGTTATTTCCTTCTGTTCCACCCGACGTGAAAATAATCTCGGAAGGCTTAACATGAAGGAGCTGCGCTGCAATCGTTCTTGATTGTGTTAATAAACGTTCTGCTTCTCCTCCAAGCGAATGAATAGATGAAGGGTTCCCAAAATATTTCCCTGCAACCGTTACGTAAGATTGCAGGACTTCTGGATACGGTTTCGTCGTCGCACTATTATCAAAATAGATCATCGTTCTTCCCCTTTCAGCGCTATCACATCACATAATCATATCACAAATACGTGCAATTACGCTAAACATACTCAAAGATTCCGTTTTCACATGCAGAAGTATACTTTTGTATTTTGAAACGAAAACCTTTGCGATATTCCGCTATTCATTATAGCAACATCACCAGTGAATTTACACATTCCGACATAAAAAAACAAACCCTTTTTTATTAAAGGGTTTGTTCGTTATCCACAAATTCAGCGATTTTTTGAACAACACCAGGCTCAAGTTGTTCCAAAACAGAAGCTGCTTGTTCTAAAGCTGCATCGTATTCGTATTCACGGAATAATCGCTCTGCATAATCTAAACTTTGTGCAAGATCAGCATCATGACTGCGGTAGCGATTGCCGTATTGAATTAATTTTTCTACTAAATACGCTTGTCCAATTAATTCTTGCGTCATTTCAGATACACCATTCACAATTGTATATGCTTCTTCTAACATACTATTTACAACATGCATATTGAGTGGTTTTAATTCTAATTGCTCATACACACCGTGCATTGCCTCTTGTCCTTTTTGTAAATCTTCCATAATGCTATCTGGAAGACCTGGCAAGTTAGACTTTTGCATAAAGCGTTTTGCTTCTAAAATCATGTTGCGCATTTCTTGTAGTTTCTCACGTGCTTCAAATTCTTCCTTACGCATCGTTTGCAACATCTCTTTGTATTCTGCATGAAGTACTTTTAACGTTTCACATTGCTCGTAAATCTCTTCCAGTTCCTCACGAATAACAGAGAATGCAATATCTTGCTCCGCAACACGCAATTGCAGCACTTCAAAACGTTTCATTAAAATGTGCATTTGTTTTTCAATTAACTTTTGCGATTCGATGTCCTTGTCTTGTAATTGATAACTTTGTTTCACAAATTGTGTTTCCGCTTTTGTCTCAATTGCCTGTTCACGAATCTCCTCTAAATCATCGTACACAGTAACTGTTTTTTGTTCTACATAATATCTTGCGTGTACTTCTTTTTCTAATTGATCGTACAACGTGTCTAAACGTGTTTTTAAACCTTCAATTTTATCTGTCGCTTCCGTTATATGAAGCTCTTGTAAATCAATCAAACATGTTTGTAGTTGTTTCGTCATATCTCGTACTTCTTTAGGGATTTCCAAATGATTTAATACATAGCCTTGTTTATTCATGTCGTCATGACCTTGTAATAAATCTTCCAACTGTACCGGTAACGTAGCCTGACACTCTACTAATAAGTCAGGAATTTCATGAATGATGATTTCTAAATTCGATAATCCGTCTTCTAAACTAATAACAATTTCTCTTGCTTTTAAATAATCGCCATTAGCTGTTGCTTCTTCAAACTTTTGAAATTTATCGGATTCTACATCTAGCAACTCTTCAATTTTCTGTTCTGCTTCACCATACATATGACGGTGGGCAAGTACACTCTTCTTCATACTACGATATGTATCACGTAACCCGTCGATTTCCGAACTATTTTTCTCATGACTTTCTAACAATTGCTGTAATTCGTTTAAAATCTCTGTAATACGATTATCAGCTTCATCTAAGCCACTAATGGATTCATTCATCGCATGCTTTGCTTTTCGGAAGGAAAATTGCGAGGCTGATTTCCGCGCGCTCTCTAAATCTTTCTCGGCTTTTGGGAGAACCGTTGCTACAATCTCATCCCATTCTTCACGCCATTTTCCAAACAATTCTTCTGTTTGGCCCGTCATATTTAAATCCTTCACCCGTTTCAATTCATCTGCAACAGGCTTGTCTTTTATTTCTTGTTTCCACTGCTCAAGTGCTTCAATATCTTTATATGAACGATTTCTTATCACGAGCTCTATCATAAGCAGCACTAGAATAGAGCTTACTACAATGATAACGATCGTCAGGATAGAATCCATGCAAAAAAGCCTCCTAATTATATCTCTTTTTTTGTCCGTTCCGTTTATGAAATGGAAGGCGTTATGTATAGAAAGGGAAACCCCTATATTTAACAACTAACAATGTACTAATCATACCATGTAATGGCTTGTTTTTGACCTAGTTTTTTTTAAAATTTCATGTTTCTTTTGTTGCACTTGTAATATTTCTAACTCTTCATTTTCATGCTCCGCCGTATTTTCACATCACTAGAGGAAATCCATGCGTAAAACACCCCACCTCAGCTAATTAGGTGGGGGCATATTACATATGAACTGCTCTTGGCAAAGGATAATACATTTGTGTTACACATAACGTTTGTTCCATCCATTGCTCAATTTCTTTCGTGTACATTTCCAAAAAGAATGTCTCAGACGGAAAAGAATGCAGCACTTCAGATATATACTGCGGATATAAATACGGCATATGAATCATGCCTTTTAACTGCGTCATAAACATTGTAAAAGATACCTTTTGAAACTCCTGCCGCATTTGTCCCTCCCTAATAATTTGCTCTATATAATATCTTTCTTTAGAAAAATAAACAGTCATCACTTCTCGAATTAACGTTGTATCTAACGAAAGCTCCCGATAAAAGAAACGCGTCAGTTCTCGGTTTTCAAATTGATATCGTAAAATCCCTCTTATAATTTGCCTCATTACTTCTTTTACCGACAAATACTCTCTTTGTTCAAACGACATTTCAATTACATGAATATACCCTTCTAAGAAATCTGTAATAAGCTGTTCTAATAAACCTTGCTTTCCAGCAAAATAATATGAAATATTAGCCACATTCACATCCGCCCGTTTTGCAATGTCACGCACTGACGTCCCATCATACCCTTTCGTATAAAACAATGAAATTGCCGCATCAATTATTCTTTGTTTCGTCTGCTTCATGCGCTCACTTCCTCTCACTCTGAACAGCTATAGTGTAAATTTCTTGACTTTTAAGACAAATTCCTTTAATTTTCTATCGACAAAGTCACGTGAAATACAGCGTATTTTGCTATGATTTTACATTTCTCGATAGAAAGGGTGGCGTTTCCATGTTTACAAAAGAAAGTTATGCAGGATCACGTGAAGAACAATATGAAACAGTAATCAAACAACTTGATGCATTGTTAACAGGTGAATCAAATGTAGTCGCGAATTTAGCAAATGCCTCTGCACTACTAAACCAATTTCTAGAGCGCATTAACTGGGTTGGTTTTTATGCAACGGAAGAAAATCAACTTGTCCTCGGACCGTTCCAAGGAATGCCTGCGTGCGTTCGTATTCCATTTGGGCGCGGTGTTTGCGGCGTAGCAGCCGAAACAAAAACAACGCAGCTCGTGGCAGATGTTCATCAATTCCCAGGACATATCGCTTGTGATAGTGCCTCTAATTCTGAAATCGTTGTACCGATTATAAAAGAGGGCAATGTTATCGGCGTACTCGATATTGATAGTCCCGAAAAAAATCGTTTCGATGAAGTAGATCAGCACTATTTGGAGAAATTTGTGGAAACGCTCCTCAAACATATGTAATACAAAAGAATGAGTTATCGATCAAGTGTAACTACTAAATCGATAGCTCATTCTTTTTATTTGTTATTCACATGAGAAAATGCAGCTGTTCTTTTTTGTAATGCCTGCGTTAAATCAGAAACAATATCCTCCCATGATTCTAAACCAACGGATAAACGGATTAAGTTATCAAAAATGCCCATCTTATGACGAATCTCTGCTGGAATAACAGCATGTGTCATCGTTGCAGGATGCTGTACCAATGTTTCCGTATCACCAAGGCTTACTGCGATTGTAATAAACTGCAATTCATTCATAAACGCCTGTGCTTCCTCTTTTCCCCCTTTAATGGAGAACGAAATTACCCCTCCGCCGCGCTTCATTTGCCGAGATGCGATTTCTCCTTCTGGATACCAAACTGCTTCCACACTTTCATGATTTTTCAAAAAGGCCACGACTTTTTCAGCATTATCACAATGCCGATCCATTCTTACGGCTAATGTCTTTAATCCCCTTAGCAATAGCCATGCATCAAAAGGTGCCATAATTCCCCCAATATCTTTTCGAATCGGACGAATTTTCTCAGCTAACTCTTTCGTTCTACAAACTGTAACACCTGCAACAACATCCCCATGACCACCAATATACTTTGTAGCACTATGGAGAACTGCATCACAACCAAGTCCAAGAGGAGTTTGTAAATAAGGTGAGCAAAATGTATTATCGACAATGACAAGCAATTCATTTTGTTTTGCCACTTTGATAACTTTCTCTAAATCGATAAGCTTCATTGTTGGATTAATCGGTGTTTCAATAAAAATCAACTTTGTGTTTGGAAGGATTTTCTCTTGAATCGCTTCCTCTGTTTCCATATCACATAATGAATGCGTAATCATAAATTTTTCTTCTAACACTTCTAAAAAGCCATACGTGCATCCATATAATCCATTTGAACAAATAATATGATCTCCAGCACGCAAACATGCAAGCAATGTCGCTGAAATAGACGCCATTCCTGAACCGAATGCCAGTGCCGATTCTCCTCCTTCTAAAGCTGCCATTCGTTCTTCAAATAATTCCACAGTTGGATTTCCAAGTCTTGAATAGATATAAGACGGATCTTGCCCAGCAAAACTCGCCTCCCCTTGCTCAGCTGTTTCAAATGTATAAGTAGAAGTTTGGAATAATGGTGGCGTTAAGCTTCCTTTATGTACCTTAGACTCATATCCATGATGAATCAGTACCGTCTCCATATGTTTGTTTTTCATGAAAAACATCCCCCTTATGTTCCCACTTTACGTAAACGTTTTCTATATGTTCCTACATTTTTCTTTTATGATGTTTCAAATTCCTTCTTGTAATTTCCAAAAGTTTATATGCATGAATCAAAAAAGAACTCACTTGACGAAATTCCAGCAAAAAGATATAATAGCGTTTGTGTAAAATAAAAAGGCAGCCTTGTAATGTGAGTTTATCGTTTGTATTTTGTTCCTCCATTTTGAGGTGTATCTCGTAACTCCCTGCTGCTGGAGCGAAGGTACATGAAAACAAAATGCGCATAAATGTCGATTACGTCTGTTTTTATTTTACGAAAATAAAAACACTTAAAGGAGGAGTCAACTATGGCTCGTTATACAGGTCCAGCTTGGAAACTGTCTCGTCGTCTTGGAATCTCTCTAAGCGGCACAGGTAAAGAATTAGAAAAACGCCCTTACGCACCAGGTCCTCACGGTCCGAACCAACGTAAGAAACTTTCAGAATACGGTTTACAATTACAAGAGAAACAAAAACTTCGTCACATGTACGGCATGACTGAGCGTCAATTCCGTCGCACATTTGACCAAGCAGGTAAAATGCCAGGTAAACACGGCGAAAACTTCATGATCCTTCTTGAAGCTCGTCTTGACAACCTAGTTTACCGCATGGGCTTAGCTCGCACTCGTCGCGCAGCTCGCCAATTAGTAAACCACGGCCACATCATGGTAGATGGCGCTCGCGTAGACATCCCATCTTACCGCGTAAAACCTGGTCAAACTATCAGCGTTCGCGAAAAATCTAACAACCTTGTTGTTGTTAAAGAAGCGATCGAAGTTAACAACTTCGTACCAGAATACTTAACTTTCGATGCTGATAAATTAGAAGCTACTTACACTCGTCACGCTGAGCGTTCTGAGTTAGCAGCTGAAATCAACGAAGCGTTAATCGTAGAGTTCTACTCTCGTTAATCTCGGTACTCTGCAAAGAGTAGTATTAAAAGCCTTAGGAACCTTGTTTATCAAGGGGCCTGGGCTTTTTTTATTTATCATTAACAATGCAAAATAACACATAAAAAAGAATGTACCTGAGGCTAGTTTGGGGCAAAATATTATAAGGCTGGCGTGTGTATAAGAATGAGTAAGTATAAACAAATTACTTAGCTTCTTTTAAGTTGTTTCTTTGTTGAGATTACTTTCATTACATATCCATCCCGAATGATTTGTTCTTTCTTCATCTGATTCATCTACTTGCTTCTATAGCTAATTGATTAAGTGCAGCCGGAGAACTATACCGATACAACTCTTATTTTTGATGCATATTCATAAAAAGCACGTTACCCTTTCTCATTAACATAAGAGAATGGTAACGTGCTTTTAACTTTAGGAATAGCCTAAATGCTTAAGTTGATGGATGTGGGATCCCCACCCCATACTCAAGAAGCTACCTAAACCATTGTATATTCAAGTTGCTCTTTGCAACCTTTTTATTATTTACTAAGAGAATCGTACTAACGATGGATAAATTATTTACACCCGCAATTACACTTGTGCTGTTTAAAATCGATTACCATTCGACCTTGAATCTTACCTTGTTCCATTTCTTCGAATACATCTTGCACTTCATCTAGTGGGCAAGTTTGAACAACCGGAACTACTTTGCCTTCTGCACCGAACATAAATGCCTCTTCTAGGTCCTTACGAGTACCAACTAGAGAACCAACTACTTCAATTCCGTCTAGTACAAGTCGTGGAATGTTTAAGTCCATAGTTTCTACTGGTAAACCTACCGCAACTACTTTACC
>NZ_NVPR01000031.1 GCF_002551815.1 Bacillus sp. AFS098217
TTTACTTGGTTACCGAAAATGTCATCTAATTGACGAAGACGTTCTGCACTTAAGTCGATGATTGTTACATCCGCACCTAGTCCAACTGCAATTTTAGCAGCATTTGTACCAGCTTGTCCACCACCGATAATTGTTACTTTACCACGTTTTACCCCTGGAACGCCTGCAAGTAAGATACCTTTGCCGCCTTTTGTCTTTTCAAGGAATTGTGCACCGATTTGTGCAGACATACGACCAGCTACTTCACTCATAGGTGCAAGTAATGGTAAAGAACGGTTTTCTAATTGTACTGTTTCATAAGCGATAGAAACAACTTTCTTTTCAATTAATGCTTTTGTTAATTCTGGTTCTGGAGCTAAGTGTAAATATGTGAATAAGATTAGACCTTCGCTAAAGTGCTTGTATTCGCTTTCAACTGGCTCTTTAACTTTCATAACCATATCCATGTTCCAAGCTTCTTCAGCTGTATCAACAAGTTTTGCCCCTGCTTCAACATACTCAGCATCTGTAAAACCAGATCCTAAACCTGCACCCTTTTGAATGAATACTTCGTGATTGTTACGAATTAAATGTACAACACCAGCTGGTGTCATTGCCACACGGTTTTCGTTGTTTTTAATTTCTGTTGGTACCCCAATACGCATAATAAAATGCCCCCTTATAATTAACAGAAAAAAGGAATTCTTTTTTCTTTTTATAATAATTAATAACTTATGTCCTTATTCTAGCATAACTTAAAAGTTATGAAAACGCTAACATACTAATTTAAAAGAAGTTTTTATATTGGGAATAGTGTAAATATAAAGAACTTTATTTCACAAGGATGTTTCATGTATTTTTATTATCTTTCCTTCTTTTCTTATTATCTATCATTCTATTTTCATTATAACCATGGAAACTACACATTCCTTGTTTATTATTTGACAATAATATAACAATGTAAAAAACCAACATAAACCGCATACATATGCACTTTAAATTCCCTGTAACATTTTAGAAATATATTCTTTTTATATCAATCCATTTTAATTTTTCACCCTATAAATCGCTACTAGGAAGAACAAAAGGTGATTTACACTCGGTTTCTCTCTCTGTTTTAACCTGGTATGGGGCAGGGCTTCTATGCACGGCCGGATGCTCTCGTCCCTCTAAAAAGAAAGGTTTTTTATGTCAGTTTTCAACTTGTATTTATATAAAACAAACATGCTAAAAATTAAAGAAGTGAATCAACAACAAAGGCCTATCCCTATTTGGGATAAGCCTAGTGAAATAATCTATAAAACAATTCGTTTTTCAGTTTCAGCATCAAAATAATGAACTTTGTCCATATTCAAAGCTAGATCCATCTTTGAGTGACTGTGCACATCAGCAGAGGCGTCAACACGTGCAACAAAGGATTGGCCATTGATGTTGGAATACAGATATGTTTCGGATCCCATTAATTCTGACACATCAATCGTTACCGTTACTTTTGCATTATAAGGTAAGTCTGAAATTGCTTTTCCATAATAAAAGTCTTCTGGACGTATCCCTATAATGATTTCTTTATTAGCATACCCTTTGTTTCGCAAACTTTTCATCTTCTCTTCCGGAACTTCAATTTTCCACTTATCAATCATAACCGTACTTTCTGTTAATGTTCCTTTGAAAAAATTCATTCCAGGAGAGCCAATAAATCCTCCGACAAATACATTCTCTGGATTTTCATAGACTTCTTTAGGTGTACCGACTTGTTGTATAATACCATCCTTTAGTACAACTAAGCGCGTCGCCATCGTCATAGCTTCTATTTGATCATGCGTGACATACACAGTTGTTGTTTGCAGCTGTTGGTGTAATTTTGTAATCTCCGCACGCATTTGAACGCGTAGCTTCGCATCTAAGTTTGACAATGGCTCGTCCATTAAGAACACTTTTGCATTCCGAACAATCGCTCGTCCTAAGGCAACACGCTGACGCTGTCCACCTGAAAGTGCTTTTGGCTTTCTTTCTAAATATGTCTCAAGCCCAAGGATCTTCGCTGCATGTTTCACACGTTGGTCAATCTCCGTTTTACTATATTTTCGCAGTTTTAACCCGAACGCCATGTTATCATAAACACTCATATGCGGATAAAGAGCATAGTTTTGAAAGACCATTGCTATATCTCTATCTTTTGGTGTAACATCATTCACACGCTTTCCATCAATATAAAAGTCTCCCTCTGAAATCTCCTCAAGTCCTGCAATCATACGTAATGTCGTTGATTTTCCACATCCTGAAGGTCCAACCAAAACGATAAATTCTCCATCATTCACTTCTAAATTAAAATCTTTTACGATTGTCACATCATGATCATATTTCTTATAAATATTTTTGAATGATAGCTGAGCCATAATTGCCTCCTATAATTTTAGCTATTTTGAAAGATACTGTTATCGACAATATTGATCACACCGTTGTTTTATCCCGCTATTCGCGGGCAGTAAGATCCCCCCGCCTCAAGATCGAGAGAGAAGCAAAGAAGATAGGTGAGGGATAACTGCCCGTAAAAGCCCGATTGGGCGGGCTTTCCATCAGTGGGGGGATAAAAACCTCCCCCCACTGATGGAAGTTTCACTTTATAAAACTTTGCAAATATCCTTCATGCTGTCTAAAATATAATCCGCTTCTCCTTCTAAATCTTCCTTCCTGCTCGCACCTGATAGGACGCCCACTACTTTAATGTTGCTATTTCTTGCAAATCTAACGTCTGTTAATGTATCACCTACCATTAACACATCGTCTTCAGCCAGTGAGAATTTTTCTTTAAACATATAATAAAAATCACTTTCAGGTTTTGTTTTATTGACACCATCATCTGCACCTAAAAAATCCACATAATCATATAATCCTGTCATTTTAAGTGAATGAATAGCTGCATCAACGTCGTCCGCTGTAACAACCCCAATTACATATCCATGGTCTTTTAAATATTGTAATGTTTCCTTTGCGCCTTCCACTTCTGTAAATACGAGATCATCTGCTGTAGAGTGTTTTTTGAATAATGCACATACATCATGAATAAAGTTTTCTTTATTCACATGTTGATTTTCTAATAACGAAAACCATGCAGCCGCAATAAAGTAATTTGTGCGACAAGCTAGTAAACTTGTACTCTCAAAATCGTTATCACTCATACCAATAATCTTTAGGTAATCATCTCTTTTATTTTTTTCATTTGGATACATTTGAAATATATCATCTAGCACACGATGAACAATTTTGTACCAGACCGAATCTAGCTGTATTAGTGTTCCATCTTTATCAAAAATAATTCCTTTATTCACCTTCTGATCCTCCTAAAACTTCATACCATGTTTTAATACTCTGACGCTTAACGTTATTATGAATAGGATTTATAAACGCTACTAACTCATCATCTTCCCAACCTTCAACCCTAGCATATGCTCCTTCATTTAAAGAAAAATCAAAGGTCACTTGGCCGCCGAATTCTTTTTCGATTATTTGGCCATTCACAATCAATCTCCACTCACACGGTTTATCTGTATGAATATTGTAACGAATATTTCCTTGAACCTCATCGCCAACATAAATGCTTTTACCTTCGTTTTGAATATCTATTTCTAATTTTCTAAATCGAGAAAAATAAATTCTGCCTTTTGAGATAGCATCCTTTAAATTTTTAATAGATAAACCATTACATAATACATACGTTCCTGGGTCACCATAAATCGATGGGTCTTTAGATCCTGGGAATGTTTTAGATGGGTGTAAATGAGAGTCACTTCCTCCTATCCCCCAGATTTTAAGACCATTTAGCCACATTTGATCGAAGAACTTTAAAGCTTCCAAAGTAGATGGTTTGCTCTTTTTATAAGTTGGATCACACATGATTTCCATTGTATGAACATTTTCTAAGTTAATATCAACTTGGTTCGCCCAAGGCTTCATAAATGGATGATTCACGCTAATTAAATAACCTTTTTCTTTCATGAGAGAAAATAGCTCATTCATGCTTTTAGCGTTAAACGATTCATCGAAACACTCTGTAAAATTAACATATTCCTTCATACCGAACATATTGTAATGCCCGTAAGGAGTTGTAAGTTCCATAGATGGTATAATTAATGTGTTTCCTTTTTGATACGAGGGCATGACAATGTTGTGTTCCGTCGCATATAAAAAATCCAACTCTTGTTTTTCACATACGCTCATTCCCAGTTCGTCATCTATCTCGCCATCCGTTAAATTTGTGTGTTCATGAAAATCTCCTTTGTACCAACGATGCTCTTCATTTATTACCTTTTCAAAATTGTATTCATCAATAAAGACATTTTCCTTGCAAAAATGCTCTCGATTATATTCTCGTTCTAACTCGTCATTCACTAATATATTTACTGTATAGTCAACTTTTCTTCCGGCAAACTTTACTGCTTTATTTGCACAATGAGGGATATATACTACTTCTAATTCCCAATTACCAGACGGTATTTCCCCTCCAACACAACCAGCTGAACAAAACTTTGAATCTTTTGCAACAACTAGTTTTTCGTCAACAATTGGTGTTTGATACTGTATACGTACAAAACCGTTAGAGTCTCTCAAGATTAGTAAAAGCGGAATTTTTCGACTGATTCCTTGATCAATAGTTAATGTAAAATTGACAATATCGGTTGAATCCATTAGAAAAGAATGTTTATTTTTTACGAATGGAGACAGAGTCATCGTACCTTTCATTTCAATCATGATTCCCACACCTTTTTTTATATTTTAATGATAGAATCATAGAGGTACTTCTTTCGTTCAAAAGCACCTCACGTTTCTCTTCAAAGTAATACATAAACAGGTTTATTTCTTCTTTTTCAGAACTTTATCCAACTCTTCCTGCGCAACCTTAGCTGCTTCATCTAGCGCTTTTTTTGCAGGGACCCCTTCAATTTCTACTTTATCCTTTGCTACATTTAACGCGTCATTAATTTTGCCGCCTGTTGGATCCGTAAATGGTGCAACTCCATATTGATTTGCTTGCTCTAATGGAACTAATGCTTGTGGTTGTTTTTTAACAAATTCAGCATAAGGCCCATACTCTGTTACATTGTTACGAACGGAGATATAGCCTGTTGCCATTGACCATTCAGCCGTTTTCTCAGTGCTTGTCGCAAATTTCATAAAGTCATATGCACCTTTTGCTACTTCTGGATCAACATTTCTCGTTAATGTGAATAAATACGTTTCTAATTTTGGTGCTGGTTTATGATTACCCCAAGCTGGTTGTGGTAATGCTCCAAATGTGTTAAGGCGTTCTTCCTCAGTCATTCCTTTACCTAACGATTTAAAGACAAATCCTTGGTCACCAGATGATCCTGTAAATCCTAACGTTCTACCTTCAACTAGATCGATTATTGTTTTATCCCAATATTCCCATCCAGTTCCACCTGAATGAATGTTCATAATTTTATCTTCATGAATCCACGTACGGAATTTTTCCCATACCGTAACCCAAGTGTCATCGTTGATTAACACTTTTTTACCATCTTCACTTAATACATTTCCGCCAGCACTGCGAACCGCATCAATTAAGTTTGTCGTACCCCACATCGGCATCCAACCTGCGTATGTGACATTTCCATTTGCATCGCGTTTTGCTGCTTTTTTCGCTACTTTTTCTACGCCTTCCCACGTCTTTAAATCGTCAGCAGTAAAGCCATTTTCCGCTAATGCTTTTTTATTGTAATAAAAAACTTGAGTTGTACCGTAAAAAGGAATTCCATATAATTTCCCGTCAATTGTTGCTTGGTTCATAAAACCTTTTCCGTAATCTTCTTTGTTAAATTGCTTATCATTTTTAACATATTCATCTAGAGGTACAATTAACTTTTTCTTAGCATATTCTTGAATAACGTCTGAACCTAACAACGCAATTGCTTCTTGGTTATTTGCCGCAAATCCACTTTGAAGCTTTTGATAAGACTCATCGTAGTTACCAGCTTTTGTTGTTCTCACTACATATTTGTCTTGGCTTTTATTGTATTCCTCGACAATCTTGTCTACTTTGTCTGCAAGTGAACCACCTACTCCATTAATAAACGGAACAACAATCTTATCTCCCTCTTTACTTGCTTTAACAGTACTCCCTTTTCCACCTGAACAGCCTGCAAGTGCACTAACAAACAATGATACAATTGCTAGAAGCATGAATAATTTTCTCATCCCGAATGTCTCCTTTATATTTAGTTAACCTTTTATTCCTGAATCAGTAACACCTGAGAGGAACCATTTTTGTAAAACTAAAAATACGATTAAGAGCGGCACCGTGGCGATTGTACTTGCAACCATAATGTGTGACCAATCTCGGCCTAAGGAACTATTAATGAAATAATCAGCAATTCCGTTAGTAATTAACTTTTGCGTATTATCTTTCAAGATAAGAGCTGGCCAAATATAATTATTATAATTCCCAATAAATGTAACTAAACCTAATGTTACAAATGAAGATCGCGTCATTGGAAAAATAATCTTCCAAAGAATACGCCAATCACTTGCTCCATCAATTTTGGCTGCTTCTACTATTTCATAACCAACCTTGTGGAATGATTGTTTTAAATAGAAAATACCGAATACACTAACAGCCATAGAAATGATGTATCCAAAATGTGAATCAAGTAACCCAACTTTTCCTAACATCACATATACAGGAACATACGATACAGCTCCAGGAATCATGTAGGTTGCCATGACAACACTAAACGTTAAGTTCTTCCCTTTGAACTTATAAAATGCCAACATATAAGCAAAGAGCGCAGACGAAATAAGTACATATATCGTAATAATGAAAGAAGTATAAAAACTATTAAATATATACGTGTTAAATGGAAGAATTTCTAATACTTGACGATAATTTTCCCAGTGAAATTCCTTAGGCCAAAAGCCGCCTTGTAATACTTCACTAGATGTTTTAAACGAACCAAGTACCATCCATATGAATGGAAAGACAAACAAAATACTTGCTACAGCTAAAAAGAGATGCTTTATGATTAATGGAGTCTTTTTCATATCATTCATCAATAGTTCACCCACTTGTCACCTATTATCTTGTTTATAACAGATAGTAGAATTGTAATGATTAATATAATAAATGCGATTGCCGTTGCAGACCCCATATCAAACTGTTCAAACGCTTGTTGGAAGAATAAATAAAGTAACGTTCGCGTCGATCCACTCGGTCCACCTTGTGTTAAGATTTTAATTTGATCATAAGCCTGTACCGAAGAAATTATATTGACAACAACTAAGAAGAAGGTTGTTGATGAAACCATCGGTAGTGTTACATACCGAAATTTCTGCCATGAATTCGCTCCATCAATACTAGCTGCTTCATACAAGCTATCTGGTACTTTCTCTAGTGCACCGATATAGAAAATCATCGTCCATCCAACTAATTTCCATACTGTTACAATAATGACCGCGAGCATCGCTGTATGACTACTCTGCAGCCAGTCCAATCCCGGTATCCCGAAAAAACCTAGCACCTTATTGATAGCTCCAAATTTAGGTTCATATAGAAGTGACCATACAATGGATACAGCTACTGTCGGCGTTACCCAAGGTGAGAAAATTAGTAATTGATAAATTGCAGAACCTCTGAACTTCTTTCGGAAGAACAATGCAAAACCTAAACCTAATACAATCGTTGGAACGACTGTCCCAATTCCGAAATAAAGAGTATTTAACAATGCCTGTATAAAAGAATCCTGTGTAAACAAATTAAAATAGTTATCTAAACCAACAAAATTAAAGTCATTTGTCATGAAATCCCAGTCTGTAAAACTAATACCTAAACTAATTAAATTCGGAATGATCCAAAATAATATTAGAGGTATTCCAACCGGTAATAAAAAGAACACAGCTTTTGATAATTTTATTTGCATTCTCGTCCCCTCCTAATTCATATTGTACGGGCACATTATTAACACAATGTTGTTATTATGTTAATGAATTGTAAAATCAACATAAAAACAAAACAAAACAATATATTTACAAAAAAATATAACAAAAAAACTATTTCTCATTAAGAAATAGTTTACTTCAAGATTTTCTTTCTATATGGTTATTACTTCAATTCCTTTATTTACTAGGACATTTTGCCATCTTTCATCGAGTTTAGCATTTGTATACAACGCATCAATATCCTCAAAATTTCCGCTTTTATAAAACTTTGTTAAATTAAACTTTGACTCATCTATCATCATCACAACTTGTTTTGCATTTTTCTTTAATTGCTGAAAAATTTGTGCGTCCTCAATATATGAACACGTCAGTTCCTTTTCTAAAGAAATTCCATCACACGAAGCAAATAATTTATTAACAGTAAATTGGTCAAGATAGTTTAACGTCATTTCTCCAGACAATGCTAATGAATTGGAATTTAACATTCCACCAAAAACTATTAATTTGCAATCAAATGAACCATACTGTTCTTTAAGTTCAATAACTTTATTGACAGCAGGTATCGAGTTTGTTAGGATTGTCAAATTCTTTTTATCATGTATAAAATCCAAAATTTGCATCGTAGTCGTCCCA
This sequence comes from Bacillus sp. AFS098217, assembly GCF_002551815.1. Taxonomy (GTDB): domain Bacteria; phylum Bacillota; class Bacilli; order Bacillales; family Bacillaceae_G; genus Bacillus_A. The sequence goes on from NZ_NVPR01000031.1 coordinate 8,563, forward strand.
ATTTCAATTGCAATAATATCATTATCTTCTACCAGTTTACTTGCTTCCATAGCAATTTTTCGTTTTTCTTCAATATTCTCAGATCGACGTTTGTCAAAATAAAATTCAATCGTATGATCTTTTTTCTTAACTGCACCACCATGTATTTTCGTAAGCTTACCTTCCTTATGCATCATGTCTAAATCTCTTCGAATTGTTTCTGTGGTAACATTTAACGCCTTTGCTAAATCATTCACCATCACTCGATTGTATTTTTCTAACTCATCAAGTATGTATTTTCTTCTCTCAAATTGTGTATAAGATTTCATTCCATTAACACCTCTTTATATTACACAAAATATACATCGCTCTAAAAAAATTTATAAAAACTAGAACGATACCTCTAAAAAACACTATTTCTAGCAGTATAAAACCATTTTCTCTATTCTGTTTCTCTTTACTCATTTACTTAAAGTATAGTGTAACTAGTCAATAATTTCATCTAAAAGGCAAATTGTATAGTTTAAGAATTTTTTATTCATACTTCAGCTGAACATCTACATCACAAAATATGTTCTCTCTTTGTTTTAACCTGGCATGGAATAGGAAAAAACTCTGACCGTTTCTATACATGTCGGATATTCTCTTCCACCTATCTATATTCAGTTTGATTTTCCGTCATATAAATCACGGCTATGAAATTAAAAAGAGATCTCCACTTGTTTTATCCTTTTGGTTTCACACGGCATGGGGCTAAAAAAGGCTCTGACCGCTTCTATGCATGGCCGGATACTCTCTTCCACCTAAAAAGAAAGGTTTTTAATGAAAAAACAGCTGCCGATATTTAACTGGCAGCTGGATAACTCATAAATAATTTGGAAAATAAATCTTCCGTTGTTTCTGTAATCTTATCAAACATATCCGTTCCACTTTCGTCTTGCTCTTTCATCATCTTAATGGTTTCTTTTGCATCCTCAGGATAGTCTGTAATAATCCCATCAACATTAAGCTTATAATATTTCCTTAAGCTTTCCATATCATTTACAGTCCATACATAAATCGGTTTATTTAATTTATGAGCTGATTGTACTAATTGCTTATTCAGCATATATTCTTCTGCTACATAAAAATCTGCTTGAACATATTTTAAATTTGCTATACCTGCATAGAGTACATACCCTACTTTTATATCTGGATTTGCACGCTTAAATTCTTTAATAAGCGGATAGTGCAATGTTTGAATTATACATTGCTTTTCAAAGTCATTATCCTTAATTGTTTTTAATACCTTCTTTACAAAATCTTTTTCATTCTCATTCCCGTGCAATTTCACTTCTATATTAAGTTTTATCTTATTTTTTGCAAGCTTAATAATCTCATCAAGTGTGCTAATTTCCCCAGAGAATCCATCTTGACTAAGATTAAGTTTCCGTAGTTCATCCATCGTCAAATCTGATACATATACATTCGCATTCGCAAGACGCTTTAATTTCAAATCGTGTATAACGGCCAATTCACCATCTTTTGTTTGCAATACATCAATTTCAGCATAATCCGCTTTTGCATCAATCGCACCTTGCACTGCCTCTTTCGTATTCTCTACTCCTTTTGAAGTATATCCACGATGAGCCATAATCACTGGCTCTTTATAGGAATTCGAAATAAACGTCACAATGAACGCAACTACCATACCAACCGTGAAAACCCCAACAATATATACACCAATAAACTTCAAACGATGCTTTTTAAAGAAACATTTATCTGCTTTTGTTTTTGAATAATCTAATCCCTCTTCTAATAGAACATCTTCAACTGAAACCTTTTGTAAATATAGCCTTGTCAATGCCATAATATAAAACGGTGTTACAATAAAGCTAAATAAATACAATGTACTCGTTAAAAATACCGATAGAGTTGATTCTGCTAATAAGGCAAATGTTCCTTTTGGGTTTGTAAATTCATACACCCCCCATAAAAATAGCAAGTATATACCTGTAAGTAAAACAAATACGATTCCGATTGAAAGCAAAAAGCCAACTAAAAAGAACAATACTTTAAAGAAATTTTCTTTTACCAAATTTGCGCTTTTGCGTGCAGCCGTATGAAATGTTTTTTCTTCTAAAACAATAATCGGTAACACAAAAATCCAACGAAGATTCAAGTATGCAACTACAGCAAAGAAAGTGTAGTAACCTATTTGCCCCATTGTCGTTTTAAACAATTCACCAGTAATAAAATTTGGAATTTGAATTTCTGGGATTAATGCAGATTGATATCCCAAGCTTAATAGAGGTAACAATACAACAGCATACAAGATGAATCCTGGCAAACAATATGTGAAAAAAGAAGGTAAATACGTTACCGTTTTATACAAGATCGGGCGTAATTTCACCTTTTGTCGTTTATGTGCAAAATATGAAATAATAATAAGAACTGCAAACTCTGTAAAAATGAGGAAGAGCGCCAATATCGATAAAATTAAAATAGCTGCAATACCATATGGTGTTTTCAAAAACGCTAGCAATTCATCATTTGTCGCATTTGCATAGCCGCCCCAATATAATAACTTATTAAAAATCATACGGAATAGCGGTATAAATACGATCGCCGCTAATAATTTATAAACAAGCTGAAAAGCCAGCACATTCCAAAAAGCAAACCGTACCGTTTGAAAGGAATGTCTCATCACTCCTGGTATAGATAGTCTTTTACGGTGTAGCATAAACCCCTCCAAATTCTAAAACTATATTTGAGATGGATTCCATATATATACATCAATTAAAAAACCGACATAAAAATCCTCCTTTTAGGTGGGAGAGAGCATCTATTCATGCATAGAAGCGGTCAGGGCCTTTTTCTACCACATGCGAAGTAAAAAGTAGGTTGCTTTTTATTCTGCATAGCAGGGATGTAAATGTCGAAAAATTAAAATGGATTTATATATTTCCAGTTCACATCCATCTTTTTTATAATAATATATTCCGCTTAACATGAACACTCTTATACACACTCATAAAAAAGAGTGATGGTTCCTTTCCTCCATCACTCTTTCTTTGGTTTATTTTTTCTCTAACCCTTGTCCAAATGCTTTTAGAAAACTAAAGCCAAATGTAATCGCTCTATTGATATCAGGATCTTTTAAGACTTTAAAAAAGTCCATAACCTTTGTTTTTTTACCTGTTTTTAATTCATCTGTTGCAAATTGTAATCCTGTCACTAAACTTGATGTTACCTGTTTTGTTATTTCTGGATCTACAGAAGATAATGCTTCTCCTGCCCCCATCATATTATTTAATGCATTTTTTACTGGTTCACGATTTAATTGCTCAACAGCAATTTTAGAAACATCTTCTTTTGCGGCAAGCAAGCTGATTGCAGCATCTAAAATTCCTGCTTGCTGTAATTGTGCCAATAGCTGCATCGTTTCTGCTACTGCCTCTTGATTCTCCGCTAATTGTGTTAACAGCTCATCTGATAATTGTTGTTTCTTTTCTTCTTCTGTTATAACTTTCTTTTGAATCAATGTAATTTCTTTTGCCACTTTCTTCGCCCCCTAATTCTGGTCCACAAGTGATACGTATTGTTTTCTTTGCCATTTTTGCTCGATTTCAACACCATTTTGCGGATGACGTTTTTTATCCCTTGGGTTTGAAGCAGGTAACGGACGATTTCCTTTTTCACGCAATACGCGCATTTTCACCATCGTTTGTTTATAAGCTGGTGTACAAGTATATAGGTCTGTCGCTGTTCCTGTTAAAATATTAATCGCTTCTTCATTTACTGTCGCGTGCATCGGTAAATATAACTCGTTTCCAGTTACACGATCTGTAATAAGTGCCTGTACTTTGATTTTTCCAAACGGTGATGTAAGTTCTACAAGGCCACCATCTTTCACATTCCGCTCAGCAGCAAGCTCTGGTGAAATCTCAACAAACACCTCAGAAATTTTTGATAAAATCCCTACTGATTTATTAGTCATATTTCCTTCATGGAAATGTTCTAACATACGACCATTATTTAATAATAAATCGTATTCTTCCGGCGCTACAACTGGTGGCACCCATTCATCTAATGACAGGCGCGCTTTCTTATCAGGGAAGTTAAAACCATCCACGTATAATAATGGCGTATCACTACCATCATGGCTACCCCAACATAAACTATTCCATCCTTCTAAACGATCATATGTTGCTTGTGAATAATACGGCGCGAGTGATGCGATTTCATCCATAATTTCACTTGGGCTTTCATAATTCCAATCACCACCGAGGGCACGGGCTACTTTTTGCACGATCCACCAATCTGGTTTCGAATCACCGAGCGGTTTCATAACTTCATATAAACGCTGAATACGACGCTCTGTATTCGTAAATGTTCCTTCTTTTTCTAGACTTGGTGCCGCTGGTAAAATAACATCAGCAAAACGAGCTGTTTTTGATAAGAATATGTCTTGAACTACAAGGAAGTCGAGATTACTTAAAATGTGTTGCACATGATTTGCATTGGAATCGACTAATGCCATTTCTTCTCCCATTACATACATACCACGTAGTTTTCCTTCCTCTGCAGCCGCAAGCATTGCAATGTTATTCAGCCCTGGCTCTTTTGGAATTTTAGTACCATATGCTTTTTCAAATTTCGCACGAAGTGTATCATCCGACACTGCTTGGTAGCCTGGAAGCCAGTTCGGTAATGTTGCCATATCACAAGCACCTTGTACGTTATTATGACCACGGAGTGGATATGCACCAGCACCTGGGCGACGATAGTTACCAGTTACAAGAAGTAAGTTTGAAATCGCTGCAGATGTTGTACTTCCTCCTGTATTTTGTGTAACACCCATACCCCAAAGTACACAAGTACCATCTGCTTCATATACCATACGAGCCATTTCTTTTAATGTACCTTGAGAAATACCTGTAATATCTTCCGTATAATCAAGTGTATACTTCTCTAACATCTTGCTATATTCATCAAAGTTCTTCACATTTTCATCTAAGAATTTCTTATCGTGCCAACCTTGATCAATAATATATTTTGTTATTCCCGCAAGCCATACATAATCGGTTCCTTGACGCGGATGAACAAATAGGTCCGCACGCTCTGCCATTTCATGTTTACGTAGGTCTGATACAATCAGTTTTTGCTCATGTAATTTATGGGCACGTTTCACACGAGTAGCAAGTACAGGGTGCCCTTCCGTTGGATTCGCTCCCACAATGATAACAAGGCCAGCTTCCGCAATATCTTTCACTGTCCCTGCGTCTCCACCTATACCAACAGTTTTTGTTAAACCATCGCTTGCTGGAGATTGGCAATAACGAGAACAGTTATCCACATTATTTGTTCCATATATTTGACGAGCTAACTTTTGCAGCAAATAGTTTTCTTCATTCGTTACTTTTGAAGAAGAAATAAATCCAAATGCATCGCTACCATATTCAGATTTAATATGCTGCATATTAGATGCAACAACTTCTAACGCTTCTTCCCATGATGCTTCAACGAACATATCTCCTTGACGAATCAATGGTTTCGTAATACGATCCTCACTATTTACAAAGTCCCAACCGAATTTCCCTTTTACACATGTTGAAATCCCATTTACCGGTGCATCTGATACAGGTTGTACTTTTAAAATTTGACGATCTTTCGTCCATACTTCAAACGAACAACCAACACCACAAAATGTACAAACGGTTTTCGTCTTGTTGACCTTCGTTTTACGCATTGCAGATTCCACTTCTGAAACAGCTAAAATACTACTATATCCAGGCTCTACGTCCTTTACAAAATCAATCATTGGGTCTAACACATCCGGTTTCAACCCAGTCATAAATCCAGCTTCTCCTAGCATCGTTTTTTCCATTAATGCGTTACAAGGACAAACTGTTACACATTGACCACAACTTACACAGGATGAATCATTAATACTAACGCCATTGTCCCATATAACACGAGGTCGATCTAAACTCCAATCAATGGATATCGTTTCGTTTACTTGTAAATTCTGACATACTTCTACGCACTGTCCGCAAGCAATACATTGGTTCGGATCATAACGATAGAATGGGTGCGACATATCCACCTCACTCGCACTCACTTTCGGCTCATATGGATATTTCTGCTCTTCAATCCCCATCATATCTACCGTATTATGAATTTTACAGTTACCATTGTTATTATCACATACTGTACAATACAATAAATGGTTCTCTAATATTCGATCCATTGCTTCCGTTTGCGCTTCTTTGGCACGCACTGATTTTCTTTCAATATGCATACCGTCTTCCAATTTTGTTGAACAAGCACGCATAAGTTTTCCGTCTACTTCCACAATACATGTATCACAAGTTTGAATTGGATCTACTTCTGGTACATGACAAATCTGTGGATGCTCTAAATTACTTTCGTTAAATAATTGCAGTATCGTTTTTTCACCAGATGAAAGAAATTCTTTTCCATCAACAGTTACACGAACGTTCTGTTCTGACATGGTTTCCCCTCTCCTTACAACTAACTGTACAATACAGTTATGAATCCGCTTTCACAACTGTACTGCCACACATATTTTTGAAACACCCTGTTGAAATCCTATCTTAGAAGTTGATTCTAGATGATAAAGGTATACTACGAAACCTTAAAAATGACACTATTCTACTACTCTATTATATCGTAAATATACGATAATAACCAAAGTAATCTTCTATATAAATCCATTTTAATTTTTCAACATATACGTTGCTGCTGTGCAGAATAAAACATGATCTACACTCGCTTTCATCCTTACATGTGGCAGGAAAAGGCCCTAACTGCTTCTATGCATAACCAGATGCTCTCGCTAACCTAAAAGAAAGGGGTTTTTACGCCGGTTTTTTAATTTGTATTTATATAATATGTATACATTTTAACTTTTCGACATCTACATCCCTGCTATACAGAATAAAAAGTGACCTACACTCGTTTGCTCTTTCTGTTTTTACTTCGCATGTGGCACAAAAGAGCCCTGACCGCTTCTATGCATGAATAGATGCTCTCTCCCACCTAAAAAGAGGGGTTTTATGTGTTTTTTTAATTGATGTATAGATAACAGATGCTTTTATTTTTTCAATGTTTTATGATGAATAGGGAGAAAAATACATATAAAGGGGAAATTAGTATGGATCCTGTCCAAGAAACATATAAAATGGTGCGTTATCAAGCTGGCGTATTTTCCGAACAAGCTGATGAAATTGTTACAGAATCTCCTATAACGATTAAATTAAACGGTGAAGAATATGTCACAGTTGTATGCACTCCAAATTATATAGAAGATATGGTAATAGGTTTTTTAATTTCTGAAGGGATTATTTCTTCCTATAAGCATATCGATGAATTATGGATACAAAAAGAACAAGGAATCGTTCATATCAAAGCAACACAAATCAATCCACTTTATCAAACTTTATATAACAAACGATACGTTACCTCCTGCTGCGGAAAAAGTAGACAAGGGTTTATTTTTGTCAATGATGCAGCGAAGGCAAAGAATTTACATGATATACATGTAACAATTACTCCTGAAGAATGCTTTCATTTAATGAATACCTTACAACAATCTTCTACTACATTTCGTCAAACAGGCGGTGTTCATAATACAGCTCTGTGTGATCGGAATACCATTCTCCTATCAAGAATGGATATTGGAAGGCATAACGCATTAGATAAAATATACGGACATTGTATACGCAACAACATATCTGTCAAAGGAAAAATTATCGCCTTTAGCGGTCGTATTTCATCTGAAATTTTACTAAAAGTTTCTAAAATTGGCTGTGAAATTGTGCTATCCAAATCCGCTCCAACAAAATTAGCATTACAACTTGCTCAAGATTTAGGCATTACGGTTGTTGGTTTTATTCGTAATCACTCTTGCAATATTTATACACATCCAGAACGGATTGAAGGGTATCAATCCGAAGAAGAATGACTCCTTTACATAGGAGTCATTTTTAGTTATAAAAATGTAATATATTTAACTATTGAATAGTTAATGAAGTTAATATATAATTTCATTACATAAAGTGAAGCGCTAAAACAAATGAGGACACATATCCCTCGCATATATCCTTTTATTCTTTTACAAATTAAGAAAGAATAAGCACAGAATATGTTCGTGAATACACAGTAAGTATTCTATCAATATAACCATCCGACTCTTATGGATTGTAAATCTCTACTTTAAGGAGCTTTTCCTATAGAGCAGGATAAACTGAGGAGGTTACCGATATGGAAATTCGTTTATTAACAAAAGAGGATGCAAAAATTTATTTAAAAGTTTGTATGGAAGGCCTAATAAAGAATCCGGAAGCCTTTAGCTCCTCTTATGAAGATGTGCTAAAACAAGAAGATCCTGTTGCTGCTATGGCAAAACGTTTAGCTAATCCTAATAAGTATACAATCGGTGTCTTTACAGATAACGATTTAATTGGAATTGCCACTTTAGAAACAAAGCCGCTCATTAAACAAGAACATAAAGCAAAAATCGGTTCTGTATATGTCTCTCCAAAAGCTCGTGGTCTTGGGGCTGGGCGAGCTTTAATCAACGCCATAATTGAAAATGCTCATAAATTACATGTAGAACAACTCATGCTGGATGTTGTTGTTGGAAATGAAGCTGCGAAAAAATTATACGAATCACTCGGCTTTCAAACATATGGTTTTCAAGAACGTGCGTTAAAACATAACGGACAATATTGGGATGAAGAACATATGATTTTATTTTTAAATAACTAACCCTATATAGATTTCCTTAAAAGCATCTTTTTCATATAAAGGTGCTTTTTTTCTTACAACAATGTAATGTTCACGTCACCTTTATCGATCGTTCTCTCTCAGCTTCTTCGTTATACTAAAAATACGAAATGACAATAAGGAGATAACAGATGAAAAAAATGATGGAAGTATTCGAAGTAATAGTAAACGAAAAATATGTATATATTCATTTTGATTTTTGAGCATATAAGTCGCTGCTATGAGGAACCAAAAGTGACCGCTACTTATTTTCTCTCTTTGTTTTCACTTGGCATGAGGCTAAAAAAGGAGCTGACCGCTTCTATGCATGGACGGATTCTCTCTTCCACCTATATATATTCCAGGTTGATTTTCCGGCATATAAATCACGGCTATGAAAATAAAAAGAGAGCTCCACTTGTTTTATCCTTTTGGTTTCACACCGCATGGGGCTAAAAAAGGAGCTGACCGCTTCTATGCATGGCCGGATTCTCTCTCCCACCTAAAAAAAGGGGTTTTATGTCGGGTTTTTAATTGATGTATATGTAGCAATGGAATTAAATTACTAGTTAAAGGAGAATGCGAGATGAAACAGAATAAACATTTTATCTTTCTAATTTGTGGTACAGTCATTGTAACATCTGGGTTAGCAATTCTTCCTTGGTTTATTGTTTAACACTTCTATCATTTTTTGATCCGTTATCCCTCCCTAACTAGAATTCTGTATGCGCTCTTGTTAAGGAAAAATAAAAAAGCTAGTTGTTTCTCAAAAGAAACGACTAGCTTTTTTCATCTATTATAAAATCCCAAAAAATTTATTAGCACACTTCACAATGATTAGCATAGATACTGCAATACACATCACAATAGCATTACGCTCTTGCTTTTCTTTTTGTAAACGTTCTTCTTTTTTATTCACGTGTATAGTCCCCTTTATAACAAAAAAGTGTGAGATAGGAAACTTTTCTTATCCGATGCGAGGTGAATACGAAAATCCTCACTATCCCACATACACAATAGAATGGAATTGTCATTTTATAAATAAAATGACATGACGTTATGTCGCAACATAGGGTATTTTGTGTCGCTACATGTTCTATTATAAAAAAGAGTTTTGCAAAAGTAGTGCATTTTTTATGTCAATTGCTTTGGTAGAAAAAATCCAATCACATAAACAGAGTTTTTTATCATTTTCATGTAAACTATACAAGGTAGAATGAATTTTTTGGGGTGCACAAAAATATGATAAAAATTTTATTAGTAGATGATGAAGAACGCATGTTGCGATTATTAGATTTATTCCTAAGTCCACGTGGTTATTTCTGTATGAAAGCCACGTCTGGAGTTGAAGCTCTTGAACTAATTCAACAAAAAGATTTTGATATCATTTTGCTAGATGTCATGATGCCCAAGATGGATGGATGGGAGACATGTTACCAAATCCGTCAAATTTGTAATGTTCCCATTATAATGCTAACCGCCCGTAATCAAAATTACGATATGGTAAAAGGACTCACAATGGGCGCCGATGACTATATTACAAAGCCATTTGATGAACAAGTACTCGTTGCAAGAATTGAAGCAGTATTGCGACGGACAAAAAAAGATGGGTTTGTTAGCTTTAACGGCATTGAATGGGATAAAACAAAGCATGCGGTTACTGTTTACGATGAGAAAATTTCACTTACACCGATTGAGTTTTCATTATTAGGACTGTTTTTACAAAATACAAACCGCGCTTACAGTCGTGATGATTTAATCGAAAAGATATGGGGATATCAAACAGACATTGAATATCGTACTGTTGATTCACATATCCGAAATATTCGCGATAAATTACGAAAGAAAGGCTTTCCTGTCGAAGAATATTTAGAAACTGTCTATAAAGTAGGCTATAAATGGAAAAGTGAATAATTGCTTTGGTCAGTGGGAAAATGAAAAACCCCCACTGATTAAAGTTTCACTTTATATACAATAAAGGTACGGTGAAACAATGAACAAACTTTCACTCAAGATTGGTACATACTTTTTAATATTAGCTTTATGTATTGAAGCAATAGCTTTTTTCTCTTGTCACAGAAGCCTTACTAATATGCGTATCGCTGAAGAAACAAACTCCCTTTTAGATAAAGGAAATCGTTATCGTAATGTTATTGAAAAATCTATGAAAAAAGGACATGCGCCGCGTGTTATTGAATATGTTGCTGAAATAGAATCTCACTCTAATTCAGATACAACATTAGTCATAACAGACACCAATGGAAAAATCTTGTCTGCTTCAGATCTTGTAACAGAAGATATGAAGAAACAGCTTGCTTGCAAAATAAAATCTATTTCAAGAAACGGAACAACAACTGAGAAAGACTGGAAACAGTCTAAATTCATTTCAACTGCAAGTCCAATTATTATTAATGGACACGTTGCTGGATATGTACATATGTTTTTAAATACATCCTTCTTAGAAAAAATGATCCTTCGTTTAACAAATCAATTTATTATTGTCGGGATCGTAACCCTTCTTTTAACTACAATTTCTGTCTTTATCTTTTCTCGCGTCATTACCGATCCACTCATTAAAATGAAACGGGCAACAGAAGGAATGTTAAAGTTAAATAAACCGATTAAATTAGGCATTAAACGCAATGATGAACTTGGTAGTTTAGCGACAACTATTGAAGAATTATCTAGCGAACTAACCTATATGAAAAAAGAGCGAAATGAGTTTCTTGCTAGTGTTGCACATGAATTATTAACTCCGCTTACTTATATGAAAGGCTATGCGAAGGTTGCAAAAAGAGATTCTTTATCGAAAGAAGAGCGCGAAGAATATTTACAAATTATCGAGGATGAAACTGACAGTATAACAGAACTTGTGCAAGATTTATTTGACCTTGCTCAACTAGAGCAGCATCAATTTGTTATTAAAAAGCAAAGAGTATCGATTCAACCATTTCTCGAAAAAATGATTGAAAAAACAAAAACAACACTTACAAAAAAAGAAATGCAGATTCAATTGCACTGTAAGGGTAATCTGGAAGTTTATATGGATGAACGGCGAATGGAACAGGTAATGTTAAATCTATTACATAACGCTTATCAACACTCCCATGAACAATCCATGATTACAATAAGTGTGCTTAAAAAGGAGAATACTTTTACTATATGTGTACAAGATGAAGGAGAAGGTATTCCAAAAGAAGACATTCCTCATATTTTCGACCGCTTTTATCGAGTTGATAAATCTAGAACTAGAGCTACAGGTGGTAAAGGGATTGGATTAGCTGTTGCAAAAGAAATTGTAGAACTACATCATGGATCTATTCACGTAAAAAGTGAATTAGGAATTAGAACAGAATTTATAATTGAATTACCATTTGAATAGTATATACACTACATCATCAGTGGTCCTATAAAACTGCTGGTACTATTATTTGAATAACTAATATCTGCTCACAAAAGGTCAGAAAAACTTATAAGTCCTACTCATATAAGCTGACCTTTTGAAATTATTTTTATTTCAATATAAAATATACATACAACTGGAAACGATTTGGAGGATGATATAATTGGAAATCCATGTATTAACAAAGCAAGAGGCCGAAATTTACTTAGAACTTCGTGTAGAAGGTTTAAAACAAAATCCGGAAGCTTTTAGTTCCTCTTATGAAGATATTATTAATAAAGAATGTCCAATTGAATATAAAGCACAAAAATTAGCACAAGATGAAAACTACACACTTGGTGCATTTAAAGATGATAAGCTAATTGGAGTTGCAACATTGGAAACGAAACCATATGTAAAACAAGAACATAAAGCAAAGATTGGTTCCGTATATGTATCTCCAAAAGCACGTGGACTTGGAGCTGGAAAATCTCTTATTAAAGAATGTATTGAACTCGCAAAAAAATTAGAAATAGAGCAAGTCATGCTTGATGTTGTTGTTGGAAATGATGGTGCAAAAAAGCTTTATGAATCATTGGGCTTTAAAACATTCGGTGTTCAAGAACGTTCGTTAAAATATAATGGTCAATATTGGGATGAAGAACACATGGTTTTATTCTTAGATCAAGAGAAATAATAAAAAAATCCTCGTATACTTGAGGATTTTTTTATGCTGTAAACCACGCATTATATAATAATTGAATAGCCTCTTTAATCTCTACCTCTAATAAAACGGCAAAGCCTACATTTACAACTGAACAAATATGAAATGTCAAAAGAGGTCGTACTAAACTTACAACCTCTTTTTATCATTTAACAGGAATTGTCCCGTCTTCTAGCAAATACAATTACACTAACAATAAAAAATAGGAGTGTGGTTAAATGAAAAAAATTGGCACTGCGCTACTATTCACCTTTCTTATCAGTGGATGTGCAGCAATGCAACAAGACTCCAAAACTCAAAAAAAAGAAATCATTGAAGCCTCAAATCCTCAAACAAATGCACCTTCATTTTTCCACCTTAGCGTCTTAAAAGATGTGAATTGGGAAGAAAGCCCTTCATTTGTAGAAGGTAAAACTCCATTAAAAGGAATCGAAGGAAAAATCGCAATTGCAGATAGCTCGTTTACTTCGAACGAAAAAATGGAACATATGTGGTTTTTTCTCGATCCGCAAATGCCAACCGGAAAATTCTCCATTATTGCTTTAAAACAAGGGTCCACCACTCCAACTCCTGTAATCTTTTCAAATGAAAATTTCGAAAAAAATTGGACAGCACCAAATCAAATCCAACCTGATATAAAAGAAATGCCCCTGCTTATGTCACTACCGTCTTCTGGGTTATGGTTATTAAATGTATATGTAAATGAAAAATATTACGAGCAACTTGTTATTAACGTAGAATAAAGTGACAAATCTTCATTTGCTCCTTACAACAATGTAATTTCTACGTCACCTACTTCGATAGTTACATCTTTTTCTCTCCCTTATACTAAAAGTAAGAACTGAAACAAAAACTGAGGAGAGATGAGAAATGAAAAAAGTAATGGAAGTTGTAGTTGCAGTGTTAGAAGTTTTCGCAAATGGAAAGCAAGTTGCAATGGAGTTGAATCAATAATGCTACGAGAAATAATGATTATTCATATTATCAAAAAATAAACGGAGATACGATTTCCTTATTATTTTAATTTCTTATCTCCCCAAAAAAACAGTGCCTTCTTTTGTAAGAAGGCACTGCTTTTTTATGATTCATAATTTGGCATTTTTGTAATTTGCGCTACCCCTGATTCAATTGCCGCTTTTGCTACTGCAGCTGCAACACTTGGGACAACTCGTTTATCTAGCGGATTCGGAATTACATAGTTTTCATTACGTTCTTCATCAGTAATGATGTTAGCGATTCCATACGCTGCCGCTAGCTTCATTTCTTCTGTGACATCTGTTGCACGTACATCTAATGCACCACGGAATATACCAGGGAATGCTAATACATTGTTCACTTGGTTTGCATAATCAGAACGTCCCGTTCCAACAACAGCTGCTCCAGCCTCTAGTGCTTCTTCTGGGAATATTTCTGGTACTGGATTTGCCATTGCAAACACAATTGGATTTTTATTCATTGTCTTCACAAGCTCTTTTGTTAATACGTTAGGGGCAGATACACCGATAAAAATGTCTGCACCGTCAATCGCTTCTTTTAATGTTCCACGTACAAATTCACGATTTGTTTGTTTCGCAATCTCGATTTGTGCAGGGTTCATCCATGATTCTTCTTCACAAACGATACCTTCTAAACTTACTAACGTCATATGCTCGGCGCCTGCTTTTAATAACAATTTACCAATTGCAATCCCTGCAGAACCAGCACCATTAATAACAATCTTCACTTCATCCATCGTTTTATTTACTACTTTTAACGCGTTAATAACTGCCGCTAAAACAACAATCGCTGTTCCGTGCTGATCATCATGGAACACTGGAATGTTTGTTTCTTCTTTTAAACGCTTTTCAATTTCAAAACAGCGCGGCGCTGCAATATCTTCTAAATTAATCCCTGCAAATGTAGGTTCTAAATTTTTAACGATGGTTACGATTTCATCTACATCAGTCGTTCCAAGACAAAGTGGGAATGCATCGACATTCGCAAACTTTTTAAATAAAATACTTTTTCCTTCCATAACAGGCATAGCTGCTTTCGGTCCAATATCACCTAATCCAAGTACTGCCGTTCCATCTGAGACAACCGCAACCATATTACCGCGCGCTGTATAGTCATAAGCTGTTTCTTCATCCGCTGCAATCGCCTTACAAGATTCTGCTACGCCCGGTGTATATGTCAAACTTAAATCATCAGCTGAATTCACTTCTACTTTACTTGTAATTTCAATTTTCCCTACCAATTCTTTATGAAGCAATAACGAACGTTCTTTAATTTGACTTTCTAACATATAAATAAACTCCTCCTAATTTGACAAGCTAGCTACGTTTTTACATAGCTAGCTTGTATGATGATAAATTATGAAAACATTTTTAATAAAATTGTTGCAGCTACAACCATTGCAGCTCCGCCTAAACGCGTTGAAATTTGTGCAAACGGCATTAATTCCATACGGTTTGAAGCTGATAAAATCGCAACGTCGCCTGTTCCGCCTAATCCACTGTGACATCCAGTTACAATTGCAGACTCAACTGGGTACATTTTCATAACTTTCCCAACAATAAAACCAGTCGTGATCATTGTTATTACCACTGATGCGCACACCGCAACATATCCAACTGAAAGAACAGCTGCTACATCTTTTAACGGAATGTATAACAATCCTAAACCAACCATTAATGGCCACGTTAAGTTTGTTGAAATAAATTTGTATAAGTGATACGCACCTTGCTCCATTTTTGCTGGCATTAATTTAAAGTATTTCACAAGTGCTGCTGAAAAGATCATAATGATTGCCCCTGGAATACCAATAAATTTAGAAGCAAGTCCACCGAAAATAAAGAACGTACATGCAATTAATAAACCTGCTCCCATTAATGAGAAGTCAATTGGTTTTTCTGTATTTTGTTCTTTTAATAAGTCATCTTGATTACCTGTTTTTACTAATATACCATTACCGCTAAGTTCTGGTTTTTGCTCACCTAATCGCTTCATATATCCAGCGCCTACAATCGCAAACATATTTCCGATAACCGCTGCTGGAATAAGCTGAGATACAAATGTTGCTGATGATTGATTTAAAATCTCACTGTAAGCTAAGGAAAGTGGTAAAATACCTTCTCCGATACCACCGCTCACAATTGGTACAATGATAAAGAAGAATGTTCTCTTCATTTCAAATCCAAATAATGACCCAACTAATAATCCAACCGCAATTGAAGCGAGTGTTCCTACAACTAACGGAATAAACATACGAATAAACCCTTGTACTAACACTTTACGATTCATTCCTAAAACACTTCCGACTACTAAACAAGAAATGTATAGATATAAAAAGTTCGATTTTTTCATTAACATATTCGCAGCATTCATTGACGCTGGGTTCATCCAGTTAAAGAACACAAGCAATGAAGGAATAAATAACGAAAGAATTGCTGGTCCACCAATGTTCTTTAAAATTGGAATTCTCATTCCGATATCGCCTAAGAAAATACCCATAATCATAATAACTGCAAATCCGCCAATCATATCCGCAGGCAACTTATTATATACAGATGCTGCGTAAATAACCGCTGCTAGTACAACATATAACGGTAAAGGTATAACACCGATTTTAATATTCATTATTTTAGAAGCGAAAGATTCTTGCTTTGGTTCTGTTCCCTCTACAGATGACATCGCTTCCATATTGTTTTGAATCCCCATATGGCACCCCCTTATATTCTTATTTACAATATTAAAACGCTTCCAATAGGAAAAATAGTTTTTGTAAGTTTTGTAACTGGTTTTGTAATTAAAAAAAGCATAAGCGGCTTATATAAGCCGCTTATACATACAAATCTATTTTCTTATGGTCAATGCACCTTAGTTTACTTACCGGTCTCCCTACATGTTGATAAACCATTTCATTTTCTAAAACTCCAATTTCAGTTAAAAACATTACATACTTTCGAATAGAAACCCTTGAAATTCCCACTAATTGCGCCATTTCATCTGTTGTAAAAGCTTGTCCATGAAGCAATTCAATTTGGTTCCATATTAACTGCAACGTTTGCTTTGTTAATCCTTTTGGAAGTTCTTGATTTGTGTAGGGTTCTACTTTTTCTTTTTGTAAAATTAGTGTATCTAATTCCGATTGGCTAATCTTTTGTTGTTCTTTCATAAATTTAAATTTCTCTCGGTATGCGGTTAATGCCTCTTTAAATCGTTCAAAGGTAAATGGTTTAATTAAATAGTCTACAACTCCATATTGCAATGCTTTTTTTATACTTCCCATATCATGTACAGCTGAAATCATCATAATATCAATTTCCTTTTCTTGATTCCGAACATACATTAACAACTCAAAGCCAGTATCTTTAGGCATAAAAATATCAAGTAATATGAATTCTACTTGGGATTTTTCTAGTATCCCTATCGCTTCTTTTACAGAATGAGCTATATGAACAAGTTCAAATCCTCCTACTTGTTCTAAATAATGCTTATTTAGCATCGCTACCATCGGATCATCTTCCACAATCAAAACTTTAATCATCTTTGTATATCATCCCTACTTTTATATGGTATTTCAATTGTTATTGTCGTTCCCTTTCCTAACAATGAATGAAAATAAATTTCCCCATCTATTCTCTTTATACTTTCATTTACAAGATATAAACCATAGCCCCGATTATCTCCTTTTGTGGAATATCCTTTCATGAATATTGTATTAAATTTATCTTTTTCTATTCCGGTTCCCGTATCTTGTACTGTAATTATTAATCTATCTTCATAACGAATCAAAACCTGGACCTGCTTCTTTTCACAATTCATTACTGCATCTACTGCATTATCAATTAAATTTCCTACAATAGTAATAAGTTCATGAATAATACTTTCATCATTTGTCTCTGGCAAATAAGAATCTTCACTTACAATCAGCTGTATATTCTTTTCTCTCGCATAACTAAGTTTACCAAGCAAAAATCCAGCAAATACAGGATTTTTAATTTTCCTCATAATCCCGCCGATTTCATATTGATGCTCTAATACCATACTACTCACATATTTCTGTAATTCTTCATACTGTTTCATATGTGTAAGTCCTAATACGACATGCATTTTATTCATAAACTCATGGGATTGCGCTCGCAATGCTTCTGCGTACAGCCGAATACCTGTTAATTCCTCCGCTAATTTTCTAATTTCTGTTTTGTCACGAAACGTCGCAATTGCACCAACTATTTCCCCTTTCACATATAGAGGAACACGATTTGTAACAATTGTAATGCCATAAATATTCTGTTCTTCATGTAATTGCGCTTCCCCCGTTTGTAAGACTTCTTTTATACGTGAGTTCGGCATATATAGTTCAACATCTTTACCAATAAAATTTTCTTCAAGGCCGCTTTTCTTAAATAACCGTTTTGCTTCATTATTGATTAAAGTAACCCTCGCCTCTTTATCTACGGCAATAATTCCTTCTTTTACAGATTGTAGCATCGTATCTCTTTCTTCTAAAATTTTTACAATTTCATGCGGCTCAAGACCAAATAAAATGTTCTTAATATGTCTAGCTAATAATATTGCTCCTATAATCCCAACTAATATTCCGACACCAACGCCAATATAAATAATATGTCTACTTTCCTTGACTCTTTCTTGTACATTGTCAGCTGAAATTCCAACAGCAACTGCACCAATTTGTTCTCCCGCTTCAGAAAAGATGGGTACAAATACTCGCATTGAAGTCCCTAAAGTTCCTTTAGCCAAAGACACATGTTCTTTTCCCTTTAAAGCTATCCCTTCATCTCCTCCAACAAAATGCTGACCTATTTTGTTTGGATCTGGATGTGACTTTCGAATTCCATTCATATCCATAACGACAATGAACTGAACACCTGTATTTTTTAATAGCCTGTTCGTATACGTTTGAATTTCAGTGACATCTTCTCTGCCCGTTAAACCTTCGATTACAATTGGCGAGTTTGCTACAATATGTGCAATCGTTTTTGCTTTCTCGGCTTGGCTTTCTTCTGTCGTACGCTCAACGTTATGACTAATTAAAACATCTGTTACAAGTAAAGAAAGTATAACGACAGTACACACTAAAAATGTAATCGTTTTCCATAAACTTAATAGCCTTTTTCTATTTCTCATCCCATCAGTGACTCCCTATTTCTTCTACACTACTTGAATTATTTTACTTAATTTTTTTATACATATAATACTTCTTTAAATATATAAATACATTTTAATTTTTCGCCATCTAAATCCTTGCTATGCAGAATAAAAAGTAACCTACACTCGTTTGCTCTTTCTGTTTTTACTTCGCATGTGGCAGAAAAAGGCCTTGAGCGCTTCTATGCATAAATAGATGCTCTCTCCCACCTAAAAAGAGGGGTTTTATGTGGTTTTTTAATTGATGTATATATAGAAAAATAAGTAAGATGATAAAATCCTCATCTTACTTATTTCTTACCATTATACTTTAAATTTACTAATCATTTCTTGCAGTTCTTCTGCCATCTCTGCTAAGTTTTGAGCAGACGAGCTAATTTCTTCCATTGAATTAATTTGTTCTTCTGCCGAGGCTGCGACACTTTGCATACTTGCTGTATTTTCTTCTGCTGCTGCCGCAATTTCATCAATGGCATTTGTCACTTCATTTGCATCTCCCGCCATAAGTTTTGTTGTTTCAACCATTTGATCAACTTGCGAAACAATATGACTAGTCGAATCTAAAATTTCTGTAAAGCTTGTTTTTGTTTTGTTTACAACTTCTAGACCACACTGAACTTCTTCGCTAACATGATCCATTGATTGTACAGTATGCTCAATATCCATCTTAATTTCTTTAATTAAATTTGCAATTTCACCTGATGACCCTTCCGATTGCTCTGCTAGCTTTCTAACCTCGTCTGCCACAATTGCAAATCCGCGTCCTTGTTCACCTGCTCTTGCTGCTTCAATCGCTGCATTTAAAGCGAGTAAATTCGTTTGCTGCGCAATAGTTTGAATCACTTCCGAAATGGCACCAATTTGTTTTGATCTCTCATCAAGCCGTTTAATAATACTATCTGATTGGGAAACAGATTGAGAAATAGACTGCATTTGCTTCGCTGTTTGCTCTACTAGTCCTTCACCTTCATCTGCCTTTTGTCTTGTATGTGATGAAGAAACCGAAATAGATTCTGCACTTCCTGTCACATTTTGAATTGCTGTATTTACTTGTTGTAGCGTAGCTGCGCCTTCCTCAACACCCCGACTTTGTGATTCAGCCCCACTCGATACTTGTTCCATTGCAAGTGTAATTTGGTCAGTTGCATCATTTGCTTGTTGTACATTCGCTGTTAACTCCTCCGCTGAGGCTGCTACATGTTCTGCAGAAACGCTAATTTGCGAAATAACACTACGTAGAGAAGTAGACATTTCATTAAATGAATCCCCTAATTTTCCTATCTCATCCTTTGAATGAACAGTAATTTCTTCTGTTAAATCTCCTCTGCTAATTTTATGTGCAGAATCTACAATTTTACGTAGTGGCCTTGTAATAGACTGTGTAAGGAAATAAACTAAAACACTGCCAAGTGCAATAGAAATTACAATGACAATTAACGTTTTATAAAAGACTGGATCAGCTGCTTGAATCACTTCATCTTCAAACATAACACCAACTATTTTCCAGCCTGTTTTCTCATTTGTTGTAAAGATTAATTTCTTTTCATCACCTTTTTCGGTATAAGACACAGTCCCTTCATTTTTTTCATAAATTGGTGTCACCCAAGGATCTGTAACCTTTGATCCACCTTTTCTAGATGGATGGCTAACAATTTGTTTGTTTTGATCTAAGATAACAGCATAACCCTTCTTACCAATATCAATCATTTTTGAAATCTTTAATATGTTATCCAGATTTAAGTTAATCCCTATAACACCTTTACCATCTTTCGTCTGCTTTGCGATCGTTACCACCATATTTTTTGTAGAAGTCGACTGATATGGGGCAGTAACAATTACCTTATCTTTATTTTCACTTGCCTCTTTATACCATGATCTTTCTGTTGGATTATATCCTTCTGGCATTTGAATAAATGGTTCTCTTATAAATTTCCCTGTTTGCGTTCCAATATAAATGCCCTCTACTTCTGGATGAAGCTTTATATATTCTGTTAATTTCGTTCTTACTATGTCTTCTTGTCCATTTGGATATGTATCTTCTGTTAAAGCATCGGCAAAATATGCCGCATCAACAAATTTTGCTTCTATATTTTGAGTAATAACACCATTTAAAACTGAAATATTTTCCTTGGCTTTCCCCGTAAGTTGCTGCTCAAAATTCGTTTTTGCAGTCTGATAGGAAACACCACCAATAATAAACCCAGGTACAGTTAAAAGAATGAGAAATGAAAAGATTAATTTCTTTTTAATACTAGTTCCTCTAAATCGCTGAAATATATTTTGCATAATAAGCCCCCCTTTATTTAAATATAAAGCGTCTGTGTAATTTTATATAATCATAATTAATAAAACAACATATAATGATAATTTGCAAAGATTTTATCAATTACATATTTCAAAGTACTCATTTATTCTTACAGTCTCACTGCTGTGTCACCTATTTTAACAATTGCTTTTTTCACGCGTTCTCATAAAAAATAATGAAATGTATAATGGAAGCATTCATAAATGAAACACAAAAATAAGAGGAATTCAGTATACTACATATGCTGAATTCCTCTTATTTCTTATTTTGAAAATGGAAATGTACTATCGTCATCACTTTCTCTTCTTAAAAATACTTTTTACAAACCGTTCTTTATGATCCGTATATTCTCTTATCCCAGTCGAACGTATCTTTACATAGTCTAGTTTTAAATTTGTATATTCTTCTCTCGCTTCTTCATGTTCATTTAAATAGTCTCGAAAAAAAATTAAGTTATTCCAAAGATCTTTTTTATACTCAACTAAATGAATATAATGTGTTCGTTTCTCAAAAGAATCATCTGTAAATTTTGCAAAAACAATTTCACCCGGTCGTTTCACTTTTAATTGTAAAAAACCGATTTTTTTAAGCCCCTTTATAATGGATTCCTCCACTGAATTTAAATCATTCACCGCGACTAATATGTCCACAATAGGCTTAGCTAAAATTCCTTCAATAGCTGTACTACCTATATGCTCAATACGATTCTCTTCTATATTGACATTTTTTTGTATATCATTTTTCACCTTAGTAAATTCTTTCCGCCATTCATCCGTATAATGAACGAATTTAATTTCATCTCCCTTTAATCCTAGTTCCATGTCTCTTCTCCTTTAACATAGTATAAGATGGTAAAACTTCTCTCCCACTCACTCCATTTCCTGTCTAGTTCATATAGCTAATTGCTTGACTCCCCATTTGTACCCATGCTTGTTCAAAATTTTCTCTTGGGACGCTGACATTCGGCGTATCACTAAGCGGATCATGGATATATACCGATTCTTTATCATAACCAATAAGAAGAACGCAATGTTCATTGTACGTAATCGAAACATTGCCTGCATCTGTTTCCCATGTATCAAATTCATCTTCACCTAATGGAGCATATGTTGCATTTGTAATCATAACAACTGGTTCGCCCTCTTTTACAGCTCTATAAATTTCATTTATATTTTTACCTGTTAAATCAACAGCTCGATTTGGTAAGTATTTATTTGCTAACTGAAAAAGCGGCTCATGATACACTCCATACCCTGATTCAGAAAAGGTATAAATATCCCCTACAAATCCTTCATTCGGATTACCACGTACACCGTTATTTGAGAAGGGAACTTTCGGTATTTCATCAGCCAGTGTCATCTTATCTACCGAAACACCTGCGTACTGTAACATCATAGCTAAACTGGTTACTTCGCATCCCCGATCTAACTCTGGCAACTGCTGGATAAAAGGTACATTTTGCAGTAATACTTTTTCTTCATCTGTATTCACAAATCCCTTTTTCTGTTGAGCATGTTTAGTCGGAATGACGAGTTGATTCTTACCGCTTTTCTTTTGAACAGATTGATTTGAGACAAGGCTCTTTACTTTCTCTACATGTTTAGTAACGGGAATTATATCGCTCTTTTTCATATATACGCTACAAATAACCATTCCTAATACAACCACACATATATACATCTTCCAACTCCGTATCATTCTTCTATCTTCACATCCTTTTTCATTCGTTAAATGCAAATAAAATGCATCCACATCTGTTTGGACCATGGGTAAAAAGATAAGTTCTTTTCCGTTAGCTATTGAATATTTATATTTGTTCCATCTATTCCAAGCCCATCTGCCATTTGGATGACTTTTTGCTCATTTATTTTCTTAGCACTTGGTAACTATCTTTACCATATAAATCAATATAAAACTTTTTTCTCCTTTAGCCACTTCTTCCTTATAAAATTCATTCTAAAAAACGTTCCTTAACTTTCTCTTAAAAAAAGACGACCTTGTAAAAAAACAAGGCCATCCTTCATTTCTCTTATACTTTTTGTTTTTTTGGAAAAACAATTTCAAAACAAGTACCTTCGCCAAGTTTACTTTTTACTGTTATTTTTCCGTAATGCTTTTCCACAATCCAACTAGCGATCGAAAGTCCTAAACCTGCTCCCTCTGATTTCGTTCTGGCTTTATCCCCTTGATAAAAGCGGTCAAACAATCTCGAAATATCTTCTTCCTTAATCCCTATTCCATCATCTTTTACTTGCATGATAATTGATGTACCTGTTTGTATACAGCTTATTTGGATCTTTCCTCCCTCATTCGTATATTTCATCGCATTATCTAGTAAAATTACAATCAATTGATGAATTCTTTCCCTATCCCCAATAAATGATACTTTAGATTCCACTTTCAATATCATCTCTTTTTCTCGGTATGCAGCAATTTCCTTATACGGATCTACTACCTCCTGTAATAACTCATCTAGTGCAAAATTCTTTTTATCCATTTCGATTTGATTCGAATCTGAACGCGCTAATAACAATAGATTGGCAACGAGCTTTGATAGCCTCCTGCACTCTTTCGAAATAGTAGATATATCAATTGCTTTTTCTTCTATTGTCGCGGAAGGTGATTGAAACAATACGTCTGTTTTCGATTGAATAACTGCTAGCGGCGTTCGTAATTCATGTGATACATCAGAAACAAACTGTTGTTGTTTCTCCCAAGAATTTCGAATAGGTATAAGGGCCTTTCCGGCTAAGAAGAATCCAAGTCCAATTGCACATAAACTACCTATACCGCATCCAATTATAAGAATGAGCAATAATGTATGTAACATATCTCTTTCCGCAGTTGCATCGCGCACAAATTGGACAATTTCGGTATCACGTTGAAACGCAAACACTCTAAAGCTTCGCCCTTCTATTTGAATATCTTGAAACTCTCCCAATTCTTCTGGAAAAAACTTCGAAATATTTTCTTGAAAAACAGGGTCAAACTTGAATCCCTTTTCATCTATTACAACTTGTTTTCCACGCCATATTAATTTCGTAATCCGCGGATCTCCAATATGAATTTTAGCAACTCCTTTTGGTGGAAACCTAGAATCTTTCTCCTCTTTTGCTTTAGCGATTTCTATAGAAGTATCTATTCCGCTATAAATCCGATTGTACATGTATGCATAGATAACACTCCCTAACACCCCAATCAATATGATGAATACCAATGAATTTAAAATGGTAAGACGAATACGTGTTTTTTGAAACATACTTTCCCTCTTCATTGCTCTTTTAATATATATCCAATACCGCGAACGGTTTGAATATCTTTCTGATAACCAAATGGCTCTAATTTTTTGCGAAGATGATGCACATACACTTCAACAATCGCTACTGTTGTATCCGAATCAAATCCCCACACACGATCAAAAATTTGTTCACGCATTAAGATTTTCCCTCTATTTTGAATGAGATATTCTAAAAGCTCATATTGCTTTAACGTTAATTTTATTGCTTCTCCATCTACTTGAATGTCCTTGTCTTTTCCAAACAGCTCAATTCCACGATACTTGATGGTCTGCTTTGTTGTTAAACTACCGCTTCTACGTAATAGAGCGCGAATTCTCGCTTTCAGTTCAGGAGCTTGAAATGGCTTAACTAAATAATCATCTCCTCCAAAATCTAATCCTTTTACTCGATCCTCCAAAGAATCTTTAGCTGTTAAAAATAAGACAGGAGTCTCAATCTTTTCATCACGTATTCTTTGAATGACTTCAAAACCATCCATCCCTGGCATCATTACATCAAGAAGAATCGCATCATAAATATTTTGCAGTGCCAAATACAATCCATCTTCTCCATTTACCGCTGTATCCACTTCAAATTCATCACGTAAAATTTGTGTAATTGATTCCAATAAAGGTGCATTATCTTCTACAACTAATAAGCGCATGCCACTTTCTCACCTTTCATCCATATAAATCCATTTTCATTTTTCGACATCTAAATCCCTGCTATGCGGAATAAAAAGTAACCTACACTCGTTTGCTCTTTCTGTTTTTACTTCGCATGTGATAGAAAAAGGCACTGACCGCTTCTATGCATGGCCAGATGCTCTCTCCCACCTAAAAAGAGGGGTGTTTTATGTCGTTTTTTTAACTGATGTATATATAACGCTCTATATAGACTTTATTATAAAATCTATTTCTTAACTTTCCCTTAGCAAAAAATATTTTCAAATAGAAATTACATACCTTACAACACTGTAATCCTCACGTCACCTAATTCGATGGTTACAGGACTTACCGTCAGCTATACTGAAAATAAGAAATGAGATAACAAAGGAGAGATAAGCGATGAAAAAAATGATTGAAGTTGTAGTAGCTGTGGTAGAGGT
Source organism: Bacillus sp. AFS098217 (assembly GCF_002551815.1). Taxonomy (GTDB): domain Bacteria; phylum Bacillota; class Bacilli; order Bacillales; family Bacillaceae_G; genus Bacillus_A. The sequence continues at coordinate 34,264 of NZ_NVPR01000031.1, forward strand.
TTTCGTAAATGGCAAGCAAGTTGCAATGGAGTTAAATCAATAATGAATCGTAGTAATAATTTCACAAATTATGTAAACACATAAAAGAGATAAGGTTTGATCTTTGTTTTGATCCCTTATCTCTTTTATATATTATTCTTTCACTACATATACATTTTGACTTGGTAATTCTAAACAGTTCAACTGGCCGCCATATACTGCCCCGCCATCAATTCCTACAATTCGGTTATTCCCAAAATACACATTACAATTATTATCACCATGCAGTGTTTTTGTTTCCGTATGTCCAAATACAACAATCTTTTCACCATCATAGCCACTATGAAACTCATTCCGAATCCACATTAATGTGTATGGCTCCGACTCAGTAACTGGCTTTGCAGGTTCAACACCTGCGTGCACAAATATATACTCTTCTGTTTCAATGAAATGATCTAGTTCTTGGATAAAACTCAAATGTTCTTCTAATATATCAGACTTCAAATTTGGTTTTTCAAAAGCTCCTTCAGTGACAGCAATATCGCTCTCTAAAAAACCATAACTATATAACGTTTGATCTCCACCATTTCTCTTTACCCAATGATTCCATGATTTTTCTTCATTAGTTGTTAATGCTTTAATCATCATATCTTCGTGATTTCCTTTTAAAACGAAAGCTCCTTCTTTCTTTAATTGCTTTACTTTTTCTATTACAGCCTTTGCATTTGAACCACGATCAACATAATCCCCTAGTAAAATTAACTGATCCTCTTTCGCGTTATATTTTGCTTCTACTAACAGCTTTTTAAATTTCTCTATTTCCCCATGAATATCACTTATTACAAGAATTCTTTTCATCTATGCCCCTTCTTTCTAAAACCAGTTCTTCCATATTATACCCTGAAATATCTAATTTTTCAGATTAAAGAAACTGAACTAATTTCAAAAATGGATTTCTCCCTTACAGCTCAACTGTTTTTTCTTACAATACTGTAAGTCTCCCGTCACCCAATTCAATGTTTGTCTTCCTAATCTTTGACTATACTTAAAGTAAGGAATAAAACAAAAAACAAGGAGAGATGAGAAATGAAAAAAGTAATGGAAGTTGTAGTAGCAGTGGCAGCAGCTTTAGTAAATGGTAAGCAAGTTGCAATGGAGTTAAACAAATAATGCAACGAGAGGAATTCATTATGAAGCATCTAATCACATAAAAAAGATAAGGTTCCATTATGCTTTTGATCTCTTATCTCCCTAATAGTAAGAATGAGGTTGTCTCTAAAATAGCTGAATAGCTACTTTTGGGACAACCTCGTTGCAGTTTCAAATACCTTTTTATGAATTTTAGATGTAATTATATAAAAAGAGATGAGTTCGCATACTTTCTTTGCTCCCTCACCTCTTTTTATAACAGCTTATATTATAGTGTAGACTATTTTATTTCATTTGCTCCAGCTAATTTCAACATATTAACAATTTCTTTAAACCCTCGTTTTTCTGCATGCTGTAAAGGAGCGATTCCTTCACGATTAGCCATGTTTACATCTGCTCCATGGTCAATTAGTAACTGAACGATTTGTTTGTGATTTTCACTACCATTTCCTAAAACAATTGTTTCCAACAATGCGGTCCCACCATGATCATTCTTATAATTCACATCGATTTGTGTACGATTTAATAGCTCTTTTACAACTTCGACATGTCCTCTTTCAGCTGCTGCAATAAGCGCTGTGTTACCAGAATGATTTGTTTCCTTTATATTCGTCCCTGCATCAATTGTTAACTTCACAATATCAATATATCCTTCTTTACTTGCATACAGAAACGGATTATTTTGTTTTTTATCTTGTAACTCAATATCAGCCCCTGCATCAATCAATGCTTTTACTGTGTCAACATGATTGTGGTATGTCGCTGCCATTATCGGTGTTTCGCCTTGATCGCCTACTACATTTATATTTGCTCCATCTTTTATCAACTTCATAGCTGTTTCTGTATCACCAAGTGTTGCGGAAAGCAATAATTGCTTATCCATTAAGTCCATACCCGTCGCGTCTTTTTCTTCTTTTTCCTTCTGCTTCTTCTCGTGATTTTTTTCATTTTTCACTTGAACTGGTTTCGTTTCAGTTTCTTCTTGCTTATCACAAGCTACTGTCATAATTAAAAGCCCTAATAACATAAATAATAAAATTTTTTGTTTCCTCACAACTACAGCTCCTATGAAAGATAATGTTTTTTTAACCATTCCTTCATCACATGTAATAACTCTTCTTCAATAGATTTATCCATAAGCCTCTTATATTCCTTCCTTAATCGAATCATTGTATGCTTATGTTCATAATGTTTCATGTTCGGAATGATATGCCATTCTGCTTCACCACTAACGTATAAAGCAATTCGTTTAGCATGTTCAGGTGGCACTTGTATATCCTTGTCTCCCGTTATTGCTAAAATATGGCATGACACTTTCTCTAAATATGTAACTACACTTATCATAATGAAGTACCGCCAAGCCTAAAAAGGTCAAATACTCCGCTAGTTCTTTATTATAAGTTTACCTGTAAACGCCCCGTATTTCCATCCCGATTAATTTTTTCAAGTACTACCGATTAATCCAATAGCTGAATATGCTTCTAAAGGGCTTCTGTACTTCTTTAGTCAATCCCCAAAATTTTTCATCTCTCATATGTACAGTGAAACTTTGAACAGCAAAAGCTTTCTTCATATATCCCCTGATCCCCAATATATCCCATGTCTATATTATCAAAAATAAAAACAAGTATATAATACAAACAGCTGNNCAGCTGTTTGTATTATATACAGAACTATTACTTACGGTGAAGTTTCAATAATTGTAATATCAAACTTTCCGTGTTCCCATCATTCCTTATCTCTTTTGTAACCTTACCTTCATTCATAAAAAGCACCACATCTCCAACTTCTGCGGCTACGTCCATCATATGTGTTGAGAAAACAATGATTGTACCACTTCTCTTTATGCCTTTTAATAAAGTAACAAATTCACTGACCCAATAAGGATCTAAACCATTTGTTGGTTCATCTAATATCAATAATTTAGGCTTAGCAAGCCAAGCTTGGCCAAATAATAGCCTTTGTCTCATACCTTTTGATAATCTATGTAAGCATTCGGTTTTCTTTTCTTCTAATCCAAGTAATGTAATTACTTCCTGCACTCTCTCTTTTCCTATCTTTCGAAAAGCTGCATAGAATGATAGAAACTCGTGTACAGTCATGGATTGCTGTGCATGAAAATCATCTGGCATATATCCAATTTCAGCTACATATTGCTTCCGATCCTTATGTAATTCTATCCCCTGCAATTTTACCATTCCAGATGTGGGTGAAGAAATTCCAGCCAGTATATCAAGAAACGTACTTTTCCCAGCTCCATTTCCACCACATAATACAATACACTCTCCATCTTTCCCTTGCAATGTAGTAGGAAATAATGCTGTCTTCTTTTTATACTGTTTACAAATCCCCTCAATTTGCAATATCGTCATTAGTTTCTTCTCCTTTCTAATCGCCAGACTGCTATTAATAAGAAGAATGCTGTATAAATTGCAATATATACGAAAAGAACTATTACTACTGTCCCGCCCTGCATAAATATCACAAGTTGATCATATGGCTGACCAAATATGGCTCCCCCTCCTAATTGAATAACAAATATAATTCGCAGTAGTTCAGCAGGATTACAAAACAAAAAAACTTTTATGAGCGGGGCTATCATCGTGTATGGAACAAAGTTAAGAATACTTATTATTGCTGTAGGCCACATCATAATAAGTAAAAACCAAACTGCAATTGAAATTGCTAATGCTTGCCATCTTGTCGAAGAAAATCCACCAATTGCTATACCTAAAACTAAAAAAAGGAATATGAGAATAACAGAAAATAAATAAATTGCTAGTATCCAGCTACTTTCAAACCTACTTCCACTTAATAATCCAATCATTACACTACTTCCAAAGCTAAGTGTAAAAATAATAATTTGTCCTATAAATTGACCCGCGATTTTTCCTATTACATATGAAGATGTCGCTAGAGGATACGTACATAGTAGCCTCCACTTTCCATTTTCAAGCTCATTTGCAATTGAAAATGAGCCTGTAATTAACATAAATAACGGTATAATATATAAAACTAGATTTAAAATTGTTCCCGTTGTGTTTGTATATCCCGCTAAAGATGGTACATTTCGTTCCATTAAAAATAATAAAGAGAGTATCACAACCCAAAGCACTAAAAACGTGTACGCAGATCTTTCCCTTACTGTACTACGCCACTCTGAATAAAATATATTCCACATATCATCACCCTTTTTATAGAAAAAGACAACCGCCTAAGGTTGTCTTTTATCCAGCTATTTTGGAGCTATATGGCCCCATTTCATTTCATATTAATGGGAGTGACCCGTGCTATTCTCTTTCCCATGCTCTTTCTTCATTTCGTCCATCATTTCTTTATTCTTTTCCCATTTATGATCCGCTAACTCTTTATATGAAATTACTTTTCCAGCATGTTTAGATACAAAGCTTTCAGCGTCTTTTTTCTCTTTAAAAGAAATTACATTGTAAGCCATTGGTGTTTTAATTGTTTTATCATACACATAAGTCGCTTTATCTAATGAAACCCAATCCTTTGTATTATAATCTCGGACAAATTTTTCCTGTGTTTTTTCATTTTTGTGCTTATCCATCCATTTGTACATACAGCCAATGTCATCAAATTTTAACGCTTTTCCATTTTCTAAAATAACTTCCGTAGCAAATTGATTGTCCATTACTGCCATATTACAATTATCACACTTATCATTTTTCCCATCGACTGCAACTGCCTCTACACTCTTCTTTCCACACCCTACTACCGCAAATGCTAAACATATACACATAGCTAATACAATATGTTTTAATCTCATCAATAATTCCTCCCTAAAATAAACAATACACTCCCTATTAGCAACATACTTAAACTAATTATCCAAGCTCCAAATTGAGGTGTTGTATCCCTTTCTGTCTTATAAAACTGCATCTTCATACTTGGCTTGTAATCAATCAACATTGACTCATCTGGAATTTTTATCAGATTTTGTAAAACGAGCATCCCTGGTGCATGAAAAAATATCTGGTATTCCGGAATATCTTGCGTTAAAACAAGAAAGAACGAATCGGCTTTATACGGTAATGCACTGATACCTGTATGATTTACATCGACTTTCAAAGAAGCATCCCAATAATTACGATGAATGATATTATTTGTACTTTCCGTAGCTTGCGATCCATTAATATTAGCTAAAAAGGTATTTTCAGCTATTTCATTCTCATTCGCATTTTTAAACTGCAAGCCAATAAAGTTATTTGTAACGTCATTTTTTATAATCTGATTGTCTTTCGCCTTTTCGACATAAATTCCCACTCTATTGTTAGCAACTTGATTCTGCATAACTTCCGTTTCTACCGAATCATACAAGAGTAACCCTTGCGCATGAACATTCTTTCTGTTATTTATAAATTGATTTTCCTTTACAGTCGTTCTTTTTGTGCCCATAATCATCGCACCAGTTATATTATTTTGTGATAGATTATTGTTCACAATCGTACCATCAGAATACATAAGATGAATACCGTAACGAGATTGCTCAATGGAATTTCTTAATATTTGATTATTATTACTTTGTTCTAAATAAATTCCATCTCGTACATGTTTTATTTGAACATTTTCAATTTGATTCTGGTGAGATTGCCATAAATCAATTCCATTGGCATTTTCTTTCCCTAGAATACTGCTATTTTGTACTTTCGTATTCCAGGCGTCCTCCATCTTAATTCCGATTTGCTGTGTACGAATTTCTAAATCAGTTAAATGATGTCCAGTTCCTGAGACAGATACAGCAGCTGTTCCTTCTTTATTGTTACACTGCTCTATTTTTATGCGTTTAACGGTAACATTTTCTCCACTTATTGTAATAATAGGTTTATTACCGCAAAAACGAATCTCCGTATTTCTTTCTCCTTCTAATATAATAGGCTTCGATATTTCAATCGCTTCATTATAAACGCCATCTTTTAGTTTCACAGTTCCATATGCAGGAGCAGCATCAATTTGTGATTGTATTGTCGTTTCAGCATGACTACTAAATGGGATACAGAGTAATACAAAAAATAAGAGAAAAGAAAATTGAATTATTTTCATATGTAATTCCCTTCTCTAATCAAATTCGATTAACTTTCTCATTTAAGAGGATATCAAACGTTTGTGTGAAATTTGTGAAAAAACAATGTGTTTTTTGTAATAAATGGGATTATTACTAATAAAAAAAGATGTGTAGCAATTTCTACACACCTTCTATTATTCACAACCAGTAATCAACAAATCATCTTCTAATTTAAATAACAATGTATCCATATCGATTTCCTGACCAACCTCTATATTTACAGATCTTATATGACCACTAATTCCCACCGCTACTTTCTCCAGTGTTCCGTCATTTTTTCGAATCGTCATTAACTTTTCCCATTCATATACGTAAGCTGATTCATCAACGAAAATTTCTTCTACTCTTCCTTGATATGAACTATAAATCTCTTCAATCCTTGCTTCCATTCAAAATCTACTCCCTACTGCACGCTTCTCTATTTTCTCATCTATTCTATCACCCTTGTAATGAATAAGTTATCTTTTTAAAAATTCGAATTTCACAAGCCAAATTAACATCTTTGTTTCAGTTGTACTCGTAGCCCTACTTCTCACACAAGAAATCCTAATTTAAATATTGCATGATCCATCCTAACTAAAATATCCAATTTTCTTTATTGTTCAAAAAATATTAAGTAAAATGAAAAGATACGGCTATAAGAAAGTAGGGTGAAAGATGGAGTCCAAGGACATTTTATCAAGGGAACTTACTATTATTGAAAAATGGGAGAAAGAACAAGAAGATGACCTATGGTTCTTTGAAAAATGGGGAAAAATTCCGTTTGCTGTGCTTGATAAATTAACACCAAAGTTTATCCATAAAAAAATTAATATTTTATTAGATGAACTCATTCAGTATCTCAATTCTGGAAGCAAATATTTAATTCACCCAGCAACAACAATAAAAAAATTTGAAAACGCAGCTTCTTTAGATGATATTCAAAACTTTCCTTTACATGAGATGGATGCAATTGTTGATAAAATCATCAAAAATAGAAAATCTATGGCTATTGCACAAGGTGCTACAACTGGCTTTGGTGGTATTTTCACCCTTGCAATTGATATTCCAGCTATTTTAAGTATGTCATTAAACATTTTACAAGAAATCGCAATTTGCTATGGCTATAATCCAAATGATATGCAAGAGAGGCTATTTATCGTAAAATGCTTACAGTTCTCTTCATCTGATATTGTAGGAAAACAAACAATTCTTCATGAGTTAAAACATTTTGATACTCGTGCTACTCATGCTGATAGTATTTCACAAATGAAATCATGGCGTGAAGTATTTACTGTATACCGCGATAACTATGGTTGGAAAAAGCTCTTTCAGATGATTCCCATTGCTGGCATGCTTTTTGGTGCTTATTTAAACCGAAAAACAATTGAAGAAATTGCAGAGGTCGGTAAAATGCTATATAAGAAAAGAAGAGTGTTAGACAGACTAGAAAAAACAAAACATCTATCTAATAATAAGTAAAACGGAGTAGGGAACCTACTCCGTTTTATATATCCACTGTAATTTTTCGACATCTAAATNNGCATGTGGTAGAAAAAGGCCCTGACCGCTTCTATGCATGGCCAGATGCTCTCTCCTACCTAAAAAGAGGGGTTTTTGATGTATATATAGAATATAAAAATCTTTTTACACTTTAAATTTCCCAATCATTCCTTGTAACTCTTCAGCCATTTGTGATAAATGAACTGCCGCTGAATTAATTTCTTCCACGGAAGCCAATTGTTCTTCAGAAGAACCAACAATATTTTGTACACTTGCCGCATTTTCTTCGACTGTTGCTGCAATTTCATTAATGGATGCACTTACTTGTTTTGCATCTACTGTCATACGTTTTGCTATATCTACCATATTATCTATTTGTAAAACTGTATCATTTGTAGAACGTAATATTTCTGCAAAGCTTTGTTTTGTCTCGTTAGCAACTACAAGCCCTGACTGTACTTCTTTTCCCACTTGATTCATAGAATTTACGGTTTGTTTTATATCGGACTGTATTTCCGATACTAGCTTTCCGATTTCTGTAGAAGATTGTCCTGATTGTTCCGCTAACTTCCGCACCTCATCTGCTACAATTGCAAAACCTCTTCCATGCTCACCAGCTCTTGCTGCCTCGATTGCTGCATTTAATGCTAATAAATTTGTCTGCTCCGCAATGTGTTGGATTACCTCAAGAATTTCTCCAATTTGTTTCGACTTATCATCTAATAAAGCAATGACTGTATCTGAATGCGAAACAGATTGATGAATTAATTGCATTTGATTAACTGTTTGTTCTACTAATTTCCCGCCATCTTCAGCTTTTTGCTTTGTATATACAGATGCATTTGATACTAATGAAGAACTATCTGCAACACGTTGGATTCCTTCTGTAACTTCTTCTAATAAATTTGCTCCCTCTTCAACTTCTCGATTTTGTATTTCTGCACCACTTGATACTTGCTCCATAGCTTGTGTAATTTGTCCTGTCGCTTCACTTGCTTGTTTTACACTAGCTGTCAATTCTTCTGAAGAAGCCGCTACATAGCCTGCTGACTTATTAATCTGAGAAATCACAGTATGTAAAGATGTCGACATTTCATTAAAGCTTAGCCCTAATTGTCCAATTTCATCTTTCGAATAAATAGCAATTGATTCTGTTAAATCTCCTTCACTAATTTTCTTTGATGACATAACAAGTTCTTTTAACGGTTTAATAATAGAGGCGATAATGAAATAAATTAACACTCCACCAATTAATAATGAAATCCCTATTACAGTCAATGTTTTATAAAGAATAGGCTCAGCTGCCTGAATGATTTCTTTTGAAGGCATAAATCCCACTATTTTCCATCCTGTTTTCTTATTTGTCTTAAATATTACATTTTGGTCTTCACCATCTAGAGAATACTGAAAATCACCTGTCTCTTTTTGATAAAGTTCTTTCGCCAATGAGTCTTCTAGTTTCTCACCTGATTTTTTAGACGGATGTGCGACTACATTCTTGTTTTGATCAAAAATTGCTACATATCCATGTTTTCCGATGTTAACCATTTTGGAAGTCGTCACAATTCCATTAATGATTAAATCAATACCAATTACACCGCTTTTATCTTCATTTTGTTTCGCAATTGTTACAACTATATTTCCTGTTGTCTTTGATGTATAAGGAGCTGTTACAACCACTTCTCCACTCTTTTTCACTGCTTCTTTATACCAATCCCTTTCTGTAGGATTGTATCCTTCTGGCATTTGAACAGCTGGTGATTGAATAAATTGTCCATTGCTAGAAGCAGTATAGATTGCTTCCATTTCTGGATGTACCTTATTGTATTCTTCTAATTTATTTTGAACATTTTGAAGCTGATCTTCTTGATAACTTGCTTGCGTAAATAACTTTGCGTAATACGTCGCATCTACATACTTATTTTCTATGTCTTTATTTACCACATTATCTAAAATCTTTATATTATCTTTTGCTGCTTGTAAAATCGCTTCATTAAAATTTGTTTTTGCTTGTTGATAAGAGGTCCAGCCAATTACAACACTTGGAAGAATTAAAATGATAATAAACGATACAAGTAATTTCGTTTTTAAAGGTACTCCCCTTAGTCCCTTTGTCCCTTGAAACATATCTCTTTCCCCTTTATACGTTTTTGTTTAAACCGCAAAACTTTTAACATTTTTATCCTTTTATATAAATCTTATAATGTAAATAAAAATATTATCCTGTAGAAACATATCTTTAATTCTATATAAATTAAATAATTAAAACAACATATAAGCATGTGTATTATTAAAATTTTTTAAGTAGCAGCAAAAAGCCTCTGATCATATGATCAGAGGCTTTACTCAACACTATTCTTGATGCTCTTTATTCTGTTCTTCTACCACTTGCACTACAGGCTTTTCGCTAACCGCCTGCTGCACTGCACCTTTTCCAGCAAAACTTTCTAATAGCTCTTTCAAATCAATACCAGAAGAAGCTTTTAATGTTTCCTGCATCGTTGCCATTAAGTCAGTCGCATATCCTGCCACTTTTCCAGCACCGCTGTTTTTTCCACCGCCGCCTGTATCAACAACAGTAATTTTATCAATGTTGCTAAGTGGACTTGCAATTTCCTTCGCATAGTTTGGAAGCATTTTAAGGACCATATCCATAATTGCTGCTTGCCCATATAATTCAAATGCTTCGGCAATTTTTTGTTTCGCTTCTGCTTCTGCTAAACCTTTTAACCTAATAACATCCGCTTCTGCTGTACCTTGTGCTTTTTGAACTTCAGCTTTAGCTTGCCCTTGTGCTTTTTCAATTTCAGCTTTTGCTAAACCTTCTACACGCACTTCTTCTGCACGCGCTTTTGCCTCTGCCTCAATTTTATATTGCTCTGCATCTGCTTTTTTCATTTGTTTTACTTTTTCTGCTTCCGCTGATTGTTCAACTGCATAACGATCTGCATCTGCCTTTTTCTTTACTTCCGCGTCATATTGTTTTTCACGACGTGCAATTTCTTTTTCTTCTAATTCAATTTGTTTTTCACGCTCAATGATTTTAACGCGCATCTGTTCTTCCGTTACATTTTGTTGTGCTTTTGCTTGTTGTAATTCATACGAAAGATCTGCATCAGCACGAGCTTGTTCTTGCTCCCGCTTATATGATTGTACTTTTAATTCCTTATGCTTTTCAGCTTCTGCAATTTGTGCATCACGTTGATATTCAGCTGCTTTCGCTTCTTTCTCTGCACGCGCTTTTTCAATACGTGCCTCTTTTTCACGCTCTGCATTTGCTATCTGTGCATCACGTTTTACAGTTGCAATTTGCGGCTGGCCAAGTGCATCTAAATAGCCGTTTTTGTCCATTATTTCTTTAATTGTAAAAGAAACAATGCGAAGACCCATCTTTTTCAAATCAGTCGAAGCTACTTCATGCACCTTTTGCGCGAATTGCTCTCTATTACTATAAGCATCTTCTACTGTCATTGAAGATAAAATGGCACGTAAATGCCCTTCTAATACCTCTTTCGCTTCTACTTTTAACTCTTCTGTTTCTTTCCCTAAATATTGTTCAGCTGCTGTAGATACTTCTTCAATTGTTGATCCTACTTTAATAATGGAAACGCCGTTTACTGTAACAGGTACCCCTTGCTTTGTATACGTATCACGTGTTCCAACTTCTAATTTATAGTTTAATAAACTAAGAGGTTCTGCTCGTTGCATAATTGGTACAACAAAAGTACCACCACCACGAATGATCTTAATCTTCTTTCCATCATCTGTTGTTACAACATTCTTTCCACCGCCGAGCCAGTTCCCTGTTACAATGAGTGCTTCATCTGGACCAACTGTACGATATTTTGTGATGAACACCAAAATAAGTAAAAGTAAAATTGCGAGTAAGACACCACCGATAATTAATGGAATCATTCAAATTCCCCCTTATAACTTTGGTTTTTTTAAAGAATAAGCGATGTTTTGTACAAGCAAAACACCATCTTGAACTTCCTCAATAATGACTTCGGTTCCTTGCAAAATCTCTTTCTTGCCAATTGTCTTAGCTGGTATCGCATTGCTTCCAAATTGTGACGAAATTAATACTTCTCCAAAACCTTCTTTCGGGATTGTAATAATTACTTCCCCTCGACATCCAACAAACTCATCCATACGTTGTACTGTATTTTGCTCAGCCTCTGCAATTGGTTTTAAAATTAATATTTTCATCGCAAAAACTCCAAGAAAAGATACACAAAATGCAAGACTAAAAATAACGATACTATTTAAAGAAAATAAATACTCGCCTATATAACTAAAACCACAGAGCATAGCAAAGAAGCTGAGTAGTAACGTTACAATAGATGTGGATCCACCCCCGAAGCTAAATATTGATTCAAATATATCCCCAAAAAAGATATAGAGAACGGTAAGTATAGTGGCAACAATAAATCCATATAAATAAATTGTCTCAAGCGGATAACCAAACACTATCATTTCTTATCCCCCTTTCTTAAACAATCCCTTTCTGTTATGTGTATGCCTCACCTCTTCTAAAGATTATTTATCTTAATTTTCAGTCACTTGTTTTTTAAAGAAAAACCTGTACGACAGGTTTCCTAAAAAAGAACAGGAGGAGCCTATAGTGACAGGCTCCTCCTAGAAAATAACTGATATATTGTATATCTATATAATATATCAATTTCCACAAAAAGTAAAGTTATATATACATTGGAAATGAATTTATCTTGCTAATTTAGATTTCTATACAATCTTAGATTATGTTATTTTGCATTTTCACAAATATATTATATCGTTATAAAAAGATTAATTGTATAATGTATGTAGTTATATTGTTTTCCTTCGGATTTTTCAATAAATAAATTCATACTATGCTTCAAATCAAATTGTATAACTTATCTATAAAATTATATATTAGGAGGAAGTATTATGAACACGAAACTATTAAAATCAATTACATCATTAACACTAATAGGCAGTGCTTTATTATACTCAAATAGTAGTCTTGTAAAAGCTGCAGAAACCCCTAACAATCAGACGTCTGCTTCATTTTATGATGTTCCTCAAACGCACTGGGCATATCCTGCTATTACGAATTTGGCAAATCAAAATATTATTGCCGGCTATGGAAATGGAATGTTCGGTTTAGGTGACGTTGCGACGAGAGAACAAGTAGCTGCTTTAATTTATCGTGTTTTACTTCCCAATAAAAAAAATGGCACTTTTAGTAATGATAATTCTCTTTATGTAATGCAAGACGGCTCTAAACTTAAAAATCCATATAGCGATATCAATTCTACTTCTACAATGTTTCCAGAAGAGATTTTAACTCTAACTGATTTAGGAATTTTTAAAGGCGATGAACGTGGAAGTTTCAGACCAAAAGATTCTGTAAGCCGTGCGGAAATGGCGCAAATCATTAAAAATGCTTTCCATCTTTCCATTCAAAAACCACATACATTTAACGATGTACCAGGAAATTTTTGGGCCAATGATGCCATTAGCGCTGTACAATCAAATAATATCGCATCAGGTACAGGTGATGGGAAATTCGAGCCGAATAAGAAGGTGACACGCGAACAATATGCGCAGTTTTTATACAATGCTTTAGAATATAAGAAACGCACTGAAGGAAATACACAAACAGATCCTAGCACTCCACAAGGAGAAAATAAGCAAACAGATCCTAGCGCTCCACAAGGGGATACACAACTAATAGAAGAATTTAAGAAAGAATTACAGAAACATATCGATACTTATGAAACAAATATTACAATTCCATACAAAACAAAGAATACGAATACTCAGGAAGTTATGGATACACTTTTTAACGCATATAAAGAAGTCGTACATACAAATGAATATGTGGATTATACTATAGCACAAACTTCCTATTCTCTTTCTGGTTCACCTGGAAACTATACTTTCACCTTAAACATTACATATCGTGAATCAAAAGAGCAAACAGAATATGTAATGCAGCAAACAAAAACAGTTGTTAATTCCATCATCCAAAATGGAATGGATGAGCATGAAAAGGTTAAAGCCATTCATGATTATGTTGTAAAACATGTGGCTTATGATACTTCATATAATTCTTACACAGGATACGGGGCATTAGCAAACCATTCTGCTGTTTGTCAAGGTTATGCACTATTAACCTATCAATTGCTTAAAGAAGCAGGGATTGATTCTCATATCGTAACTGGAACTGGAAACGGAGAAGCACACGCTTGGAATTTAGTGAAAATTGATAACAAATGGTATCACCTTGATACAACATTCGATGATCCAATACCAGACGAACAAGGAAGAGTATTATATTCATATTTTAATTTATCTGATGAACAAATTGCAAAAGATCATCAATGGAATCGCAGTGAGTACCCACAGGCTACCACAAATTACTATGATGAACTTACAAATAAGATAACAGCTGGTAGCTCTAAATCATCAACATATGAACAAATACTAAAAGATACAAAACTGGTTTACTTATCTACACAATATATTGCTAATAACTATGATGAACTAAAAGACAAATTACAACAGCAATTCTCATCAAAACCAGAAAAAGTAGAGGTTCTTTATAAACAATCTACGGACGGATCCATACAAGATGTGAAAAAAATATTCAAAGAGGTGGATTGGCCAGAAGGCTCACAACGCGCTTCTTATCAAGCAGCACCATATAGTGCAAAACCAGGCTATTCATTAGTAACTATTACTTTTACATATTAAAAACTAACAAAGGCATCTTTTTTTGGATGCCTTTGTTAGTTTTATGAGCAGGTAAATTCTATCTTACTTTATTCATTCGCTATATTTTCAATAACAATATAAATTCTGATTCCCTTATATCGTTACGCCATTTTCTCACCTGATTCTTCCCTAAAAAAACTCTTCATCGCGTGAAATACATCAGCTTTTTGTTTTAAAATATAATATCTGAAATTCTCATCTTTAATATTTTTATATGCTGACATAAGCGTACTGTGGCGATTATACTGGTTCACTTCTCCATACCCAAACATACTACATACCTTCATCAGTTCTTGTACAAGCTTCACGCAACGAGCATTATCTGATGTTAAGTTATCCCCATCTGAAAAATGAAATGGATAGATATTATAGCGTTCTGGTGAATACTTTCCATCTATAAGTTCAAGTGCTTTTCGATAGACAGAGGAACATATCGTTCCACCGCTCTCTCCTTTTGAGAAAAATTCCTCTTCTGTTACAACTTTTGCTTCTGTATGATGCGCAATAAATTCAATATCTACTGTTTCATACTTTGTACGTAAGAAGCGTGTCATCCAAAAGAAGAAGCTACGCGCCATATATTTCTCCCAAATTCCCATTGATCCGCTTGTATCCATCATTGCCAATACAACAGCCTTCGATTCTGGCTTTAATACTTCATTCCACGTGCGAAACTTTAAATCTTCTTTATGAATTGGATGAAAAGATGGTTTTCCACTCATCGCATTTCGTTTATAGGCTGCTATCATCGTTCGTTTTTTATCAATATTGCCCCATAGCCCTGTTTTTCTAATATCGTTAAATTCAATATGTTCAATACGATTTTCATCCATTTCTTTGCGCTTTAAGTTAGGTAGCTCTAACTCTTTGAAAAACGCTTGCTCCAATTCTAAAATAGATACTTCAGCTTCATAATAATCTTCACCAGCTGTATCTCCTGCACCTTGCCCTTTTCCTGGTCCCTTCTGCTTTTGGGCACTTGATCCATCTCTTGCTACTACATCTCCGACTTTACTATCACCCGTTCCTTGCCCAACATGTTTATTCTTATCATAGTTATATCTAATTTTATATTCATCTAAAGAACGAATTGGTATTTTTACAACATCCCTACCATTAGACATAACGATACTTTCCTCTGTTACAAGATCTGGTAAATTATTCTTAATTGCATCTTGCACCTTTTCTTGATGGCGTTGTTGATCGTCATATCCTTTGCGATGGAGGGACCAGTTTTCCTGTGAAATTGTATAATTAGGTTGATTTTCTTCGCCCATCCCTTTCCCTCCTTACTGTAATTTTTTTCATTCCATTCCAACAAACAGTACGACTACATATAAGTTTGTGATGTGACAAAAAATAACTGTTCATTAAAACCTATTTTCCTTTTAATCATCACTTTACGTAATACGCCGAACGTTCCCAACAAAAACTTTGACACTCGATTAATAGAACGAAACATTCTGTAGTTGATAAGAAAGAAACACAATGCATTGTTGCACATTTTTTTGCTCTGCAACATATTGTATTGTGTTGGCTTTTTTCTGTATGAATGGTTGGTTACTCTATCATATGCGTATTGTAAAAATAATTGACAATAAATTCATGAAATTGCATCTTAATTTATTATATTTGGACAAGTCCCCAGGAAACATTCACTATATAAATACAGATTAAAAAACCGACATAAAAAACTTAATCTTTAGGTGGGAGAGAGCATCCGACCATGCATAGTAGCGGTCAGTTCTTTTTTAGCCCCATGCCACGTAAAAACAAAGAGAGAAAATAAGTGGAGATTTCCTTTTGTTTTCATAGCCGCGACTTATATGTCGGAAAATCGAAATGGATTTATATAGTAAAGTTCCATCACTTCAATCAGATAGATACAAAAACGCTGCCTCTGCTTTCATAAGAGACAGCGTTTTATTATCAAACTATCGATTCAATAGACTGCCCACATAGCGTAACAATTCATTTGCTGATGAAGAGTTATAACCATGTTCATCGATTAAGCGTGCTACAACATCATTAATTTTCTTAAGTTGATTCTCATCTGGTGTTTTAGTGGATGTTGTAATTTTTACCACATCTTTTAAATCAGCAAATAACTTTTTCTGAATCGCTTCACGAAGACGTTCATGTGAATTATAGTCAAAGCGTTTTCCTTTACGAGCATAGGCAGAAATACGAATTAAAATTTCTTCACGGAATGCTTTCTTTGCATTTTCCGAAATGCCAATTTGTTCTTCAATTGAACGCATAAGCTTTTCATCTGGACTCATTTCTTCTCCTGTTAGTGGATCGCGTAATTTTGATTTATTGCAATATGCTTCAACATTATCTAAATAATTATCCATAAGTGTCTTAGCTGATTCTTCATATGAATATACAAACGCTTTTTGCACTTCTTTTTTCGCAATTTCATCGTACTCTTTCCTTGCTAATGAAATGAAATTCATATAGCGCTCTCTATCTTCATTACTAATAGATGGATGTTGATCTAATCCATCCTTTAAAGAGCGTAATACATCAAGTGCATTAATCGATGGAACTTCTTTCCGGATAATTGTAGAAGAAATCCTGTTAATCACATAACGAGGATCAATACCACTCATACCCTCATCCTGATATTCACGCTGCAATTCTTCGACATCAATTGCATTATAACCTTCTACCATCTCACCATCATATAAACGCATCTTTTTAATTAAATCAATATCTGGACGCTTTGGATCCTTTAAACGAGTTAAAATTGTAAACATTGCCGCAACGCGAAATGTATGTGGCGCAATATGCACATTCGATACATCACTTTCACGAATCATCTTTTCATAAATATGTTCCTCTTCACTAACACGCAAGTTATATGGAACTGGCATTACAATAATTCTTGAATGTAATGCTTCGTTTTTCTTATTGGATATAAAAGAGCGATACTCTGTTTCATTCGTATGGGCTACAATTAATTCATCTGCTGAAATAAGCGCAAACCTTCCTGCTTTGAAATTCCCTTCTTGTGTAAGTGATAATAAATGCCATAAAAATTTCTCATCACATTTTAACATCTCTTGGAATTCCATCATGCCACGATTCGCTTTATTTAACTCTCCATCAAATCGATAGGCACGCGGATCCGACTCTGAACCATATTCTGCAATTGTAGAAAAATCAATACTACCTGTTAGGTCAGCAATATCTTGTGACTTTGGATCAGAGGGACTAAATGTACCAATCCCCGTCCGACGATCTTCAGAGAAGAAAATACGCTCGACAACTACATCTTCAATTCTTCCACCATATTCCTGTTCTAATCGCATTACATTTAATGGTGACAAATTCCCCTCAATTCTTACGCCATATTCATCAAAAAAATCGTCCCGTAAATGATGCGGGATTAAATGAAGAGGATCCTCATGCATCGGGCATCCTTTTATAGCGAAGATAGCCCCCCGATCTGTACGTGAGTATGTTTCTAATCCTCTTTTTAGCATTGTAACTAATGTCGATTTCCCTCCACTAACTGGCCCCATTAATAATAAAATCCGTTTTCTAACATCTAAACGTTTCGCAGACGGATGAAAATATTCTTCAACAAGACGCTCTAATGCTTCCTCTAATCCAAATAATTGATTACTAAAAAAATTATATTTTTTTCTGCCATCTACTTCTTCAATCCCAGCTTCTTTAATCATATTATAAATGCGAGAGTGTGCTGTTTGAGCCACCCATGGTCTTTTCTTCACAAGCTCCAAATAATCCGCAAACGTACCTTCCCATTGTAAACGTTCTTCTGCTTCTCGATGCTGTTCAATTTTTTTTAAAATATCCATTATAGCTCCTCCCCCATCTCCTTGTTCAATCGGATTATTATAAAAGGTATGCGAGGATGTCCTTAAACATTCTTTAAATCAAAATGAAATATCTAATACTCCTTAAAAATTTCATTACCAAAGTTCAAAGAAAATTCTGTATAATAAAAATATTAGGGAGCTCACCTTTTTATTCATTCTTATATAAATCCCTTCTTTACTTCCACAGAACTTACATAAACTCCGCTATTCATATATTAAAAGAGAGGGGGAATTAACATGAAATTATTACTAATTTTAGGTGTCTCACTCACATTCCTTACTGCAATTTTCACATCTGGATATAATGATAAACCCGGAACAAACAAAAAGTGATGAGCCTAGGCACATCACTTTTTTTCCTTCTACTTTTTAACTAGGTTTTCGTAAATCTTCCTATCAGCTTGTTTGGATTACATATTTAACTATATAAATCCATTTTAATTTTTCGACATCTACATCCCTGCTATGCAGAATANNTTCGTATGTGGCAGAAAAGGACCCTGACCGCTTCTATGCATGGCTAGATGCTCTCTCCCACCTAAAAAGAGGGGGGTTATGTCGTTTTTTTAATTGATGTATATATAAAAATAAATATTTTCTACATCCTTTTAAAGAAAAAAGCCGCCAAATGACGACTCTTAGTACACAATTTCTAAATCTAAACCTGGATAATTTTGCTGACGGAACGCTTCATAAATTAAAATTGCTGCTGTATTTGATAAGTTTAATGAACGAACTTTATCTGTCATCGGAATACGTAAACAATGATCAAAATTTTCTTCGATTACGTTTGCCGGTAATCCATTTGTTTCTCTTCCAAATACAAAGTAGTAATCTTTTTCACGATTACTATAATCAAACGCTGTATGTGCCTTTTCACCATACTTTGTTAAATAGAAAAATTCACCATCTTTATTTTTTTCATAAAACTCTTCAATTGAATCATAATACGTAATTTTTACGTGCTGCCAGTAATCTAGACCAGCACGTTTTAACATTTTATCATCCGTTGAAAATCCAAGCGGTCGAATTAAATGTAATTCTGTTCCAGTGGCTGCACAAGTACGTGCAATGTTCCCTGTATTTGCTGGAATTTCTGGTTGATATAAAACAACATGTACTCCCACGTGATATTCACCTCTATTTTTTGTCTACTACGTATTATACCACTTGAGCGAAAAATCTCTACCCATTAATAATATGAAAAAATTTATATTTCATTTGTGGTGTGTACTTACTCGAATCTTCATAATTCCAATAACGACGGCGACTGTTAGCAGAATGTGCATTTACAAGCGGCATACCATCCGCATCCTTTGCTACTACAATTGTTGTATGATTCCACCTTCCATCATCTTCAAAATCATAGGCAATTACATCTCCAAGTATAAGTTCTTCGGGTTTTTCCATTGCTTTAGCCTGAAGTCCTGCTGTAGCGCCTGACAAATACCAATAAAATGAATGAGCTACTGCCCAGCTCCAACTCCACTGATTTTCCCTTTGCCACCAGCCTTTACGAATGTTAGGATATCCTGTCATTGGTGTCTCCCCTGCATGTAGACACTGTGAAATAAAATTCGTACAATTATCAGGAAAATTGCGATATGCTGGGTTTCGATCATCCCACCAGCGTTCCGCATATTTAACCGCTTCTAGACGATTATATTGATATGAACTAGACTTCCCTTTCTTTCCCTCACGTTCTAGTGTTCCACTATTTACAGTTTCTTCTTTCATTTCAATAACATGATCTTTTGCAATACATCCATCTTTTAAACGCAAACGTCGTATTAATTGTTCCTCTTCAATATAAAATAATTCTTTATGATGGATTAAATATTTCAAATGTACTTGATAATCAACTTCTTGATATGCCCTGCTATTTAATTGTCTAATAAAAGAAACATCTGCTGTTGCTTTTACTATTTCAGCACCACGTTTTTGAAACAAGCTTTTTTTTCTTTGCAATACTTGCAATAAATCTGCAGGAATTTCATCTGCATTTATACGTTTATTTGTTATAAATGCTAAAAATTGTTTCATCTGTTTTTCAATATGTGATCTTACAATCATTTCCTCTCCCTCCCATATTACAATATGAAGAAGGATAATATTATCTACTGTTTTTTCTGTGCCAACAATTCAAGTCCACGATTCATTTCATGAAGGACTTCTTCATCTTTCTCACGTTCCATTGCTTTTTCAATGGCTGCTCCTACTTCATCGCCGCCAATTTTACCAAGTGCCCATGCTGCGGTCCCCCGCATTACCGGTCTTGGATCATCTTTCATAACACCTATTAAATCAGGAATTGCTGCCGTTTCTTTAAAATGAGCAAGCGCTAAAATTGCATTTCGTTGCAGTGGTTTTTTCCCCCGCCACGATCCTGACATAATACCATACTTCTCTTTAAAATCTCGATTGCTAATCGTTAAAAGTGGTAATAATAACGGCTTAACTAACTCTGGATCCGGCTCCATTTCAGGATGATTATGAAAATCTTTCCCTTTATTTTTCGGACAAACTGTTTGACATGTATCACATCCGTATATACGGTTTCCAATCTTATCTCGATATTCTTCAGGTAAGAAACCCTTCGTCTGTGTTAAAAACGCAATACATTTTTTAGAATCCAATTGTCCGCCCTGTACAAGTGCTCCCGTTGGGCAAATATCAATACACTTTGTACAGCTGCCACATTGATCTTCTATCGGCTGGTCAGGGGGAAATGGTACATTCGTAATCATTTCACCTAAATATACATAAGAGCCAAATTCAGGAGTAATAATAGAACAATTCTTTCCACTCCATCCAATGCCAGCACGTTCCGAAACAGCGCGATCACTCAATTCTCCTGTATCCACCATTGACTTCACTTCTATATCTGGAAGTTTCTCAATTAAATATGCCTCTAATTTCTGCAAGCGATCTCGTAAAACAAGGTGATAATCTTGTCCCCAAGAAGCTCGACAGAAAATACCTCTTCGCTCTCCTCGCTTACTTAACGGCGCATTTTTCAACTTTGACGGGTATGCTAACGCAATCGCAATAATTGACTTTGCACCAGGCAATAACAGCTGTGGATTTGTTCTTTTTTCAATATCAGGTTCTTCAAAACCAGACTGATAATTTAATTGTTGCTGCTGAATTAAACGCTGTTTTAATTCTTCAAATGATGAAGCACTCGCAAAACCTATTTTATCTATTCCAATCGTCTTACTATACGCTATTACTTCTTGCTTTAATTTCTCAAAATCCATGCTTAAGCTTCCTCCTACGATGAATACATACACCTCATCTAACAAGTAGCCACCTACTGTTGGTTAGCAATTCACTTCGTAATCATACTCTTTCATTCTATTTTCCCATAAAATTATCATTTCCAAACATTAAAAAACGCAATGCCTCGTTTATCTTAGAAACGAAACACTGCGTTGATCACAATTTATTATGAGAATATGAAATAAGATCTGGAGCGGGTGAAGGGAATCGAACCCTCGACCAGAGCTTGGAAGGCTCTTGTTTTACCACTAAACTACACCCGCAAATATGAAAAAACATAAGTCATTGAAATAACTTATGTAAAATATTATAGCATGTAACAAAAATCCAAGCAAGAATTTTATCGAAAAAAGTCGAAAAAGTGATGATATACTCATCACTTTTTCAATTCTTTATCAATTTCCTTTTTGATACTATCATAATCTGGATTCGCAAGATTTCCATTTACATATACTGAAGGAGCACCTGGTACTTTTAGTTTTTTTGCGTGATCTGAATCCTGTCGTACTTTATCTTGCATTTCCTTGCTATGTAAATCTTTTTTAAACTGCTCCACATTCACTTTCGGAAGTTTTTCCTTTACTATATTAAGAAGCAGTTCTTCTGTAATCCATTCTTCATTTTCTTTCTTCTGATTCTGATAGATTTCATTATAGAATGTCCAGAATGATTCTGGATCCTGTTTATAAATCGCCTCACCAGCAGCAGCACCTAAATCAGAATCTTTTCCGATAAATGGGAAGTTAATAAAATAAAACTTTACTTTACCTTTATTAATATAATCTTCTTTTAAACGAGGTAATACTGTCGAATCCCAAGTTCGACAAGCTGGACATTTAAAATCTCCAAATTCTACAATCTTAACAGGAGCATCTTCCTTACCTAAAGATTGTTGTGTGGAATAAGCAAACATCTCATCCCCTTTATCTTTCTTGTCATTTATAATACTATACACAATTGTCCCTATTACGATTAATACTGCGACAGAAAAAACAATACCAAGAACCATGATTTTGTTTGATGATTTCATATACATTCCTCTTTAAATTCATATTCTGTATACATTTTTGTATACATTACACATAATATCAATACTTATACAAGTCACGCAATGAACACGCTCACATAATTTCCAAAAACATAACAAATGTGACGATATTGTGTCCCCTTTTTTCATATTTTATTCATAAAAAAGAAGCTCCTATATAGGAACTCCCTTTAGCTTACAGCTTTTTCACGTGCTGTCTTTTGCACGGAATGCTCTGTTTTAATATCGTGACGAATCACTAATTTCTCACTTACAGCTTGCATATATTCATCATGATTAATGTATCCTTGTCGCTCCATTAGTTTTAAAACAACATTTCGTCTTTCTACTGCTTTATCATAATTCTCTGCAGGTGAATAATAGGCAGGTGCCTTTACTACAGCAGCCATCATAGCACTCTCACTCAATGTTAATTGATTGACCTTTTTACCAAAGTATAAATTTGCCGCCTTTTCAATTCCCCATGCACCTTCTCCATAATAAATATTGCTCACATATAATTTTAAAATCTCATCTTTAGTAAATGTGCGCTCAATTTTTTTTGTATAAAAAATTTCTTTCCATTTCCGAGAAAACGTACGTTCATTAGATAAAAAAACATTTTTTGCAAGCTGTTGTGTAATTGTACTTCCGCCCTGTACAACACCACCAGCTTTTATATTTTCAATAGAAGCACGCACAATTGCTATATAGTCTAAACCGTTATGATGATAAAACCTTTTATCCTCTGTCGCAATAAATGCGTGAGCTAGTGAATCTGGTATCACTAATTGAGTAGGTACATGTAACTTACTAATATCACTTCGTTCAATCATTACATTTCCGATAAATAATAATGTACAACTTAGTAATAATAATAAAATAATAGCTTTATAAAAAAATTTTGCAATCGGATTGAATGAAACTTTTTGGTGATAGTTTACCCTAGATAATACTCGTTCTTTCATCGTGCACACCTCTTTTCCGTACATCATATATAATTCTTAAATTAAGAATACATTTTCTTTAAAGAACGTCCAATCGATTTTTCTTACCTATACCTTACAATGTTGTAAGGTATAAAGCTAAACTTTAATCAATCGGGCTTTTACGGGCCGTTTATCTCTCACCTAACTTCTTTAGAAAAGCGGAAGCGGCTCGCTCAGAATCACAGGACATTGAAGTCCCAACAGAGAGGCGCTTTTTGCCTCGTCCGAGGGAGTGAAACGACCGAAGATTCTAGCCGCTAGAGTTGGACAATGCTTTCGCCAAATTTTGAGGTGGAAGTATTACTGCCCGCGAATAGCGGGATAAAAAACATATTGTATCACAATACCTCTTAACTTCCTATTCATATGAAAACTTGAATAGGAAGCCCTCATTCTTCTATTATATCATTTGAGATGCATCTGTTTTTTGAGCGGTGAACTGATTTTTTGACCAAGTTTCTTTATAACAGTATAACTATTATACAGAACAAACGTTCTATTAATCAATACTAACTTTCTAATTTCCGTTTCAAAATAACTATACTTTTAGTTTGACCTTTCTCCTTACATATTAGACGATTTTCTTTACACAAAAAGAAAGGTTAGTCGTTTGAGATGATCTCAAGCGACTAACCTATATATACATCAATTAAAAGACCAACAAAAAACCTCTCTTTTTAGGTGGGAGAGAGCATCTATTCATGCATAGAAGCGTCAGGGTCTTTTTCTGCCACATGCGAAGTAAAAACAGAACGAGCAAACGAGTATAGGTTACTTTTTATTCTGCATAGCAGGGATGTAGATGTTGAAAAATTAAAATGGATTTATATAAAAATATATATAATTTTATAATCGTCCTACTAGATTATAAGGTTTCACCTTCCATGTTTCATATGGAATAAAATGAGTTGCCTTCATCGCATCAAGCGTTCTTGATCTCATATGAGGACGCGTTATATACGTATCAATATTTTCTTCATTAAAAAATTTTAGTAGAAAAAAGACCCTATTCATTAAACGAAAGGGTCTTTTTTCTTCATTATTCACCTAAGTCTACGTTATGGTAAACTTGTTGCACATCTTCTAAATCTTCTAATGCATCAATCATTTTTTCAAATTGTACTTGTGCATCTTCTGGAAGTTCTACATCATTTTGTGCAAGCATTGTTAATTCTGCAACTGTAAATTCAGTAATACCAGCATCTTTAAGTGCTGCTTGTACTGCATGGAATTGATCAGGTTCAGCATAAACGATAACAGATTCTTCTTCTTCCAAAATATCACGTGCATCTACATCTGCTTCCATTAAAATCTCAAGAACTTCATCTGATGTTTTTCCTTCAAGACCAATAACAGCTGTCGCATCAAACATATATGCTACAGATCCGTTTACACCCATGTTACCACCATTTTTACTAAATGCAGCACGTACATCTGCTGCAGTACGGTTTACGTTATTTGTAAGTGTATCCACGATTACCATAGATCCATTTGGTCCAAATCCTTCATAACGAAGCTCGTCATAGTTTTCTTCTGAACCACCTTTTGCTTTCTCAATTGCACGGTCAATAATTGTTTTTGGTACACTATACGTTTTTGCACGCTCTAATACAACTCTTAACGTTTGGTTTGATTCTGGATCCGGTTCACCTTGTTTTGCTGCTACATAAATCTCACGTCCAAATTTAGCGTATATACGGCTTGTATTTGCATCTTTTGACGCTTTTTTGTCTTTAATATTGTTCCATTTACGGCCCATACTGTTCCACTCTCTTTCACGTTTAAATCTACATAAAAAATATTAATATGAAATACACTGTTTATTCAACACTTTTTCAAAATAAATACAAAAAGTTCTTAATCAATTCGCATTACTGACATAATATAAATCGATATAATTTTTGTTCATTCACCAAATTATATTATACCTTAATTCTATAATTCATTACGAGTGTAATACTCAAATAACATGATTTTACAGTTTGTGGTGAATTATGAGTGATGTAAAGTTTTTCACTAACTTCTTCATTTCTACGCCACTTGCTTCACCACATGTAATATTAGGTAATAAAAGCTCTATTTTCGCTCTACTAAGCTGTTTCATATTCGAAAAAGACTCTAACATTTCTGTTAGAGTCTTTTTCTACCACGCTATTTGATACCGATGGTCGGGGTCGAACCGACACTCCCGAAGGAACACGATTTTGAGTCGTGCGCGTCTGCCAATTCCGCCACATCGGCATAATAAGAAAGGCGGCAACCGGATTTGAACCGGTGGTAAAGGTTTTGCAGACCTCTGCCTTACCACTTGGCTATGCCGCCATATTAAATTTGGAGCGGAAGACGGGATTCGAACCCGCGACCCCAACCTTGGCAAGGTTGTATTCTACCACTGAACTACTTCCGCAAAAATGGCTGGGCTAGCTGGATTCGAACCAGCGCATGACGGAGTCAAAGTCCGTTGCCTTACCGCTTGGCTATAGCCCACCGAATTATTAATACATTATATAGTTTCAACACTTATTTTATTACCATTAATATTTAAATAAGACATTGTCTATCTTATCATAGTTAAATTAATTTGTAAATATTTAAAATAAATGGGGCGACTGATGGGAATCGAACCCACGAATGCCGGAGCCACAATCCGGTGCGTTAACCACTTCGCCACAGCCGCCATGTTGTGTTTTGGCAGGGGTAGTAGGAATTGAACCCACACTGGAGGTTTTGGAGACCTCTGTTCTACCTTTAAACTATACCCCTATATAAAATGTAAATGGTGGAGGGGGGCAGATTCGAACTGCCGAACCCGAAGGAGCGGATTTACAGTCCGCCGCGTTTAGCCACTTCGCTACCCCTCCGAAACTTACATGGTGCCGGCTAGAGGACTTGAACCCCCAACCTACTGATTACAAGTCAGTTGCTCTACCAATTGAGCTAAGCCGGCATATTTAGTTAAAATGGTGGCTCGGGACGG
>NZ_NVPR01000162.1 GCF_002551815.1 Bacillus sp. AFS098217
GATAGATGTGACTTCAGTGTGAATTTGAAGTGAAAGATATGTTTTTTTTATTTTGGAAAATATAGGTTTTAAGGTTTGGATCAGTTGTATAATAAAAATATAAACCAACAATAAAATTCAAAGAAAATGTGGAGGGCAATAGGATGGTATATGCGCTTGTACATATAGGAATTAGCTTATTGATCGGTATCATATTCGTACTAGCTGCACTAATCTTGCAAAAAAATCCACCAACAGATATTAATGCAGTATATGGTTATCGAACACGTCGATCAATGAAAAATAAAGAGTTATGGAATGCTGGAAATCAATACAGTGCAGAAGTGATGAAGCAAAATGGCATTTTTATGATTTTAATAGGGAGCGTAATTGGTGTGCTATTTAGATATCCGCATACAATGATTGCGATTTTAGGTCTTATGATCGCATTAATCATTCATTTGTTTGTACGGGTAGAGAAGAAATTGAAGGTACTGGAGAAGCAATAAAGGTTACCTATAAATCTTTCAAGCTATTTAAAGAAGACGTATAAATGGTGAAGACCCCTGCACTATTCAAGTGGGGGTCAATTTAACTTTAGAAATTATTGATTTTTAGCATATCTCGTCCCTTTTCTACGACGAATTTATAATATTCGATTTCATATGGATAGATATCTTCACATGTTATTGCAATAGGTTTTGCATGTTCATTTAAAGCTGAAATGCCTGTTATAGATGGAATCTCGCCTTTTAGAAGTTGTAAAAAGGAAGTGGCATTTATTTTTATTACATCTTCTACTTCATCACCTGGTGAGAATAGAGGTGGCTTTATGACATTGTGAAAATACATATGACACATTTCACGGTCAATGAAATGCGGAATTTCATGATTGATTTTAAAAATACCTTTGTACTTTAAATCAGTAGTTTGAAAGGAAAGTCCTAATTCCTCTTCTATTTCACGAAGACCACCTATTTGTATATCCTCATCATGCATAATATGTCCAGCAGATGTAATATCCCATTTTCCTGGGAAGTCTTTCTTGTTTTTAGCGCGTAATTGAAAGTATAAACAAATGTCGTTGTTTTCTTTTTCCACAAACCAACAATGGAATGTTTCATGCCAATCGCCGTCACGATGCACATCATCACGTAATTTTTTTCCGAGTTTCTTTCCTTCTGTATCAAATATCGTTAACCATTCTGCCATTGATATTCCCCTTTCTGTATATTTTAGTATACAATAAATATATATAATTTTGAGAAAACAAAGAAAAAACTAAGGGGTGTATATGGAATGGGAATAGAAGAAAAGAAAACACATTCATTTATTTCAACAGAAGATGAATTACGTCTTATTTTAGGATATCCAAGTGAGCGGGCTGTAAAAAAAGTGATTCCATCGCTTGACCATCATTGTCGTGATTTTTTGTCTAAATCTCCATTTCTAGTAATGTCTACTTCAGATGAATTTGGTCATTGTGATGCTTCTCCAAGGGGAGACGCACCTGGATTCGTATATGTTTTAAATGAAAACCAAATTGTAATTCCGGAAAGACCAGGGAATCGGCGAGTTGATTCTATTCTTAATATTTTATCTAATCCAAGGGTAGGGCTTATTTGTTTCATTCCAGGGCTTGGGGAATCATTAAGAATAAATGGGCGTGCAGCTATCACAAAAGATCCAGAGATCTTGGCAGAAATGCAAGTGAATGGTCGTAGTCCGCTTCTAGGAATTGTTGTAGAAGTAGAAGAGTGTTTCATTCATTGTGCAAAAGCATTTATTCGTTCTGAATTGTGGAATCCAGAATCTTGGATGGAAAAAGAAGGACTGCCATCAGCAGCAAAAATGCTTACGGATCACGCAAAAATCAATTCAACTGAGGAAGAAGTTGCACGTTCTTTAGAGGAAAGTTATACAAAAAGATTATATTAAAAATTTTTTGTGTTATATTGCTTGAGGAAATATATAAATATAATTAATAGTTCAGGCGTTCAAAGAATGTTTACTCGATTGCCAATTACGATTTCAAATCAGTAATATAGTTATTTGATTTGGGATTTTTATGTAAGATCCAATTTCAAAAGAGAAGTAGGTAAGTTTAAGTATTTATTATCTTAAAATAAGTTATAAAAGTGTAATGATCTGGTTGAGAAAAGAACGTATAAATATTTTTCTTGAAAATGGGCTTGATTTTTTGAATTGTCGTAATTATAATAATTTAACAAATGGACATGAACGAAAAGTAATGATAAGGACACGGGATTATTTTTACGGTTTTCAGAGAGGGAAGTCATAGGCTGTGAACTTCCTAGCACGAAAAATAATCTTACCACCTTTAAACTTCAATAGTGAACGAGTAATCTAGTAATTATTGACGGTCTCAGCCGTTATCTGATCTTGAGCAATCTGAAGTACATGTATATTTGGATTGGAACAAGGGTGGAACCACGAAAACACATTCGTCCCTTTACTAGGGATGAGTGTGTTTTTTTTTGACATTGAAGGGAGGTGCTGCAATATGAAACGATTGATATGTACGGAAATAACCACCACCTGCATGAATGTAAAGCAGCTAAAGGTGAGTCATATAGTATACATTTAAATTTAGGAGGAGATTGGAAAATGAGTAATGTTATTTATGTTGGCGTATTAGGTTTGGGAACTGTTGGAAGTGGTGTCGTTCAAATTTTGCAGGAGCATTATAAGAAGATCGCTCTTGATACAGGATGCAAGGTAAAGGTAAAAACAGTAGCTGTACGTGATTTGGAAAAAGAACGGGATGTCTCTATTGATGGGATTGCTGTTACACGAAATGCCGATGAGCTTTTAAATGATTTATATATTGATATCGTAGTAGAGGTAATGGGAGGAATCAAAGAAGCAAAGGAGTGTATTATAAAGGCTTTGCGAAACAAGAAGCATGTCGTAACTGCGAATAAAGATTTAATGGCTGTGCATGGGGCGGAATTGTTGCAATTAGCCAATGAAAACAATTGTGATTTATTTTATGAAGCTAGTGTAGCAGGAGGAATCCCAATACTAAGAGGACTTGCAGATGGCTTAGCTTCTGATCACATTGAAAAAATAATGGGAATTGTAAATGGAACAACAAATTATATTTTAACAAAAATGAGCCAAAATGGTTGGTCGTATGAAGAAGCGTTGCAAGAAGCGCAAAAATTAGGATTTGCAGAATCAGATCCTTCAGCAGATGTAGATGGGCTTGATGCTGCACGGAAGGTTGCTATTCTTGCTAATTTAGGGTTTTCGATGAATGTTTCATTAGATGATGTGCATGTTCGAGGTATTCGAAATATAGAAAAAGAAGATTTAGAAATGGCAAAGAAATTCGGATTTACAATGAAACTGATTGGAAAAGCAGAGAAACAAGGTTCTGCAATTAACTTAAGTGTAGCACCTACTTTATTGCCAAATCATCACCCGCTATCTAGTGTAAATAATGAATTTAACGCTGTTTATGTACACGGTCATGCTGTAGGTGAAGTAATGTTTTATGGGCCGGGTGCTGGGAAATTACCAACGGGGTCTGCTGTAGTGAGCGATATCATTTCTATTGTTAAAAATATGAATCAGGTAACAAAAAACCAAAGCGTGTTAAAAGAACCAGAGCCTTATAAACTAAAGCGGGATGAAGAAGTTGTTTCGAAATACTTTTTACGTACTGTGTTACTTGACGAACCAGGAATGTTTCAACAAATAACAGAATGTTTCGTTAATCAGTCAATTAGCTTAGAAGAGATTATTCAATT
This sequence comes from Bacillus sp. AFS098217, assembly GCF_002551815.1. Lineage (GTDB taxonomy): Bacteria > Bacillota > Bacilli > Bacillales > Bacillaceae_G > Bacillus_A. The sequence goes on from NZ_NVPR01000162.1 coordinate 3,756, forward strand.
ACCATTGAATAAAAAGTTTGCAGAAATTGTAATTGTGACACATCAAACTTCAAAATATCAATTTGAACAGGTGTTAACAGCATTAGAAAGTGTAGCGCATGAAATTAAAAGTTATTACAGTATTGAGGAGGAAAAAGAATATGTATAATGGTTTATTAAAACAATATGCTTCTTATTTACCGGTCAGCGAAAAAACACCAGATGTAAGCTTGATGGAAGGGAATACACCTCTAATCCCACTTCTGAATATTTCTAAGGAATTAGGGATTCAGCTATATGGAAAATATGAGGGTGCCAATCCTACTGGATCTTTTAAAGATAGAGGAATGGTGATGGCGGTTGCGAAGGCAAAAGAAGAAGGATCACAGGCCATCATTTGTGCTTCAACAGGAAATACATCAGCATCGGCAGCAGCATATGCTGCTCGCCTTGGAATGAAGTGTATTATTGTTATACCGGAAGGGAAAATTGCTCATGGGAAATTAGCACAAGCAATCGCATATGGAGCAGAAATTATTTCGATAGAAGGAAACTTTGATGATGCGCTTCGAGCTGTACGTCAAATTGCTGCGGAAGAGCCAATTACATTAGTAAATTCTGTTAATCCATATCGTATTGAAGGGCAAAAAACTGCTGCTTTTGAAATTTGTGATCAGTTGCAAAAAGCACCAGATGTCCTTGCTATTCCGGTTGGAAATGCAGGGAATATTACAGCGTATTGGAAAGGGTTCTGTGAGTATGAGAAAGAAAAGGGATTCAAGAAGCCAAGGATACACGGTTTTGAAGCAGAAGGGGCAGCAGCAATTGTAAAAGGTCATGTTATCGACTCACCAGAAACAGTTGCAACTGCGATTCGTATTGGTAATCCAGCTAGCTGGTCCTATGCTGTAGAAGCGGCAAAACAATCGAATGGTGAAATTGATATGGTATCAGACGAAGAGATTTTAAATGCTTATCAGCTGCTAGCAAAAACAGAAGGCGTTTTTGCAGAGCCAGGGTCAAATGCTTCTCTGGCAGGCGTAATCAAACATGTTCAATCCGGGAAAATCCATAAGGGAGAGACAGTTGTTGCTGTATTAACAGGGAATGGTTTAAAAGACCCTGATATTGTTATTGCTTCTAATCAAGTAGAAATCGCAAGTGTTTCAAATGATATGGAACAAATTAAAGAACATATTAAAGGAGTGATCGTTTCGTGATACCGTTTAAAGTTCGTGTTCCAGCTAGTACGGCAAATGTAGGTCCTGGTTTTGACTCTGTAGGAATGGCGTTATCATTATATTTGGAAGTAGCAGTTAAAGAGGAATCAGCTTATTGGCACGTTATCCATTCTTTTGATTCTTCCATTCCAAGTGATGAAAGAAATTTAATTGTAAGTACGGCACTTCGGGTATGTCCTTCTTTATCTTCTTACACAATAGAAGTTACTAGTAATATTCCGCTTACAAGGGGATTGGGAAGTAGTGCGTCAGCCATTGTAGCAGGAATAGAGCTTGCCAATCAACTTGGAGAATTACATTTAACAACAGAGGAGAAAGTGCATCTTGCTACAAGCTTCGAGGGGCATCCTGATAATGTAGCAGCTTCTATTTTAGGAGGTACAGTAATTGGTGCAATGGATGGGAAGCATGTGTCTGTTGTAAGAATCGAGAGTAAGGAATTAGGGGTAATTGCTCTTATTCCTCATGAGGAATTAAATACAAATAAAAGCCGTTCTGTATTACCAGAAACATTTCAATTTCATGATGCCGTTCGTGCAAGTGCAGTAAGCAACGTATTAGTGGCGGCAATATGTCAAAAGAAATGGGAGATTGTTGGTGAAATGATGGAGAGAGACCGGTTTCATGAGCCATATCGTTCCCAACTTGTTCCTGTATTGCCTTCAATTCGCGAGTATGCTAAACGATTTGGAGCATATGGAACAGCGCTTAGCGGTGCGGGACCTTCTGTTTTTATTTTAACTCCATATGAAAAACGTCAGGACATTGCTGAGCAGTTAATGAAAGTATTTCCGGCGCTGGAGGTTTATGAACTTGAGATAGATCATGAGGGTACTGTTGTGAAAAGAGACTTATCAGTAAAAAAGTAAAGTGAAACTTTAATCAGTGGGCATCCCCATTGACTATGAGGCCTCAAATAGCAGGATAAAATATATAAATACAAGTTAAAAAAACGGCATAAAAACCCCTTTCTTTTTAGGTGGACGGGCCATGTATAGAAGCTGTCAAGGCCTTTTCCTGCCACGTGCAAGGGTGGGAACAAAGGGGAAATGCGAGTGTAGATCATGTTTTATTCTGCATAGCAGTGATTTATATGCTGAAAAATTAAAATGGATTTATATAGGTTTTGAAGGAAAGCTAGCAGTGTGTTAGCTTTCCTTTGTTATTTATCCCGACTGGTGAGGGCTAATAATCAGTTGGGGATGAAGAAAACCCCACTGATTGAAGTTTCACCTTATTATTACTTTCTATTTGCCGCATTCTTGTAACAAACCACCTGTATATTCATTGGTGGAGGTGCAGAAGATGAAAAAAATGATAGCAGTATGTCTTCTTACAATGATATCAATTTCAGCTGTAACGGGATGTAATTTGAAAGGCAAGAATGGTTGCAGGAGTCTAAAGAAAGATTTTATGTATGACGTAAGTCCTGAAAAATTTACATTAACAGCGGAACATGATGGTGTGAAATTACAAGCCTAACAACTGTTATCTAAATTCCATCGGTATGATTGGGAAAGTAATAATTGTGGGGAATTTTTTTACTAGCATGTATATATGGATCTGTGAAATTTTTGGAATTATCTTCTGGTACTTGTCAAAAGGAAACACGAGAGTATAATGTGAAATGAAATATATATTGATTTTCCTTCTTTTTTTACGATGAAATCTTACAAAAATGTAAGGTGAATGAAATGAAATTCAATATGAAGATTGATAGACATAGAGTATACTAGGAAAAGAGAAAGAGAGGAGAATGAACATGAGCTCTGAATTAGAACAAAATACAAGAAGCAGGCAGAAACGTTCTAAAAGAAAATCTATAAAATGGTTCATTTTGATTCCATTCTTCCTGCTTATTTTTGGAGCAGTCGGATATGGTTCGTTTATATATAATAAAGCTAAAGCAGTTGTAAGTGATGCATATGCACAAATTGATAAATCAACGAAGCGTGATAAAGAAGTTGAACCGTTAAAGGATAATATCTCGATTTTGATTATGGGTGTAGATGGTAGTGATATCCGAAAAGGTCAATATGGAGAAGCTGTTCGTACGGATGCACTGTTATTAGCTACAATCAATAAAAATGATAAGTCAGTAAAATTAGTAAGTATCCCGCGTGATTCACGCGTATATATCCCATCAAGAAAGAAATTAGATAAAATTACACACGCTCATGTGTTTGGTGGTGTTGAAAGCACGCGTGATACTGTTGAAAGATTTTTAAATGTTCCAGTGGATTATTATGTGAAATTTAACTTTGATTCTTTTGTGAAAATTGTTGATTCACTTGGTGGTATTGATATTGATGTACCAGTTACATTTACAGAACAAGATAGTAAAGACCAAGCAGGTATGATTCATTTAGAAAAAGGGTATCAACATTTAAATGGAGAGCAAGCTCTTGCTTTAGCGAGAACACGTAAAATTGATAGTGATGCGATGCGTGGCCAAAGACAACAGCTTGTAATAGAAGCAATTGCGAAAAAAGCAATGTCGGTTCAATCTATTAGTAAAATGAGTTCTTTATTAGATGCGATTGATAGTAATATGAAAACGAACTTAACATTTGATGACATGCTTTCTATTACAAGAAATATGGCAGGATCAGATTTACAAATGGAAAAAATGCAAGTAGAAGGTACAGATAAACGTATAGGTGGTATTTATTACTACATTCCAAATGAAAAAAATGTGCAAGATATATCTGAAAAATTAAATGAACATCTAGGTATTACACCAAAAACGACTCGAAATGAATGAAAGGGTTGGCACCTGCCAACCTTTTTTTATGGGATTTGATTTGTGTAAAGACTTTCAAATACATAAAACGATATATTTTTATGCATAAAGTGTTGAAATTTACATTGGTACAATGATTTGGATAAAACTTCTGATACAATTGATACAATATTTATTTTTTTATAGTTGCAATAAAACAAATACATGTATAATTATATCAGATGATTTATATATGAGATTAATAGAGAGAGGGGTTCAATAGAATGGAAAATGCTTTTAAGGTAAAACGTATAGTGATTGTAATGGTAGCAATTATTGCAATAGCAGTTGGTTATTTTATGTTTCAATCCATTACTTCACCAGCAACAGCTGTAGCTAAGCAAGAAAATACAGTACAGTTAGCAAGTGAACAACCAAAAATTGAGATGAAGAAAGCCGCGCCAAGTCGCTTTAATGGTAAGGAGAGAAAAGTTGCTTATCTTACTTTTGATGATGGACCAGGAAAATATACGGCTGAGCTGTTAAATATGTTGAAACAAAATGATGCGAAAGCGACATTTTTCTTAATTGGTGCAAATGTAAAACAATTCCCTGAGCTAGTAAAGCGTGAGAAGGCAGAGGGTCATTATGTGGGTATGCATAGTATGACACATGACTTTAAAAAATTATACACAAGTGGCGAGTATGTAAATGAAATGAAAGAAGATCAAGGTCTAATCGCAAATATTATTGGACAGTCTCCAAAGCTAACACGTCCACCATATGGCTCAATGCCGGGATTAAATGAGGCGCTTCGAAACAAAGTGGTCGAAGGCGGTTTTAAAGTATGGGATTGGACAATCGACTCTTTAGACTGGAAATATAGCAAAATGCCAGTTGATGCAGCTTCAGCAAAAATTGTTCAAAATGTACTTGCTGGTGCAACGAAGCCACAAGAAGTTATTTTATTGCATGATATTCACCCGCAATCTGTTGCTGCCGTACCAGCTATTATTAAAGGACTAAAAGAAAAAGGGTATGAATTTGAAGCATATCATGAAGAAAATCACTTCCCGGTGAATTTCTGGCATGATAACCGTATTTGATGGAGGAATCGACATTGACTTATAGAAAAATAGCATTAGTTGGGGCACTATCAGTAGGATTATTATCTGGTTGTTTTGGTGAGAAACCAGAAGAAAATATATATGCTGCTTTTGAAAATGCAGCAAAGCAAGAAAAAGCATTATTTGATGATGCGAAAAAATTAGAGAAATTAGAAACACAAGGACAGGAATTGTACACTCAAATTATACAAGAAGGAAAAGAGCATAATGAAGCAGTAGCCCAAAAAATAGATCAGGCTGTGGCAAATGTAGATGAGCGTGAAAAAATTCTGAAAACTGAAAAAGAGATGCTCGATAAAGCTCAAAAAGAAACAAAATCAGTTCAAAGTTATACAGAGAAAATCGAAGATAAAAAATTACAAAAGCAAGCAAAAAAAGTAGAAGAAGCTTATAAAAATCGTTATGCAGCTTTCCAGAAAATGAATGAAAACTACACGAAATCATTGGCGATTGAAAAAGAACTTTATGGAAAGTTAAAAGTAAAAGAAACAAAATTAAAAGAGATTGACGAGAAAGTTAAAGCTGTTAATACATTAAACGAAGAAACGCAAAAAGAAAAAGAGAAGTTTAATCAATATACAAAAGAGTATAATGAAGGAAAACTAGCATTCTATAAAGATGCGAAGATCAAGGTAAAAGAAGAAAAGCAAGAGAAATAATAAAAAGCCGGAAAAATATTTTATAATATTTTTCCGGCTTTTATATATACATCAATTAAAAAACCGACATAAAACCCCTCTTTTTAGGTGGGAGAGAGCATCTGGCCATGCATAGCAACGGTGTTAGGGCTTTTTGCTGCCACATGCGAAGTAAAAACAGAAAGAGTAAGTGGGTGTAGGTTACTTTTTATTCCGCATAGCAGGGATTTAGATGTCGAAAATTTAAAATGGATTTATATAGAAAAGGCTGGAATTGATAACCAAAACGAGTTATAGTTTAATATTCAAGGAAAAATGATGTTTACGAAGAGGAATGATGAACATCATATAAGTAAGGAGAATGAAAAATGTCATATGAATTTTTACTCAAATTAGGTTTAGCGCTCTTTTTAGGTTTATTTATTGGGATTGACAGACAGCTAAAGAATAAACCACTTGGTGTGAAAACAAGTATGGTCATTTCTGTAGCAAGTTGTTTAATTACAATCGTTTCAATTGAATCGGTGAATGTTTATTCTTCACCAGGTCATACAAATATGGATCCGATGCGTTTAGCAGCTCAAATTGTAAGTGGTGTTGGTTTTCTCGGAGCGGGAGTTATTTTACGAAGAAATAACGATGTGATTTCGGGATTAACTACAGCTTCTATGGTGTGGGCGGCGTCTGCTCTAGGTATTGCAATTGGGGCAGGTTTTTATATACAAGCAACAGTAGCTATGATTTTAATTATATTAGCAATCAATGTATTGCCTCATCTTGTAAAGATTGCTGGACCGTACTCATTAAGACAAAAGGATGTAGCTATAAAAATTATTGTAAACAAGCATAGAGAGTTAGATGGAATCTTTAAGCAAATAAAAATTTTAAACATGCAAGTGAAACGGGTTAAAATTAAAGATATTGATAATGGTGCATCTCAACAATTAGAAATGGTGATATTAGCACCTGAAGATTTATATACAACTGAGTTATATAGTTCTTTAAAAGAGATTGATCATATTGTTTCAGTTGAGGTTGAGAGTAGATAGTCATAACGTAAAAAGGGTGATGGGATTCACCCTTTTTTATTTTAGATGCATTTATTTTTATAAAATGTGTTTGTTATATATACATTAATTAAAAAAACGACATAAACCCCCTCCTTTTAGGTGGGAGAGAGGATCTGGCCATGCATAGAAGCGGTTAGGGCCTTTTTCTGCCACATGCGAAGTAAAAACAGAAAGAGCAAACGCGGCTAGGTTACTTTTTATTCTGTCTAGCAGGGCT
>NZ_NVPR01000163.1 GCF_002551815.1 Bacillus sp. AFS098217
CTTTTTATTCTGCATAGCAGGGATTTAGATGTCGAAAAATGAAAATGGATTAATATAGTAGAAAAAGGATAGAGCACCCTATCCTTTTTCTACTATATAAAGTTAAAGAGAAACGTCCTTTTCTTGCTGTTTTGTGTGTTTTAGTAAAATAAAAGATAAACAAACAGAACATAAAATAAGAAAGGAAGCAATGATATAAATCGTACGTACACCGAAAATATCGGTAATAATACCAACGCTTAGCATTGAGAGACCTGAAGCGGTTGAAGTGAGTGTACCGTGAGCGGTGTACATTTTTGATAATAAAGAAGGTGCTACACTTGTTTGTAAAACAGTTGTTTGAGAAATATCTCTCATTTGATAAGAAGGTCCCATTAGCACACAAAGAAATAGTGCAATAAATCCGTTACTCGTTATGCCATATAAGAAAGTAAGTATACTAAATATAAGTGATCCTATAGCCATTGAACGTATTAAATTATTTTGAATATACGTGCTTATTCGCCATACTAAGAGGCCGCCTAGCAATGTTCCAATATAATAACTCGTATTAATATACCCCCACCATTCTTCGCCTTTATGAAGAGCAGTCGTTACATATGCCATGGTAACGCCGCCAATCCAAATTGTTCCAGCAAATGTTTCGATTAAATCCATATATGTAACTGTACGGAGAGAGGGGTGCTGGAATAATAGTTTCCAACCTTCTATTAATGCAGCGGATTTGGAGACAGATTTATCTGAAGTTCTTTCAACTTGTATAGAACGCAATGAAACATATAATGTAATACATCCAAAAATCATTAAAATGTTATTGAAGATAAGTGTAGAAGTGGCCCCGATGAGAAGGACAATTATACTTGTAAAGGAATAAGCAGCAGCTTGAACGATTTGTGTTGAAAAAGAAAAGACACTATTTACTTTTACTAACTTTTCTTGTGGTGTTAGGCGTGGAATAACAGCGTATAATAAAGGAGAACTCCAGCCACCGCATAATGAAATGAGGATAACGAAAGTTAAAAGAACAGTAACGTTTGATGATAAAATAGGAAATAAAATCGTTAAGAGAATTAAAAAGATTGTTTTGATCCATTGTAGTGTAAAGAGTAATGAATAAGACGGAAAACGATTCATTAGAAGTGGTGCAGATGTACTAGCGATTAGGTTTGTAATAACTTGTAATAATGGAAAAAGGGCTGTGATAGTAGCTGATTTGGTTGTCATATATATATGAGTAGTAAGAATCATAACATAAACAACATCAGCGAGAGTAATACACACTTTAGACATCCAATAAAAGGATAAGGATTGTTTGTGCAATAAAGCTGCCTCCTTTGAATAGTCATTTTTTCTTTATATTTAATATAATCTGCAAAATAAATTTTGGAAAGAATTTTATTTTTGTAACTTTTACACAAGGATTTTCATGTATAATAAAGAATATATTAATATACTATTTTATTAATACCCATTGCGACAGTGAATATGTATAATAGCTTCTAGTAATGGACCCCGAATGGAGTAGGTGAGTGTAATTTTTTATCTGCTATTGATGGTTAGTCTTCACGGATTAAGCTTTTATGAACAATTATTTATCCGTTTACACAAGTCTACCTTGTTTTCTCTGAATCTTTAGACGGGGGAGTTGCTGCTCGCGAATAGCGGGATAAACAATTCTTTTTCTCATATACATGTAGAAAATAGAAAAGAAAGTGAGGGTGGCATATGGATGGATGGGTAGTTTGGTTTATTATAGCTGGAATTTTATTTATTGCAGAGATGTTATCAATTACTTTTTACATGCTGTGGCTCGGAATTGGAGCTGTTGTCGGAGGTCTTATTGCACTATTTGCTCCAGAGGCATTATTTCTACAAGTTGTTGTAGGTGCAATTGTGAGTTTAACTTTAACTTTCTTTACGAAAAGAATCTCCAAAAACTTTCGAGAGGCAAAAGGATTTACCGACACTGTCGATAAACTTGCTGGTAAAAAGGGTATCATCATGCAAGCGATTACAAGCGAGGAAAATGGGATTGTGAAAGTGGATGGAGATATTTGGACTGCTATTTCAGATGTCCCCATTTCTGCTGGAGAAAGAGTCATTGTTATAAAGAGGAGCAGTACTGTTTTATATGTGAAAAAGGAGAGTGAATAAGGATGGTAGCATTAACATTAACGATTATTTTCGCATTAATTGTCGTTGTATTTGTAGCGTTAGCAATTAAAATTATTCCACAGCAAAAAGTTGGGGTTGTTGAAAGGTTTGGTAAATTTCAACGTATTATGCATCCGGGGTTAAATCTTTTAATCCCAATTGTAGATCGTGTTCGCGTATACCATGATTTACGTATTCAACAAACGAATGTACCACCGCAAAAAGTTATTACAAAAGATAACGTACAAGTAGAAATCGATACAATTATTTTCTATCAAATTGTTGAACCAGAACTTGCGACATACGGTATTTCAAACTATGAATACGGTGTTCGTAATATTACTTCTGCAACGATGCGTCAAATTATTGGTAAAATGGAACTGGATGAAACATTATCTGGCCGTGAGAAAATTTCAACAGAAATCCGCTTAGCGCTTGATGAAGCAACAGAAAAATGGGGCGTTCGTATCGAACGTGTAGAAGTGGTTGATATTAATCCGCCAAAAGACGTGCAAGCATCGATGGAAAAACAAATGAAAGCAGAGCGTAATAAGCGTGCGATTATATTAGAAGCAGAAGCGGCTAAACAAGATAAAGTCCTTCGTGCTGAAGGGGAAAAGCAAAGTAAAATTTTAATGGCTGAAGGGGATAAAGAAGCACGTATTCGCGAAGCAGAGGGTATAAGAGAAGCAAAAGAACTAGAAGCACAAGGGGAAGCAAGGGCGATCGAAACTATTGCGAAAGCGGAACAAAACCGTATTGAATTAATACGTGAAGCGAATTTAGATGAGCGCGTTCTTGCTTATAAATCATTCGAATCATTAGCTGAAGTTGCAAAAGGGCCAGCTAATAAAGTCTTCATCCCATCAAATGCAATTGAAACACTCGGCACACTTGGTGCAATCGGTGAAATTTTTAAAGAAAAACAAGCGAAGAAATTACCTTCTTCTGATACACCAAAAGAACAATAGAAACGAGAAAGAGAAATGGGCTGCCATTTCTCTTTTTTTTAGGGGGATTCAATGAAACGATTTTTACATGTTTTAAAGATTTGTATGGTGGGTGTATTTGTTTTGATTTGGTGTTGGGTAATGAAAGATATCATTTTCAATTCATACTTAAATTATTCTGTTTGGTTACATTGGCTATATAGTATTTGTTTCTCGTTAAGTTCTATCAACGCGTATAGATCAAATAAAAAGGTATTTGCTTTCCTATTCTTTTTAGCAGTTGCACTAAATGTAATCAGTGTATTGAAAATGTATATTACATAAAGCTTGTACATATCAATGTATAAAGAAGGTGATACATTGAAAAAGTATGCAACTCGTATACGTGGGAAAAAATTACTACTTTTTATTTTATCTTATGCATTTGTAATAGTAGCAACGGCGTCTATTGTGACTTCGCTTTTACATACAATGAAATCTTATTATGTGAATCAGTGGTTTGGGAAGGTCTCGATGCAAGGTTTTGTTCGAATGTTGGAAAATGAAAATCATTATTTTGCATTTGATTATTTTAAAACAAATAAGCGAGAATCAGTTGGGAATTTGTTATTTTCTATTGCGACGGATCTTAAAATACAAGATTTAAGAACGTTCGTTGGGAAAGAAGTGCCTGGGATGTCAAAGTACTATTCTAATATTATCGTAGCTGGAGAAGGAACAGATTATACGAATATTCCCAATGAATCTAGTGTGCCAATTGAAGAGGTAACGAAAGAACGTGAAGTAGCGAAGGAGAAAGTTAAAGAAGCAGACGAAAAGAATCCTGTACAAAAAAATAAAAGCGATGTAAAAGGTGAAAGTGCTGTATTTATTTATCATACACATAGCTGGGAATCTTTCTATCCATTATTACCTGGAGCGAAAAGTCCATCGAGTCCAGATGTAAATGTTTCGCTTTTAGGAGAGCGTCTAAAAGAACAATTAGAGGGACAAGGAATACCAGTTTTTCATGATAAAACAAATATGGGAGATTTATTAGCGAATAAGAAATTAAAGTGGTATCAAGCATATAATGCATCTCATGGTTATGTGAAAGAAGCGTTAGCGCAAAATAAAAAAATTATGTTTCCAATCGACATTCATAGGGACGATAGGCGGAAGGATGTCACGACAAAAGTGATTAATGGAAAATCCTATGCAAGGTTATATTTTATAATAGGAATGGAAAACGAAGGGCATTCCAATAATGAAAAGATTGCAAGAGCGATAAATTCATATCTAGATGAAAATTATTACGGATTAAGTCGAGGGATTTTCCCAAAATATAAAAAGGATGGAAATGGCGTTTATAATCAAGATTTATCAAAAAATGCAATGCTTATCGAAGTTGGTGGCGTTGATAATACTTTAGAAGAGCTATATAACACGATTGATGTACTCGCTGAAGTGTTTAGTAAATATTATTGGGAAGCAGAGAAAGTGAATGGATGATGTAAGAGGGATAGGGAACTGTCCCTTTTTTACATGTTCCTTAAAAAATTTAGTAGAATTTCATAATGTGAAATAAGGCAGTAGTTTCGAATAGGGATTGGTTTATAATAATTAAAAATTCTGTCAATTTAAAGAAGGGCAGAATTTCTAAACTTATTTGTATAGTAAATTTCAAAATGTATATATTGGAGGGGAAAAAATGGCGATTCGAACAGGGGCTCAGTATATTGAGGGATTAAAGGCGAGAAATCCTGAAATTTGGATTGGGGGAAGAAGAGTAACAGATGTTGTAAATGAAGATGTTTTTCGGGAACCGATTCTACAAATTGCTAAATTATATGATATGCAGCATGATCCTAAATACCAAGACAAAATTACCTATATATGTAAAGAAACAGGAGAACGAGTTTCGAATGCGTTTTTAGTTCCGAAAAACTATGAGGACTTAAAAGCACGTCGTGAATTATTTGAAGTATGGTCAAAGGCTACATTCGGTCTAATGGGTAGAACACCAGACTTTTTAAATGTTACAGTTACTTCAATGGCGAGCAATGCATGGTTTTTTGAAAAATTTGATTCCTCATGGGGGAACAATATAAAAAATTATTATAAACATATACGTGATCAAGATTTGTTTTTAACACATGCGATTATCAATCCACAGAATGATCGAAGCAAAGCTTCATATCAGCAAGAAGATGAAACGATGCATTTAGGTGTAGTGAACGAAACAGAAGAAGGAATGTATGTGAGCGGAGCTAAGATGTTAGCGACACTTGCACCAATTACGGATGAAGTGATTATTTATTCATATCCAAGTTTTAAACCTGGTGATGAGCGTCATGCAATTTCTTTTGCAGTTCCTATTGATGCGCCAGGGTTAAGAATCTTTTGTCGCGAGCCAATGCAAGATGGAAAACGCTCCTTGTTTGATCATCCGCTTGCATCAAGGTTTGAAGAAATAGATGCACTCCTTGTTTTTCATAATGTGTTTATCCCGTGGGATAAAGTGTTTATTTATCAAAGTGTCGAGGCTGGAAATCAACTGTATCCAAAAACAGGAATTGGACATCAACCGGCACACCAATCGGGAGTCAGAGGATTAGTGAAACTTTCTTTTGCCGCAGAAGTAGCTATAAAGCTAGCAGATTCAATTGGAGTAGACGGCTTTTTAAATGTACAGAATCAGTTAGCAGAATTAATGCAGGATGTAGAGACAATCCGGGCACTCTTGCAAGTAGCTGAATATGAGTATGAAATGAATGCATACGGTGAAGCTATACCTGCAAGGTTGCCACTTGATACGATACGCAGCTTATTACCTAAAATGTATCCGCGTGCCATTGAGATTATTCAAACCATTGGTGCGGGTGGACTTCTTATGTCGCCAACCGGTGCTGACTTTATGAATCCTGAGATTCAAGATGATATGCATAAATACTATATTGGTCGTGAAGGAGTATCTTCAGAAGAGCGCGTTCGGTTGTTTAAGTTAGCTTGGGATTTATGTGGTGAAGCATTTGGACAACGTTTATTACAATATGAGCGGTATTACTCTGGCGATCCAGTTCGAAAAATGGGTATGTTTTATAATGCATATAAAAAGCAACAATCTTTTTCGCTCGTGGACAGTGCTTTGCAAACGAATGCGTCTGAGAATGCATTAAGTTAATACTAAAATGAGTACGCTTACATTTTAGTGAATAAGGAAGGAGCGTTAAGTAAGTATAAAGAATTTTACTGTTAGGATGAAAATCTTCTTATATGTTTTAGCTATATATGGAGGGCAAGTTATATGTAACTGAAATAGAGGAGGTAAGTGATTTTGATAGCATCTATCAGTAAGATTTGTAAAATTCTAAATTGTTTCACGAACGATGAGCCAGTTCTAGGAAACTCTGAAATTGCATCGAAATTAAATATGAATCCAAGTACGGTTCACCATCTTGTCCGTACATTGTGTGAAGAAGGAATGTTAATTCGAGATGAGCAGAGAAAATACCGATTAGGTTGGAAATTGTTAGAGTGGGGCAATCAAGTGATGTTTCAACAAGAGATATATAGCGGGGCGATTCCAATTGTTGAAGAACTTGTAAGGAAATTTAATGGGACGGTGCATATCGGTATGTTTGACCGTGGAGATGTTGTATTTATTTTGAAAGTTTCATCAAAGGACTCTGTTCAAATATCAACTCATGTCGGATCAAGAAAACCTGCATATTGCACAAGTACAGGAAAAGTTCTTCTTTCATTTAATCCTTCTTCTTTAGAATATACTCCAGAAAATGGGCTGTTGCCTCGAGCGCCAAACACAATTACTTGTATGAAGAGATTTCAAGAAGAGTTACAGACAATTCGTAAGCAAGGTTACTCCATAAGTGATAATGAAAATGAACATGGGTTATATGGCATTGCAGCTCCTATTCGTTCTTACACTGGGAGGACCATTGCGGCTCTTAATATTGTTGGTCCGAAAACGTATATGCAAGGAAGCAATAGCCAAGTCATGATTCAAAGTGTGATGAATACTGCAAATTTAATTTCAAAGGAATTTGGTTATTTAGACATTTAACCATAACTGTAAAAGAGAGGTGAGAATCATTTATATACATGATCATAGTGTACCTGAATTAACAAAATCGATTGTTTCTATTGGAGCATTTGATGGTGTGCATAAGGGACATCAGGCCGTTATTAGAAATGCAATAGAGAGAGCAAAAAAATTAAAGATTACAAATGTCGTGTATACATTTGATCCACCACCACGTTCTTATTTTCAGGGAACACAAGTGCTGACGCCAATTAATGAGAAGTTAAATCGATTTCAGGAACTAGGTGTTGAGCATGTAATCGTTATTCGTTTTGATGAGTCGTATGTAACGAGAAGGGCTAGTTACTTTATTCAAGAATTACAAAGATTATGCCCAATTGAAATTTATGTTGGAGAAGATTTTCGATTTGGAAAAAATCGCGAGGGTGATATAGACCTACTGATGAAATACTTTGATGTTTCTATCGTCGAAGAGGTTTGCTGTGAAGACGGTGAACGAATTTCTTCCACGAGGATCAGAAATCATTTATTTCAAGGAGAATTACAGAGATCTCATTCACTATTAGGGTGGCCTCTCAAGACAATATAAATGGAATGAACTATAAGGAGGAAAAAGCATGTCAAAAACATTACAATCTTTTAATTTACTAAAATGGATTGATGAAAATAAAGAGTTATTAAAACCACCAGTAAATAACAAAGTAATTTGGCAAGACTCGGAATTTATTGCCATGATTTTAGGAGGACCTAATAGAAGACGTGATTTCCATGTGGATCCTTCAGATGAATTCTTTTATCAAATAAAAGGCGAATGCTATGTGGAATGTATTACGGAAGAAGGAAAACGTGAAGTCGTGACAGTAAAAGAAGGCGATGTATTTATGCTGCCAGCTATGGTACCGCATTCACCACATCGCGTTGCAGACACATATGGATTAGTAATTGAAAGAAAACGTAACCAAGGAGAACTTGAGGATTTTGTATGGTTCTGTGATGAGTGTAACCATGAAATGCATCGTGTACGGGTTCAATTAAGCGATATCGAAAAACAAGTGAAAGAAGCAATTTATAGCTTTAATTCAAATAAGGAAATTCGTGCATGTAAAAACTGTGGACATATTATGCCTGAAGAAGTGGAGGAATGGAAGTGCGAATAGATTTTCATACACATATTATTCCTGAAACATTTCCGGATTTTGAAGAGAAGTTTGGTGGTGGCCGGTGGCCGATATTAAATCGGACTTGTACATGTGGTGCAACCATTATGGTTGGAGGGAAGAGCTTTCGCGATGTGACAGACCAGGTATGGTGTCCAGAGAAAAGAATTGAAGATATGAACCGTGAAGGTGTTGATATACAAGTATTATCACCAATTCCTGTTACATTTTCCTATTGGGCAAAACCAGAAGAAGCGGAAAGCATGGCGCGTATTCAAAATGATTTTATTGCAGAAACAGTATTGGCATATCCAGATCGTTTTGTTGGGTTAGGAACAGTACCGATGCAAGATGGAGAAACGGCAGTTCGTGAGATGGAGCGCTGTATAACAGAATTAAACTTACATGGAATTGAAATTGGCACGAATGTCAATGGAAAAAATTTAGATGATCCGTCATTTATTGAATTCTTCCGAATGGCTGAAAAGTGGCAAGTCCCAATTTTTATTCATCCATGGGAAACATTAGGTCGTGATAGAATGCCACATCATAATTTTATGTATACAGTCGGAATGCCAAGTGAAACGGCTCTTGCCGCAGCCACACTTATATGGAGCGGGATAATGGAGAAGTTTCCTAAGCTGAAAATTTGCTTTGCTCATGGTGGAGGTTCTTTTCCGTATATTTTGCCGCGATTAGATCAAGGATGGCAAGTATGGCCACATCTGAGATTAACTACATATCCTCCGAGCCATTACGCAAAGAAATTTTATTTCGATTCTCTAAACTATGATCCAATTAATCTTAAATATATGATTGAGAGATTTGGACATGAAAAGATTTTTATGGGGTCGGATTATCCGTTTTTACTACGAGAAATTCAGCCAGGTAAAGTAATTGACGAGACACTTGAGTTATCAGAGGAGCAAAGGGAAGCGATGCTTGGCGGAAATGCAGCGAGTTTCTTAAATATTGATATAAAAAAAAGAGGTGTAGTATATGCAGAAAGTACAAACACCAGAGAGTAAATTAAATGAAATGGGACTCACACTACCAGCTATTCGTCCAGCGGTAGGCAATTATGTAAGTTGTGTAAGGGTCGGAAACTTATTGTTTACTGCTGGACAAGGTGTTGACCAGTACCATGGAAAACTAGGTAAAGATGTATCAGTAGAAGATGGATACAAGGCAGCAAGGCAGTCTATGTTGAACTTATTAAGTGTTGTAAAGCATGAACTCGGTGATTTAAATAAGGTGAAACGAGTTGTAAAATTGCTTGGTTTTGTGAATAGTGCAGAAGATTTTATCGACCAACCGAAAGTAATGAACGGTGCATCTGATTTATTAGTCAATGTTTTTGGGGAAAAGGGAAAGCATGCTCGTTCCGCTGTTGGAATGGCTCAACTACCGAATAATACAACAATTGAAATCGAGATGGTTTTAGAAATTGTGGAGTAGGAGGTAAGGAATATGAATAAAGAACTATTAGCTGAAAAAATGAAAGTAAAAGATGCGAAGTTATTTATTGATGGTCAATACGTCGATGCGATGTCCGGTGAAACATTCGATACATTTAATCCATCGACAAATATGAAACTTGCCTCTGTTGCACAAGCAAATGAAGAGGACACGAAACGAGCGATAGACGTGGCAGAGCGTACATTTACAAGTGGTGTTTGGAGCAAAATGCCTGTGGAAGAGAGATCAGAAATTTTATGCAAAATGTCTGATCTAATTATAGAAAAAGTAGATGAATTAGCATATATAGAGACACTTGATGTCGGAAAGCCAATTAAAGAGAGCCGGGGTTTTGATATTCCACGATCCGCTCATAACTTTCGTTTTTTTGCTGAGATGGCAAAGTATATGGTGCATGAACATTATGATAAACATAATTTTATGTCATATGCAAAATATGCACCTGCAGGAGTAACGAGTCTAATTATTCCTTGGAATTTACCATTTATGCAGATGACATGGAAGGCTTCAGCTGCATTAGCATCTGGAAATACTGTGGTTGTGAAACCAGCATCATATACACCTCTGAGTGCAGTCATGCTCGGTGAAATTGCGAATGAGGCCGGGCTACCTCCAGGCGTACTTAATATTATTACAGGGCCAGGAGGTACGGTAGGGAAAAAAATGACGACACATCCTGCTGTAAGACGTATTTCATTCGTAGGAGAAAGTAATACAGGGAAAACAATTATGCGGAATGCCTCAGAAAACTTAATACCAGTTTCGTTAGAATTAGGTGGGAAATCAGCGAATATTGTATTTGAAGATGCTGACTTAGATGAAGCGGTACAAGGGTCAATTGAAGCAATTTATCGGAATCAAGGAGAAATTTGTTTAGCTGGTTCAAGATTACTTGTACAGGAAAGCGTATATGAGCAGTTTCTAGAGAAATTTGTAACAGCAGTGAAAAAGATAAAAGTGGGAGATCCTCTTGATGAAGATACAGATATGGGAGCACTTGTTTCAAAGTCACATCTAGAAACAGTTGAACAGTACGTGGAAATAGGTCTTTCAGAAGGCGCAAAATTAGCTCACGGTGGAAAAAGAATCGAGAGTTTAGCACAAGGGAACTTTTATGAACCTACTGTATTATATGATGTTGATAATCGTATGCGTGTAGCTCAAGAAGAGATTTTTGGTCCCGTTTTAGTTGTTATACCATTTAGAACAGAAGAAGATGCAATTCGTATCGCAAATGATTCTATTTATGGTCTAGCGGGAGTTGTTTGGACAAATGATCTTAGAAGAGCACAGCGAGTTGTTTCGCAAATTGATTCGGGATTACTATGGATTAATTGTTGGTATGTGCGAGATTTGCGTACCCCATTTGGTGGTTCTAAGGCAAGTGGTATTGGCCGAGAAGGTGGACGTCACAGCTTTGAATTTTATACAGAAGCAAAGACAGTTACGATGAAATTATAAAGTGAAACTTCCATCAGTGGAATGGTATTTCCACTGATGTGTTATAAATATAAATTTAAAAAATGAGGTGAAATAAATGCAAGTGTTAATAAAGGAATTAGCAGATGAACTTATGCAGGCAGAACAAACGTGTAGGCCAATTTCGCCCTTTACGGAAAGGTATCCAAATCTATCAGTTTCAGATTCATATAACATTCAGCTTGAAGTAGTGGGAAGAAAGTTAAGACAAGGCCGTACAGTGATTGGGAAGAAAGTTGGACTTACGAGTAGTGCAATGCAGCAAATGCTTGGGGTAGATGAACCAGATTACGGACATTTATTAGATGATATGAAGGTAGAAAGTGAAAGTATAATTTCGGTAGATTCGTTTGTATCTCCAAAAGTTGAAGCGGAAATTGGATTTGTTTTAGCTGAAGATTTGAGTGGACCTAATATTACATATGTAGATGTGCTAATGGCGACGAAATATATTGTACCTACACTTGAAATTATTGATAGTCGTATTGCAGATTGGAAGATTAAGCTTGCCGATACAGTAGCGGATAATGGCTCTTCTGCAAAAGTAGTTGTTGGTGACAAGTTTTCTAATGTATCTGAAGTAGATTTGCGTACAGCTGGAATGTCGCTGTATAAAAATAATAAATTATTTGCTACAGGTGCAGGGGCAGCTGCATTAGGACACCCTGCACAAGCTATTGCTTGGTTAGGTAATAAACTGAGTGAATTTAATATTTCATTGAAAGCTGGGGAATTAATTTTACCGGGTGCATTATCGGGTGCTGTTTCAGTTCAATGTAATGATGTCATTCAAGCTGACTTTGGCTCTCTTGGTTCGGTGTCTATTAAATTCGTATAGTTTTATGGTTGTGAAAAGGAGGGAATATATGTGGGGAAAGTGAAGGCGGTTATTATAGGTTCTGGAAATATCGGTACGGATTTAATGTATAAATTAAGAAAAAGTGAAGTAATTGAAATGACTGCCATGATAGGAATAGATTCTGAATCAGACGGATTAAAGCGAGCAAAGGAAGAAGGATATGAGATTTTTGATAATGGTATACAAGCAATTATTGAGAATCCTAGCATAGCAGATATTGTATTTGATGCAACTTCAGCCAAAGCTCATATTCGTCATGCGGAAGTCTTAAGAAAATTAGGGAAGCTAGTGATTGACTTGACCCCAGCCGCATGTGGCCCATTTGTTTGCCCAGCTATACAAGATAGTACTCATGTAGAAATGCGAAACGTCAATATGATTACATGTGGAGGGCAGGCAACAATACCAATTGTTCATGCAATCAATGAAGTAGCGGACGTTACGTATGCAGAGATAGTTGCTACAATTTCTAGTTTAAGTGCAGGCCCAGGTACGCGGGCAAATATTGATGAGTTTACGATTACAACAAGGCGTGGGATTGAAGAGGTTGGAGGAGCAGATTGTGGGAAAGCACTTATTATATTAAATCCTGCAGATCCGCCCATTTTAATGAGGGATACAGTATATTGCGAAGTTAAGCATATGGATGAATTCTCCATTAAGCAAGCAATTTATAAGATGGTTGAAGTAGTTAGGTCGTATGTTCCGGGGTATTCTTTAAAACAAGAGCCAATGTTTGATGGGAACCGTGTGACTGTATTTTTAGAGATAGAAGGAGCCGGGGATTACTTTCCGCCGTATGCTGGTAATTTAGATATTATGACAGCAGCGGCATTAAAAGTCAGTGAAGGCTTTGCATCCCGAATTATTGCAGAGCAGAAGCGAGGTGTGATGAATGAAACGAAATAGTGATATGCCAATTAAAATAACGGAAGTTTGTTTGCGTGATGGAAGTCATGTAATGGGGCATCAATTTACAGAGGAACAAGTTAGGTCTGTAACTAGGTCGTTAGATGAGGCTGGTATGCATCATATTGAAGTAAGTCATGGAGATGGATTAGGTGGCTCTACTCTGCAATATGGAAAGTCATTGGTAGATGAAATGAAACTCATTGAAGCGGCAGTTGAAGAATGTAAACAGTCCAAGGTAGCTGTTTTACTTATTCCTGGTATTGGTACAATCCACGAATTAAAACAAGCACGAAGTATTGGAGCAAATCTTGTTCGTGTAGCAACTCATGTAACAGAAGCGAATGTTTCGGCGCAGCATATTCATTTTGCACGGGAATTAGGTATGGAAGTGTGTGGATTTTTAATGATGGCACATTCTGCACCAATTGAGAAATTAGTAGAACAAGCAAAACTTATGGAGAGCTATGGAGCACAAGCTGTATATGTGACAGACTCAGCAGGAGCTCTATTACCACACGAAGTACGCGAGCGAATTCAGGCATTACGTCAATCTCTAAATATTGAAATCGGGTTTCATGGTCACAATAACCTTTCTGTTGCAGTAGCGAATACGATTACTGCAATTGAAGAAGGAGCAACCCGTATTGATGGAAGTGTCCGTTGTTTAGGAGCAGGAGCTGGGAATGCGCAAACAGAGGTACTACTAGCTGTATTGGATCGGATGGGATATAAGCTAGATATAGATTTGTATAAAATGATGGATTTGGCAGAGGATATTGTTGCTCCTCTGTTACCAGGGCCGCAAGAAATCCAAAAAGGTAGCCTTGTAATGGGATACGCGGGTGTCTATTCAAGCTTTTTACTACATGCTGAGAGAGCAGCTCATAGATTTGGCGTAGATGCTCGTGATATTTTAATAGAACTTGGAAGAAGAAAGGTAGTTGGCGGTCAAGAGGACATGATTTTAGATGTTACAGCCGAATTAGCAAAAATAAAAGCGGGGGTGTAAAAATGGCTTTAGTTAAAGGAGTGGATTCAGAGATTATTGAATATTTACTTCAAGCTGAGAGGGAACGAAAAGAAGTGGTAAAAGTAACGGATCAGCATCCTGATTTAACGGTAGAAGATGCTTACATATTGCAAAAGCAATTAGTTGAACAGAAGATAAAAGAAGGATCTAAACGAGTTGGTGTAAAGCTTGGATTAACGAGTAAGGCGAAGCAACAAATGATGGGAATTGATGAAGCAATTTACGGTTATTTATTACATGATATGTTAGCATTTGAATGGGAACCAGTAAAGTATGAAACAATGATTCATCCAAAAGTAGAACCAGAGATTGCCTTTTTAATGGGAGAGGATTTGCAAGGTACAAACGTTACAGCGAATGATGTGTTAAAGGCGACAAAATATGTTACGCCAGCTTTGGAAATTATTGATAGTCGTTATTTGGATTTTAAATTTACATTGCCTGATGTAATCGCAGATAATTGTTCATCCTCAAAATTTCTATTAGGAAGTAAATGGGTGAATGCGGAAGAAATAGATTTAGCTAGTACCGGGATGGTCATGTCGAAAAACGGTAAAATGGCTACAACTGGAACGGGGTCAGCTGTACTTGGGCATCCGGCAACGGCAATTGCTTGGGCGGTAAATAAGCTTGGTTTACAGAATGAAGGGCTTAAAAAAGGTGATATTGTGTTAAGCGGGGCACTATCTGAAGCGATTGCTTTCAAAACTGGTGACGCTATTATTGCGCAGTTTGACGGTTTGGGTAGTGTATCGATGTTTTGTGAATAAAGGGTAAAGCGAGAGATGGGTATGCCAATTGTACAAATTCAAGTTATTGAGGGCAGAAAACAGGAGCAGATTCAAAATCTCATTTCGAATGTTACGGATGCAGTCGCAAAAAGTTTGGATGTGGAGACTGAACGTGTACGTGTACTAGTAAATGAGATTCCGGGTTCACATTGGGGTGTTGGAGGAAAGACAAAAGGTAGTGTGGAAGAAAAATAATATTGTTGGGAATAAGCGATTCTTATTAGGAATAAGAATCGCTTATTTGTTTGAAAAATCAGAAATAACGTGTTAATATTTTTCTTTGTTTAAAGAGGATAAGGGAAAGAGGGGACAATATGTATAAGATTGTATTTTTTGATATTGATGGTACGTTATTGAGTGAAATTGACAGAAGTATCCTTGCGAGTACAAAAGAAGCGATTGGGAAATTGATTGAAAAAGGAATTATAGTAGTAGTGACAACAGGGAGACCTTACAATTTATGTGTAGAATTTAAAGAGATGGGCATAGATACGTTTATTTCTGCGAATGGTGCTCATATAAAGTTTAATGATACAGTTATACATAAATCAGTGCTTTCGAGAGAAATAGTTCGTGATATCACAACTTTTGCTGAGTTAAATGGTCATGGTGTTTCTTATTTTACAGAGGAATTTGCAATGAATGGTATGGCTTCTAATGATGAACGGGTAATGAAAGCATTAAAAGAGACTTTAAATCTGCAACAATATCCTGAAAGAATGCAATCACTTTCAGAAGAAGTTTATTGCGTGTGTTTGTATGCAGATGAAACAGAAGCTCAAAAATTTCTAGAAAGATTTCCAACACTCAAATTCGAACGTTTTCACGGTTACGTTACGAATGTACTTGAAGATACTGAAGTGTCTAAGTTAACGGCTATTAAAAAGGTGTTGGATTATCTCAATATTTGTAGATCGGAAGCGATCGCTTTTGGGGATGGTGGAAATGATATTGATATGTTGGAGTATGTAGGTTTAGGAATTGCCATGGGGAATGGTGGGGAAAGGCTAAAGCAAAAGGCGGACTTCGTTACAAAAAAGGCAAGCGAAGGCGGAATAGACTACGCATTAACGAAATTTGGTATCATTTAAAGGACAATCACCAGTTAAGTAATTTTAATTAAGGAATTCTTCGTGTTCTTATTGATTTCTTTATTCGAATGAAAAAATCATTCGAATAAAGAAATTTTGGGGTCCTTAACATGTTCAACTAATAAAATATGAATTTGTCCACGATGATGATAAATGTGGGAAACAATTTCAAGTAGCCACTCGAATCGAGAATAAGAAACACCCCAATATGCGGTCATAACTTCAGCTAGTTCATTATTTGAATAAGATAAGAACGTTTTAGAAAGAAGTGCATATCCTTGGAGTAGCATTTCTTTCATTTGAGGAATTGTTTTTGATGTTTGTTCTAAATAAAAGGTATTTAACTCTTCTTGTGTAGCGCCATTTAAAATAAGTAAATCAGCATGACAAATCAGTGAGAGATGAGTACACATTTCAAATAGCGATCTTTTGTTTTGCAGTCGTTTAATTTGTAAATCTTTTTCGTCGAATTGATTAAGTATTTTTATAAATGTATCAATGGCAACTTTAAGTTGATGCAGCGCAGCTTGAACAAACATTGTAATTCTCCTCATTTTCATATATAATAGTGTCTTAAGAGTATTATATCATACTCAAAATTCCGAAAATTCTAGTAGTTTGACTAAAAAAATGAAAAATATTATATTGTAAAAGGTCATATTAAACGAGAAATAGAATGGAAAGCAATTATTGAGTTAGGAGTTTAGATCGATGAGTTCGATATATGGAAGAGATACAATTGTTGAAGTGAATTTAGATGATGTAAAACATAATGTGAGAGAATTTAAAAAACGTGTGAATGATGAAAATATTAAAATGATGGCAGCTGTCAAAGCAAATGGGTATGGTCATGGATCAGTTGAAGTGGCAAAAGCGGCAATTGAGGCAGGAATTCATCAACTTGCTGTAGCATTTGTAGATGAAGGAATTGAACTGCGCGAGGCAGGAGTGACTGTACCGATTTTAGTTTTAGGCTATACGCCAGTGGATGCTGTTAAAGATGCGATTGAACATGATATTATGACAACGGTATATAGAATAGATGATTTAAAAGGTATCAACGAAATTGCCAATCAGCTTGAAAAGAGAGCTCGTATTCAGGTGAAAATCGATACAGGAATGAGCCGGATTGGTCTACAAGAAGAGGAAGTCTTGCCGTTTTTAGAGGAACTAAAAAACATGAAATATATAGAAGTAGAAGGTATGTTTACACATTACTCTACAGCTGATGAAGTTGATAAAACGTATACAAATATGCAAATGAGTTTATTTGAGAAAGCTGTAAATACAGCAAAAGAACTAGGAATTCATCTCCCGTATATCCACAGTTCAAATAGTGCGGGATCAATGGAGCTTGGTAATACGTTTCAAAATATGGTTCGTGTTGGAATTGGGATTTATGGTATGTACCCTTCAAAAGAGGTAGATCATACAGCTGTGTCTTTAAAGCCCGCATTATCATTAAAGTCGAAAGTAGCTCATATTAAGCATGCGAAAAAAAATCGTGGTGTAAGTTATGGGAATACGTATGTGACAACGGGTGAGGAATGGATTGCGACTGTACCAATTGGATATGCGGATGGTTACAATCGTCAATTATCTAATAAAGGATCTGCACTAATTAATGGAATTCGTGTGCCGGTTCTTGGCCGTGTTTGTATGGATCAATTAATGCTGGATGTTACAAAGGCAATGCCTGTACATGTAGGAGATGAAGTAGTTTTCTACGGGAAACAAGGTAAGGAAGAAATTTCTGTAGAGGAAATTGCAGATTTACTAGGAACAATTAACTATGAAGTGACTTGTATGTTAGACCGAAGAATTCCACGTGTTTATAAAGAAAATGGTGAAATAACTACCGTGGTGAATATATTAAGAAAAAATAAATGAGGAAAAGGCTGAATCATATTGTTATGATTCGGCCTTTTTACGTATTAGTTCACTTTATGACATATAAAGATCATTCTATTTACACCATGAGATTGGATGTTTTTAAAACCGGCAGATTGCAGAGAAGAGATAATGTCTTCTTTTGGATAACAAGCTTCTGTGAAAGAGAAATCGCTTCTCCTCCAAATATCTTCTCTATCATATTTAAAAAGTATAAAATCCATTCTCCCTATTTTTTGTATATGATCATAACTGGGATTTACTGTACATATATAATTAGGTTCTACAATATGAAAGGGATTTTTCCAGCCGTCAATAAATGCATTTTCCATATTGACATCAAATGCGAAGATACCATTGTTTTCTAGTATAGAGTAAACGTTACAGAATACATTTGTCAGTTCTTCTAAATTCATAATATGATTTAAGCTATCTCCAACAGATAGGACGTAATTAAATTTTTCTTCAGTACTAAAAAAACGAGCATCGTCTACGATGAAAGATGCTTCGGGTACATTTTCGCGTGCGTGTTGAATCATTTTGGATGATCCATCTATTCCTGTTACAGTGAACCCTTTATCAACTAGTTTTCTTGTAAGATGACCAGTACCACAGCAAAGATCTAACACATGAGCATTTTGTGGTGCGTTGTGCAAAAGTAGTTTTTCATACGCAGGGTAGGCTTGCTCAGCAAAGTGTCCCCAATGCTTATTATAAATAGATGCGAAAATATCATAATCAGAATAAATGACTTTGTTTGGCATATGTATCCTCCTTGTATTCCGCCAAATTATAATTGTTCATAAAGTTTTAGAGCATTGCGGTTTTTTGTTTCAACTTCTAATCCAATCTTTGTAGGTCATTCAGCGACTAGTGTATATACGATATATTCTAGGATGTTTCTTCTGTATCCTTTTTCTGGATAAAAAGGATGCACAGCGAAGCCAGATAGGGGTAGTGTAATTCTTACCGACTGCTTATCATTTTAACCGAGAAGCCCCCCTCCTCTAAACCAAGTGAAGGTGGGGGTAGTTCAATTTCAATCGAGCAAGCAATGTTTTCACTAGCAATTTTCTATATTGTTACGAAGATGATTGATTTCATATTAGATGGCATTAATCAAGGCAAGAGTGTCATGATTATTTTGAGTAAAAATAAAGAGATTGGTGAATTTCTTATGAAGGAGTTGCAACTTTCTGTTACGTATCTACATGGAGAAGGTGGTTTTTTAGGAGAACACCAAAGAATCATTTATTGCATTACAAACCGCTTTATTTATCCAAAGATGAAAGATCTCGTTCTCTCTGTAGATTCAAGTGCCATAATTGAAGCTTCTTATTCAACGGAAACAACTGGTGTTAAGCGTCCAGGGATGTCAACATGTTTAGGGAAAACATTAGAAAAATAGTGTGTAAAAAGTAGCTTCACGCAATTATAATTGCGCGGAGCTACTTTTAGTTTGGAAACCAAGCTTCTTTCAGTAATTTTACAACAGTTTCAATACAATTTTCTTGAATACCGCCGAAGCCGAGTAATACATATGATTCCTTTCGTAAATCATGCACGGAATCGTATATAGAAAGAGGATACAGTTTGATTCGTTTTGTTGCGGCAGCGTCAATAAGTGCTTGTTCGGTCATGCCGTTATGAACATGCAGTACGATATGAAGTCCTGATTGTTCCCCGAGTATATTAACGCGAGTCCCCATTTCACTCGTGATGGATGTAACTAACGCGATGTGTTTTCTTTTATATAACGTACGAATTCGATTTATATGCCGATCCCAGTCTCCTTTTTGAATAAAGGTGGCAAAAGCAAGTTGTTGCATCGTTGAAACAGTTTGTTTAAAGATGCCCCCGAGTTCTTTATACGCTTGTAACAGATGATTTGGTAATACGATATATCCCATTCGTAAAGAGGGTAAAAAGCACTTTGAGAAAGTTCCCATATAAATAACACGTTCATTCGAATCGAGTCCTTGTAAGGAGGGAATGGGTTTTCCTACGTAGCGAAATTCTCCATCATAATCATCTTCAATAATATAGCCGCCACAATCATTGGCCCATTTTAATAATTCAAGTCTTCTAGATAAAGGCATGATCATTCCGTACGGAAATTGATGCGATGGAGTGACATATGCTACGTTTGTATGTGATTTACGTAAAGCTGAAATATCAATTCCTTTTTCATCTAATGGAATAGGATGAATTGGGAGCCCGCAGCTTTTAACAATCGCATTTACGCGATGAAATCCAGGGTTTTCGATCCCGTATACCTTTGTAGGACCAAGTAGTTGAAGAAGCAGCCAAAGAAGAGGTTGTGTACCAGCCCCAATAATAATTTGATCAGGTGAAGAGTTTACGCCGCGAGCATGATATAAATATTTTGAAATATGCTCTCGAAGAATGAATTCACCTTGTGGATCTTCTCTAGAAAATAAATGGTTTTCGTATTGGAGTAAGGTTTCTTGTAATGCTCTTTTCCAGTTTGAAATCGGAAAAGCTGTTTGATCAATTATCCCTTGACTACAATCGAAATCGTATTGTTCCTCTTTTCGTTTGCTAGTTTCGTACGACAAGCTATTTTGTTCAATTGGAATCACATCGATATCAACTTTTGCAACGAATATACCGCGCTTCGGTTTACTTTCTACGTATCCTTCTGCAGATAATTGTTGATAAGCAGATTCAACTGTAATACGGCTAACGTTAAGTTGTGATGCTAAGTTTCTGTGCGAGGGAAGACGAGTTCCAGCAGGAAGCATTCCCTTCAATATTTCTCGTTTTATATGGTCGTAAATTTGTATATAAATGGGTGTTGTGCTCTTTAATTGTAACGGAATCGTAAAATCCATCGTATACAGTTCACCTCCCTAACTGACCTTATAAAAAATAGATAAACTGTCACTTAAGCAAAAGGCAGTTTCTACTTACAATGATGATATAACATTTAGAAAATTTTATAAATAGTTAGGGGAGAGTATAATGAATATTAGAGAAGTGAAAACAGAAGCACAGTTACATGAGGTATTACCTGTTTTGCAACAATTACGAACTGCGCTTTCAAAAGAAGAGGTAAGTTCTTTATTCCAACAAATGAAAGAAGAGAATTACAAACTGTTTTCATTATGTAATAACGAAGATGAAGTTGTTAGTCTTGCTGGTGTAGCAGTTTGTACGAACTTTTATAATAAAAAACATGTTTTTGTTTATGATCTTGTAACGGCGGAATCACATCGATCAAAAGGATATGGAAAGGTTCTTTTGTTATATATAGAGAAATGGGGGATAGAAAAAGGGTGCAGTTCTATCGTTCTGACATCCGCGTTTTCGAGAGTTGACGCGCATCGATTTTATGAAAGAGAAGGATATGACAAGGTAAGTTATTCTTTTCATAAAGAATTATAATAGATAAGGAAAAAAGTAGATTCTACATGTAATAAGGTATAGAATCTGCTTTTTATGTTGTAGATAAATCCATTTTAATTTTTCGACATCTAAATCTCTGGTATGCAGAATAAAAAAGTAACCTACACTCGTTCTGTTTTTACTTCGTATGTGGCAGAAAAACATACTAAGATTAGTAGCACAGACCACGGCCATGGTCTGTGCTACTATTTTTTTATAGTAGAAGTGAAGAATAGGTCGAGTCAGGCCCAGAACCTCGAGTTCGTATGAAAAACTGACATACTTCACTGTCCTTATAAGAATCAGTTTCAGTATGTTGGATCCTTAAGATCGTGTAAGAAAAAGGAATCGATAAGGTGATGTGAAGACTTCTACAATAAAATGAGGAGGTATACTTATGCAAAGCGTGATTGCTTTCGATGTCAGTATGGGGAAAAGTTATATGGCTATTTATGGTTCAGCACAATCTTGTATTTTTGAGGGTGAGATTTTTCATAATCAAACACATTTCAAAAAGTTATACGAACAAATTGTTACTTTAGTGCGAAATGACGGTCAAGTTCCCTCCATCGTATTTGAAGCAACAGGTGTATATTCCAGGCAATTAGAGCGATTTATGAATGATAATGGTTTTTCATACTGTCTATTAAATCCGCTCGAGTCAAAGCTTCAAACAGCTTCTATGCGCATGTATAAAACCGATAAAAGTGATGCCCACCGTTTGGCCCAAAGTCATTTCAATACCAAACGAAGAGTGAAAAAAACACAGAACAATTACTTCGATCAAATGCGTGCACTTTCACGATACTATCATGATTTAGATGAAGAACTAAAGGTAATTTGAGGCCGAATGCATACGTTACTACAACTGACTTTCCCGGAATTGGAATCGCTTTTCACACAAAAGTCCGAACTATTTTTAAATATTTTACAGCTATTCCCTCATGTGGATTGCGTCAAACAGCTTTCTAAAACTGTTGTTCGCAATCGATTACTCGCCAATACGGACAAAAAATTAGCTCCTAAAACAGCGGAGAAAAAAGCAATTCAGTTAATAGAAGCCGCACAGGATTCCTATCCAGCTGTGAATCAAAATGATATTCAATGCGAACAGTTAAAAGATTATGCGAAAAGATACTTAGCCATTTTGAGAAAACGAGGGGAATTAATCGAACGGATGGTCGTGCTCTCAAAAGAACGAAGTGAATGTCAAATATTAACAAGTATCCCTGGCATAGGTGAAAATACAGCTGTTCGTTTGATTGGAGAAATAGGTGATATAAGCCGATTCGATAATCATAAGCAACTGAATGCCTACGCAGGCATCGATATCAGACGTTTTCAATCGGGTACGTTGTTTTATAGGGATAAAATAAATAAGCGTGGCAATAGCCATTTACGTAAAATCCTTTATTTTACGATACAAAATATGATTCGCCAACGACGTTTTGGGAACAATCATTTTGTGGATTACTATGATAAATTAAAAATGCAACCTTATAACAAATGTCATAAAGTTGCATCCATTGTATGTGTGAATAAGCTATTGAAAGTGGCATTTCATCTTATTACACACAATATACCCTACGATTACGAAATCGCTTCAACACCTTCGTAATCGTGTGAAACTAGTATATCATAAATAGACCTTGCGAAAAAAGGAAATCGTTAGGTCTATTTGATATGCGAAAATTTGAATTTGGAGGAAGGGGGTACCCCCTTCCTCCAAATTCAAATTCAGTACCTCTAATCATTTCTTATAAAACTACTTGACTAATCGTAAGAAAGGCCCTGACCGCTTCTATGCATGGCCAGATCCTCTCTCCCACCTAAAAAGAGGGGTTTTATGTCAGTTTTTTAATTGATGTATATATAGTAAATAAGTTCCCAAAAAGGTGTAATCAAATATTTTGTCGAATAGTTTACTATGAAATGGCAATATTTAATGTGGATAATGTTTGAAAAAAGGGGCGTCTATCTTGGAAAAAATAAAGAAACTATCAATTCCACACGATGTAAGAGTCATCGTTATTTCTGATATTCATGGGGAATTAGATCTTTTTAAGGCACTGTTAAGTAAAGTTCATTTTAGTACAGAAGATTATGTAATCATTAATGGTGATCTTTGTGAAAAAGGGAGAAATAGTATAGGTGTTGTAAACTATGTAATGGAACTTGCAGCTCATAATTCAAATGTTCATGTTATTGAAGGAAATTGTGAAGCGTTAGTTGAAGCTCTCTTAAATGAAAATCCTGGATTAATCAACTATTTATGTACGCGAAAGCATTCTATATTTAATGAATGGCTGGATCAATTAGGTTTTCATATTAATGAAGAGACGGATATTCGTGAAGTAAAAGGTATATTAACGAGTCACTTTTCAGAAGAAATTAAGTGGCTTACAGAATTGCCAACTGCTATTGAAACAGAGGACTATATTTTTGTGCACGCAGGACTTGAGGATATAGAAGATTGGAAGAAGACAGAACGAAAAAATGCGATTGCAATGCCAGCGTTTTTAAATAAAGCCCATCGTACAAATAAATATGTAATAGTTGGGCATTGGCCTGTTGTTAATTATTCTGACGAGGCGCCATCTAATAATCCGGTTATCAATGAAAACAAAAAAATAATTGCTATTGATGGCGGAAATTCTATTAAAGAAACGGGACAATTAAACGCATTTATCATTCATAGATCAATTCCTAAAGATGTATTTTCGTATACATATGTAGATCACTTTCCGCATTATGAAGTGCTAGAAAATTTTAATGCAAAATTAATGATGCAAGGCGGAGTTACGTATCCGTATTATCATATTGTACCAGTTGAAAAAAATGATGATTTTACCATATGCAAACAAATAGAAACAAATAAACTATTATATGTTAAAAACGAATATATAAAGCAAAATGAATCAGGTGATTTTACTGCTCGAACAGATATTTCTTGTGCGCAAATAAGTGTAAGGAAAGGTGATATTGTTTCTCTTATTGATGACAGCTGTACAGGATATGATTTAATAAAAAAAGATGGTTTGGAAGGCTGGATTAAGAAAGGTCTTCTTAAATGAAGTGAGAAGGAGTTAAAGGTGTTTAGCTAATAAAAAATAGGAGGGAGATCCTCCTATTTTTTATTAGCTCATTTTCTTCTTGAAAACGTTGGTACATTTTTGGAACTTGCCCCCCGATAATTGCCACCTTAATTACGTACAAAAATTAAAGTTTAGAAGATTGTTTTTGATCTTGTATAAGTAAATATATAGTGCTAGGTATTATAACTATAGTCATACCTAAAATGATTACAAGGATACCGTATTCCCTATATGGAGCGGGAATAGTTAAGGGAAGAAGGCAAATGAAAATACCAGCTATTATAAGCGATACGCTACAAATTTTTGTTGCTTTCCTCTCAAGATGTTTATGATTCCATTGAAATGATACAGTTGATTTTGTAGCATCAATTTTTGAGCTGAAGTAGCCGGTTAATATAAGAAGTAAACCTACTGCGAAAAAGACAAGAGTTTCAAGTGGGATAGGGAAGCCAAGGGCGATCAATGCAATCATAATGTCTGTAAAAAATAAAAAAAGTAGCATTGTATTTCCCATCCATAAAAAGAATTTTGGATTTTCCATTGCTTGCGAAAAACACCAAAATAGAAAGGCTAAAAAAGAACATAATATTAAATTAATAATGATAAAAGTACTCTTATCCATAGATGAAGTGGGGTTTCCATTAAAGTCCCACTTCGTTACAATGTCTGAAGGTAAAAAGAAATATAAAGCGATGTTTGTTGCGATAATAATAAGTAAGAGGATAATGCCGAAAGGATTTTTCATCGTTTCACCTGCTTTCTACATACTAAAAAAGTGATGATTTAAATATTTATGAAATATTAGATTTTCTTACAAAATTATACAATACAATTAAGGTTTTTGTTTTGATTTTTCAGAAAAAATATTATAATTGTATATATTAAATAACAAAATGTATAGGAGGAGCTTATGCAAAAAGTCATGTTAAAGGGGAATAAAATTACGATTCGCACAATTGAAGAGAGTGATATAAAGCTATTATGGGATCTCGTATTTAAGGAAGAAAATCCAGAATGGAAGAAATGGGATGCACCATACTTTCCGTTTTCTATTCAAGAGTATTCGGTGTACAAAGAAAACTTACAATTACGATTAAAAGAAGAACCATTATCCCAGCTTATTGTTGAAAATGAAGGTGAAATAATCGGAACGGTAAGTTTTTATTGGGAACATAAGCCGACGCGTTGGCTAGAGATGGGCATTGTTATTTATGACCCAGCATATTGGAATGGCGGTTACGGTACAGAAGTTTTACGATTGTATAGAGACTTGCTATTTGAAAATATGGAGATTGGTAGAGTTGGATTAACAACTTGGTCTGGAAATGAACGAATGATGAAAGTCGCGGAAAAAATCGGTATGCAGTTAGAAGGAAGAATGCGGAAATGTCGCTATTATAACGGTACATATTATGATTCGATCCGTATGGGGATGATTCGTGAAGAATGGGAAGCGAAGCGTTACATGTAACAAAGAAGTGAAGAAAGATGTATGCTGCAAACAATGAGGATGGTCTTATACATATAAGGGGGATAATGAATGAAAATATTTGATTTCAGTGAAAAAGTAGGGAATCACATATCGATATTTCAATCTGATTTTGTTATGTCAAAAATACTAAAACATCAAGGGAATATACATATTGGTTGCATGCATTTACAAGCGAAGGGAAGTATTGGATATCATGAAGCAGTTGTACCTCAACTGCTTCTTATCGTAGAAGGAGAAGGGTTTGTTTGCGGTGCAGACAAAGAAAAAGTGAAAGTAAAAGCAGGGCAAGCTGTTTCTTGGGAAAAGGGAGAGTTTCATGAAACAAATACGGAAAATGGACTTATGGCAATTGTGATTGAGGCAGACAATCTTGAAAATGGTATTTTAATGCCGATTGGAGAGCTGGAGGGAGAAAAGAATGATCACGAAGGCGAGTGAGAACGAAACGGAGCAAATATTAAATTGTGCTGCACAATCGCTTTTTGAAGGAACAAGAGAAAATTGCCAGTTAAGCATAGAAAAAGCAATTGAAATTACAAAGCCTTTATTGGAAAACGGAGCATATTATTTAGTTTAAAAGCCGATTTTTAGAATCGGCTTTTAAACTTATCGATACATCGTCCACATCCCAATGTCTTTAAATCCTAATCGCTTATAAATTCGTCCAGCTACTGGATTGTAGCGGTTTTGGAAAACGGAAAGATGGGAAAAGAGTTGTGGATAACGGTAGAGTGAGCGTATAAAAACAAGCGTATTCAGGGGATGAAAACAATACTAAATTGTTCAATAAACGGTTATGGATAACGACATTCTTAGCGATGAATTTATATCGTTAGGGAGGTCGTTTATTTTGTCGCTAAAAAAAAGAAAAAGGATTACGAAGATATCTAATGACGGAAAAAAATACCCTAAGCTAACAATTCAACAAGCGCTTGACCTTGCTATCTCAGGCAAGCGTGCAGAAGGGTGTAGGGAAAGGACTATAAAGGATTATATCAAAATGTGGCGGTATTTCACTGATTGGTTATTTGCTAGTTACGAAGTGGAGTATATCGATGAATTAACAACGGAAGTCTTTCGAGAGTATATCAATTACATGAAGCACGATAAAAGGCGATATGACACTCATAAATTAATACACACGGATAATAAAAAAGTCGGCTTAGCAGATACAACGATAAATATAAACCTTAGGACGTTACGATCGATTTTTAATCATTTGCAAAGAGAAGAAATTATTCAAGTAAACCCGATGGAAAGAGTTAAATTGTTAAGACAAGATATCGATTTAACGAATTGTTTAGAGGACGAAGAAGTTAAAGCAATATTACAGCAACCTAACTTACGAGATTTCGTAGGATTTCGGGATTTTGTAGCAATTAATCTGCTACTTGATTCCGGTTTAAGGATTCGAGAGCTTGTTAGTTTACGTATTACAGATATTGACTTTCAATCACGTTTTATAACAATTTCACCGGATAGAAGTAAAAATAGGAAGCCACGTTTAGTACCGATTTCTACACATGTTACTAAGTTAGTTTTACAACTCGTAAATGAAAACAAAGCTAATTTTAAAAGCGATTTGATATTCTTAACAAGTTACGGTGATCCATTGACTACCATTCATTTTAATAAACGATTGAAGCATTATGCAGATAAAGCAGGAGTGAAAGGGAAGAAAGTATCCGCGCACGTATATCGTCACACATGGGCTAAAAACATGATACTAAACGGATGTGATGTTTTCACATTACAAAAGATTGGTGGATGGGCGGATATTCGGACGATGAGACGCTATATACAAATGGATGTTAAAGAAATGAGAAAAAGTCACGATGAGTATTCACCGTTAACCAAACTAAAAAGAACGAGATAAAAAGAAAAAGTCCCCAGCGCCAACTGGAGACTCAAAACATTCGCATATAACTAAATAACGGACTCAATCCGATATTCGTTACCTTCATTTTATCGAAAAAAATTCGAGGATGCAAGGGTTCTTAAGTATTGTCTTTTTTAGCTAACTATCGGGTTAGTCACGACGTGGAAGCCGTACCAGGTCGTTAATTTAAACACGTAAAAGGTTAGCTGTGCCGATGCATATAAAACAGCGTAGACACGTTATAAACGTTCCCTGTTGCCGTTTGTGTCTAGTCTAGGCGAGGACTGCCATAAAAAGGTCTGGACGGTTGCTTGGCGTGTTACGGCACGGGTAGCGACGATCATGGAAAGGCGTAATTAGGTTACGAGTAATTAAGGATAACGTCAGTAGTACGATTCCTTCCCTAAGTCTTTCTGCAAGTAGGACAAGCATTACTTGTAAAAAGTTCGTTGTGGGTGAAAACCGACGTTCCAACAGGGTGTACACTACACGGAAACCTTAATCCGATAGACCATGAGAAGTGACAATGAACGTCTACTTTATGTCGCTTTAACTATTTGTTTTAGCGATGTAAGGTAGACGTCCTCTGTCCTAGCCGTTTTCCTTACCCTCATCCCATGATGAAGGACAGAGTGATCAAGTCAAGAAGAAAATACGAAATATATAACGAAGGGAATCAATAATTATGGGTGGTTCAGTAAGGAAAGATAAAGCGACAGGAAAATGGATGTTTGGTTTCGATATTACAAGAGATCCGATGACTGGGAAGCGGAGGCAAATCCGTAGAAGGGGATTCAAAACGAGACGTGAAGCCCACGATGCTATGGTGAAGTTAAAAGCGGAAATGTTAGGCGGTGAGCATTCGGACTTATCGAAACTATCGTACGCTACTTTTGTGGACGAGTGGATGAAAGAGCGATCATTTCATTTACAGGAGACTACTTACGAGATTCACAAAATGTATTTAGAAAACGTAATTAAACCGAGGATAGGGCATTTTCAATTAAGGCAGATTGAACCGATACATATGCAAAAGTTTGTTAACGATTTAGTTATTGATGTAGGTTATTCGCCAGCAACAGTTCATCTTGTTTATCGAATAATTAGTGCTTCGTTGCGAAAAGCAAAAATTTTAAAATTGATTAGAGATAATCCAACGATAGGGATTACGCTACCGAAAATGAGAAAAAAGCCAGAAATAAACGTATGGAGCTTAGAACAAGTTAACTATTTTATTGATGAGTCGAAGAAAGTTCACCGACTTACTAGATGTTATATTGTATTCGTAATTGCATTATTAACAGGTATGAGACAAGGTGAGATTATGGGGTTGCGTTGGACTGACATCGATTTTCAGAATCAAATCATATACGTAAGACAAACGTTAACCCAGACCGCTAAAATTAAGTCTGGTGCTAAAAATAACGCGAGTGTACGCAATGTACATTTTCCAGCGAAACTAATAGAAGAACTAAAAATGCACCAAAAACGAATAATTGAAGAGAAGAAATACTATCAACGAGATTATCGGGATCATGGCTTAGTAATATGTACGCGTAACGGTCGGCCGATGATTCCTCGAAATCTTCGAAAAGAGTTTTATAACCTAACGGAGAAACTCGGTTTACCAAAGATACGCTTCCACGACTTACGTCATACGCACGCAACCATGCTAATACAACAGAATGTAAATGTAAAACTGATATCAGAACGGCTTGGCCACACCGATATTCAAACTACTTTGAATACCTATAGTCATGTGCTTCCGACAATGCAGCGCGAGGTCGCAGATAAGCTGGATGAGATATTTGGGTGAGTATGAGATGTTTGTGTGGTATTTAATCCGAACAAATAATAAAAAAAGATAATTATTGTTCAGAAAGCGAAAAGGATTGTTTTACAATCCGTAAGAACGTATATACTAATTGGCAAAACGTATATGCGAATTGGTAAAAAGCATATGTAAAATACGTACAATCTATTGTAAGTTGACTTTTAGTCAAGTATAATGTTGCTATAAGGATACAAAAAGTATCACTTTGACTTTACGTTAACTTTCCTTGAAGGAAAATTTTTTTAGGCTAGATGTTCGCAAAATGAGAACTTTTACGGATTATACGGAATATTTTTTTTCAATAGAAGGCTACTTAGAGTAAACTTTAGATGGATTTCGTTAAAGTGAATCGTATTATTTTTTTTTACTTATAGGTTTCCTGAGAGGAAACTTTGCTATTAAGTTAAAAACGAAGGCAATTTATGCCCGTAAAGTAAACGATGTGTTTACTCCGTATTTTAAAAACCATAAATAATAGAAAAAGCTCCTCGGTGCTACCAACACTGAGAAGCTAAAAATAATAAATACTACTTTTTGGTGAGAATGTTTACTAGTAGATTAAGAATTCCAAATACTACAGTAAAGACCACAGTTAAAACTGCACACAAAGCGATAACTGTTTGTAAATCCATTCTCTCACCGCCTTTCTTACGACGATGAGCTTATTACGTACTACCAATACGTAGTGGGCTTTTTGTCGTTAAATCATGATTCCATTATACCGATTTATAGAGTTCAAGGCTACATTTATTTGGGCGTTTTACCATAAAAAACATAATTTAATAGGTTTATTTACTTTGAAACGTAATTTCCCCTGGAGCACTTATAAAAGTCAATACAATTAAGGCTTCTCTTCTTTATCGATCAGTACTTGTGTAATAAGTTATGTATTAAAGGTATTATCGAAAGAATAGGAGAAGTAGAACGGAAAGAAACGATTCGTAAGGAAGATAAAATAAGAAAAACCGTCATTCCTGACGGTCTCTATTTATCTTCCTTCAATGTATTATGCGGTGAGTTCTTCTACCATAATGCAGTTATTTCCTAACGCATTTCATTTGAAACCCATTACAAACGTTACCTCATTTTCTTTGAGTTTTTTCCAATCACTCTTTAAAAGCGTTTTCGGTAAGACTTCATATACAAATAACCAATTCCGATTAAAGTCTTCTTCATCTGTACTTAAACCCCTCGCCACCTTTTTAAACTCTTTCATCTCTTTTGAGAAATTATGATGCTTACAATATAAAAAAGCTAGTAATAGTAGAATACAATGATTACTCTTTCTTATTTCGGTAAAATCCAATTTTTCGATAACAAACCGATACTTGAGTGCATAATAAATGGCATAAGATACTGCTTCAAAATTGTTATTCTTCATACCCTCTGTATAAATCAATGCTGAAAATTCACTAATCATTTTACTTTCTACTTGAAACACGTTAAATATATTTTCTTCTAGCAAAGGAATCAAATAAGGGTATATAATCGCAAGATGAAAAATAGTTTTAACAAGATACTCGATAGCCTGGGTAGTCATTTTTTTCTTTGATAGGACTTTAATTGCAAAATTTAATATAGCAGAGTTATTACTATTTTCCTGCATTAATTGTATTGATAAATCTAAATAACCCCTAACATCTTTAAAGTTAACTATCTCCCTCCCATTAAAATTGGCATAAGCACCTAACTTCCTGACCCAATGTTCAACAGAAGCAAGAGGTAATGGTCTGATTCGGGTTTTCTTATGGTTAAGTATTAAATCATACGCCCGAAGCCGCTCTGATAATTGTACTAAAAATTGCTGACCTTCTTCATAGTTGGTAACATAGCAGGTGTAGTCATCGATATTTCTTACATATTCCCATCCTAGTTTACGAAGTTCGTAATCAATAGAAGTTAATATTATTTCTGATAGTAAATTCGAAGCATCCGGACCAATTAATAATCCATTTGTTTCACCATTCTTCGTATTTCGAACATAATAATCTAATTGGTTATACCATAAATCACGATTATTTTTAGTTTGCTTTGCTGTTTCTTTCCCTACAAGCGCCCATGTAATTGAATGAGAGTACATACTAGGAAAGCAAGTAGATATATCAGCATTTACTTGATATCTTTTACCTATTAATAAGTCAGGTTCTGGTGTTCCGTCATTTTTAAAGTCACTATAATTCATCTTAAAAATCTTAGGATGACCTTTCATTTTTCTAATATGAATCCGACTCATCTTATACTCTTCATCCTGAGTTTTATTTTTAAAATGCTCTAATATTTCATTCCAGTTACGTTCTAAATGCAAACAAAGGCGTTGATAGGACATTGGAGTAGGTATCCCTAAAGGACGAGGTATGTTTATATTTCTCATGTTTTCATAAAAGATATATGACTGTTCCTTCTTAGTGTTAGTAAATTCCGGCTCATGTTTATTACAATAATCAAGAAATCCTTTTGAGGTTAAAAATGGTGGTAATTTGTTACTAAACAACCCGTGCCCTAAAAGACCTTCATACAATTCCTTTGAAGACAAGTCACTCATAAATTCATAGTATTTTTTCGCCATAACATACTCCTTATCTACCTTCATTCTCGAGAGGTTTGTATATCTTTATAATACATTTTAACAGTTGAACGCACGTCACGCACGGAAACCGTGCATCGTAATCCGCGTAATATCCTAACGATGGGAAGTGAAGATTTTCCTTCGTATATATAGAAGCAACCGTAATAATGACTTCCCAACGCTTCCCATTTCGTCAGCTTTCCGCTCGTTACACGCAACCCTTCCGAAACTTTTACCGCACATGTAAAGCGTCCTATTTTTCGCTATATATAGTAGGAAATGGATTCGGGAGTTTACATCGGTTTACATTTCGGCAGTCACCGCTGTCTTACAGGTAGCCGACTGGAACTTTCGGAAGAGTTGATTTTACGGTGCATATATTAGAAGAAACTTGTTTTGTAACGTTCCGAAATTTTCCGATTAGACCAGCTTCGCCCCTCCGACGGAGACGTGACTCGAAAACTTCGGGTCTTATTTCAAATGTATGATTCTACATAAAAACGTACATTCATTTCGTTTATTCTATTGACGTTGTGAGATATTGGCGATAAAATAGACTTATCTTAAAAAATCGTACATTCAAAACATTGATATTACTGTCTTCGTGAAAGGGGTATTTCGCATGAATCAATTGAAGGACGTACAACCTATTCGAGATTTAGAACAGATCGATAACATGAAGTGGAGTTTACGCAGACATTGTAGTGAAAGAGATTACATATTATTCTTGATCGGTATTAATACAGGATTACGTGTCGGTGATCTATTGAAGCTAAAGGTATCGGATGTAAAAGGGAAGCGTAAGGCAATCGTTAAGGAAGGCAAGACCCAAAAGAAACGTACTATATACCTGGACTCTATATACGATGAGGTACAAGAGTATGTAGCTACAGTCGATAGCGAGTGGTTGTTTCCATCTCGCAAGGGAGACAAAGCGATCTCGCCAACGCAGGCGTATCGTCAGCTAAATAAAGCCGCAGACTTTGCAGGAGTAGAAAGCGTTGGTAATCATTCGTTAAGGAAGTCGTTCGGATATTGGTATTACAAGCAACATAAGGACGTCGCAGAGTTGCAAAAGATATTAAATCACAGTCATCCTTCGATAACGCTACGATATATTGGAATTACGGAAGAACAAATCGAAGATAAATTAAAAACGTTTAAATTATAGTCGGTAAAATAATACCGGCTTTTTTATTTTGGGGGGCGGGGAGGTTTTCGGAGTTTTGTTTCGCCAGGTGCCTGGAAAATCCGTGCAAAATTTAAAACTTCGGGTCTAATTTACTAGATAATACTCTATGTTTTACGAGATAGGAGTAGTTTTGAATGTATTTATAGTACGTAGGATATACGTACTCAATTTCGCTGATAATTCTCTAGGGAAAACGGCTTTAAAATGTGGAATACAGTGGCTAATGCGTAAATCTATACCGAAGCTTCACGTCAGCTTAATATTCCGTTAATATCTAACTGTTAAAATTTTACACGTAAGCAAATAACGTAAAAGGAGACGTAGTAATGAGGAACTTACCGTCAAGTTTATACAAAATATCGATATCAGATGGACAGGAGTTAATGTGGTATCATGCGGACGTAAAGCGAGGCAATAACGTATTTACTTTCGAAATCTATCGAGCAATCGATACGGTATCGGTGTTTTATGTGGACGAATTAGGTAGAAAACGAGCGATAGTAGATCTGGAAGAATTAGAAACGATGCTAGTACTTGAAGAAGATAGGAAGCACTTTCGGAATTTTGTAGGTGATACGGAGTGGTTATTATTGGACGGCATGTGTTCGCAAAGGGGAATGACGAAGGGAGAGGTAGCAGCGTTTTTGTATCTGAAGGAGCACGTATTGAACGAAATGGGTGCGGAGTTGGAGGGTTAACGGTATAGTTGCGTATAATAAAACCGCCTGTGAGGGCGGTTACTTTTGGTTTTTGTTCACCATTTACTAGGTTAGTATAAAATACATTTTAATGATATTATGTTAATATATGAATTTAAGGGAGGTAAATGAAAATGTCAGATAATAATACTCAAAATGAACTGCAATTAATTCAGAGGAACTTTGAGAAGCGAGTTTCTAACACAGCATTAGAATTAGCTAAAGCAGAATCTAAGTTACCTATGGATCAGTCAATTATAGAAGCAGTTGAAAAGGGAATCAGTGTAGATACAGTGGAACTTTCAAAGAAAGTGGAACAAATGTTAGATATAGATGAAAAACAATCAAATGAGCAAATAGCTATTAAATTATTAGAAGATATTTCTTCACATAGTGACAGCAAATTTATGCGAAAATTAGCATCAAGTATGTTAAAAGAGAAATGGTGGGAGAAATAATGTTAAAGAAAATAACGAGCTTTATTTTTAAATTACTTAATAAGATATTGAGTAATGATAAAGTAAAGAAAATATTATGGGAACTATTGATGGAGATTATCGAGATTACAAGGAAAAGCTGGAAAGAAAATAAGAAAAAGGAAGCGTAGAATAAGCAAGTAGTATACATATAAGAAAAGACCGCCTATTACGGGCGGCTTCTTTGCGTTTATTTCAGTAGTTTATCCATTACGTCTTTATATTTTACGAATTCTTCGTCTTTCATTTCGCCATTCATTTGTAAAAGGAAATTACCCTTTGCGTATGTATGCGAGAATAGCATAGGGGCATTGTTTCCTAGCTCATCGTAGTATTTCTTTGCCTTCTCTAAGTCTTCTTTTTTAGTAAACTCAAATAGTCTTCCGCCGTTATCTTCGCCGAGAGCTGGCACCAAGATGCGTTTCCCCTCTTTACGTGTGTTACCGAATTCCTTCTGTGGTAGATCAGTTGGATTTTCAGCTTGTAAACCAGCGTTTTTAAACTCCGTAATAATAGAATCTACAGTTACCTTCGTTTCTTTCTTTTCTTTTTTCGCTTCTTGCTTCGGCTCAGCGGATGATTTTTCGCCACCACTACCGCATGCAGTTAGAGAAGCTAATGATAAGCATAATGCCCCAACAATTAATACCTTTTTCACGTTAAATCCTCCCTAAAATATATTACGAATTTAATTATAACAATAAATGTATATATTTTCCTGGGGATATGTAGTTTTCTGTACTTCGGACGATTAAATCTTCAAATAAAAAGAACGCTTA
Source organism: Bacillus sp. AFS098217 (assembly GCF_002551815.1). Lineage (GTDB taxonomy): Bacteria > Bacillota > Bacilli > Bacillales > Bacillaceae_G > Bacillus_A. Next base: position 35,254 of record NZ_NVPR01000163.1, read on the forward strand.
TTCAGCGCTCTCCTCATTTTCTATCACGATTTCTCCTTTTTCTTGTTCGTATTTTTTAATTTCTTCAATAATTAACACTTCAATCTTATTCGCAATCGATCGATGTTCGTTTTCAGAAATGAATTGTATCTTCTTAAAATTATCTTCCTGTAAACGTAAAGTAAACGCTTTTTTATTTGTAGCCATTTATATTCGCTCCTTATTAGGTGATGTCATTATGATAGCATTTTTAAATTAATTTTTAAATATTTGATTTTTCTTATTGACTTCAAGGTGACATCACTTTTATAATGTGATTAACGAATCAAGGTGACATCACTTCGGATTATGAAAGGGGAATAATAAATTATGAACTTACAAAATATCAAAGAGGTAAATGTAAATATCACGGTAGAGAACGGGGATGGTTCGAAAGTAGCATTTGTAGAGAAGGCTTTTAAAATCACGGATAGACACGTTCTATCAATATATGAGGACGGAATCTCAATCGAAGAGTTCACTTATGGCAATAATGACGAGATTATTCTTGGCGCAACGGTATTAGATTTACAAGGGGATTTAGACGAAAGCTTGGTCGATATTACTCAAATCGGAAATATGACGGCATTGGAGTTTCTACTTGCACTTGCGGCGATTAAAAAGGACTTACATTAAGGGAGGCGTTGGAGATGTTCGAAAAGATGAACGAATTCTTTGGGCTTGAGTCACTGGCGGATCGCACTTGGTATTATGGCACTTTCATTATCGGAACACTATTATTTTTAATCGATATGTTCATAGCGGTTATTCTATAAAATTCGAATAGGTGAGTCGTAGCATTCGCCTGTGATAGGCAGGCAGGTGAATCAGCGACCTAAGTGATACGTCAAGATGACATGGAGCCGTAAGGACGGCAACCTTACGTTTGTGTGTGATTTTCGTCATCGGCCTATAAATAAAAGGGGGAAACGAAAATGGGACAAGAAATAACAATTACTTTTGAATACAGAGATATAGACGGATTGAAGGTTACGAGAAACAAGGCTTACTTATTGACGGAATCAATCTACTACGAAATTAACGGCAATGTTGTTACTTTCCGTCAAATACCGGAGCGAGAGCGAGGTAAAACGGAGATAAATGTATACGATTCGGATCGGTATAAAGCACTTGAGATTTACTGCGAAAATATAAAAGGCAACATTGAAGGAATGTTGGCGGTTGAATTTATCGAAATGTTATTAGAGGGACAACCGAATTTTTAAACGAGTAAAGCATGTGCGGCCTACACACGTGCTTTTTTTGCGTATATTTATACGGAAAGTGCGCGGTTTTACAATCTCGAGCATCATCTAAAGTAAGAACGGAAAAAATTTAGAAATATGTGCGCGAAATAAGAAACTCACGCGACTTAGTAAGTGTAAGAAAAAATTTCAAGATTTCTGCGCGAAATGGGTGAGTCATGCGTCATACATAGTGTAGGGGTTAAAAGTCGAAAAAAAAATTTACGAAAAAGTGTGCGAAGTAACAAAGTGATGCGTCCTACTATGTAGAAGGCTAAAAATTATAAAAAGGGAGAGATAGATTATGAAAAATATTTATGAGGTTGTGGCGGTAGAAGAAGGAGAAGAAATTCTTGTGGATATCCTACACATTGAGATTTGGGAGGAGTTGTGGGATAGAAAAAGATGTCTTCCAGAAGGTTATAAGATACAAAAGTGCCATCGTGGGCTAGAAGAAATAATTGAGTTCTTATTGATGATAAAAGAGGATTGCGAGGATGTTGAATACCTTGGTAAAGTTTGCGTTGATAGTGGACAGATTTTAATTTCTGATCCATGTTACGTAAATAAAAAGTTGGAGCCGTTTGAAGCCCGTGATAATCATAAACAAGTATTAAACGGACTAGCACTTGCTTTCTCTTTTGCTAAAGGCGACGGGACTTACGGTGTGTATGCTAAAAAAGACGCTAATGGTCATATTTATAAAATTGAAATTGAATAAAGGGGGACGGCTTCGGCTGCCTTCTTACGTAGTTAATTAAAATATAGTGCGTGTTAAACGTTTAGGTAACGGAAAAGGAGGACGTTTGCATGGAGAAAGAAACTGAAGAGGCTGACATTCTAACGGAAGAGGTACTTATGAAACATTTCGGTGCAACTGAAGGATTTTCTCGAGTATCTAATTCGTTGGTGAGACTATATACGCTATTACCAGGCTTTAATTCCGATGTAGTGGGCTTATATGCTTACATGCGTTCTTGGCGGAATACAAGTAATGAAGATTTGTTATATACCGTATGGCACAGTCGTGAATATTTACAGTTACAATCCGGACTTGGTAGAAAAGCGTTCAATACTAGATTAAGTGTGTTAGTTACGTATGGATTGGTGGAAACTAAGAAATCGCCAATAGTGGCAAATAAGGACTATTTTATCGTTCATGATCCATTAGAACGAGCTGAATTTCTTGCAACGTATCGACAGTACGTAGATGAATTTTTAAATAAAGCTGCCGAAATAGAAGCAAGAAATAAAACGGATAGAGAACGTCGTTATGAGAAGCAAAGACAACGATTATACGATGATATCCGAATAAGTCATGAAGCTAAAAAAGTGCCGAGTGTCCAAAAGGAACATTCTGATAACGATGGATTGTCCATTATGGACTATCTATAACGATTTTTTGTTCGAAAGGAACGAAGAGTAAGCAATATTTTAAGTAAGCAATATTTATAAGTAAGCAACATATTGCAAGGCTATTCGCTTACGCTCACAAGCCTTGGTAATCATTTTCTAACGAAAATAATTACTATTTTACTTATTATCGCTAAATTAATTATCAATATATAGAATCGATGGAATTTAAAAGAAATAGAAAGAAAGACAAGCCGTGTGTTCCTTTTGGACATTCCATTATATAGAGCGGCAGAGGAGGAATTCTATGTTAGCGATGAAAGAAATTGAGTCTTCATTAGATAGAAATCATAGTAAACCGATAGAGAAATTTAAATTTGATGATTTACGTAATAGTATCCATACGCTATTTCCCGACTATAAGAAGAACGATTACAGGTTACATAGTTCATTCGATATTGATACACGTATGCGAGTTGCCAGTCCTTTTAGTGCCTTGGTTGCATTATATGACGGTGTGGGCATTAGACAGCGTTCAGTATTACTTGAGAAGCTAACGAACTTTATTCTTGCTGACGACTTTAATCAAGGCGTCATGTTAACGGATCGACCACGCGAAAAAGGAACGGAAAAATCCGAATACGTCCCGCTTGGCGAAGGCGCACGTAAGTTTCGACGACTAGAGGACGGTTTAACGCCTTTAACGGACAAGGAGTTACAACGGATAAAGAAATGTGAGGTATGTGAGGGGAAATTCATAGACGAGTCCAGGGCAGGTAACGCAAAGATATGCGGTGAATCTTGTCGTAGGATTAAAGACAGTACTCGTAAACGGAAAGAGTACAACCGAGCCGAGCATAATATCGAAGGTGAAGGGCGGTACATGCGTGATTGGAGACGTCAGCAATTAGATTATACGTTTTATTCTCCATATGAGCTGAATCATATCGGGGATTATAACGAATTAAAATCCGATGAGATAGAACAGATTGTTTCGGAAGTGAAATCTGAATTCGCAATGAACGATCAGAGAAAACCGGGGTTTAATTCGATGTCAGAGCTAGAGGGATCAGAGGACTATAAAGAGTTGAGTGAATACGTCCCGCGTTTTGGTAAAAAGAAACATGACATACGTTGGGGGACAGTTACCACGTATTCTATTAGTGAATTAGAAGAAGGGAAATGTTCTGAACGATATACAGACGCCGGCAAATGCGGTGATCAGCTCCGAGAGATTTGGTCACGAGTTTCCTAGTTTTATACTTTAATACCTCGGAGGTTTATACAAATTAGTATAGAGGTTAAATAGAAAAATCTCTAATTTTTACCTCGAATATACCATTTTTAATATAAAAACTACATTTTTAACAAGGTAGGTGAAAGGAATGAATATTACTAGGTGGCAAGTAAGAGCATTAAGATTACGAGGGAAGATGACACAACAAGAATTTGCAAAACATTTGGGAGTTTCAAGAGAATTAATTTCTAGTATCGAGAATGGGTATTGTCCAATTTCGAAAAAATTACAAGTGAATCTCTTGCAGGCGTATGAATTTACTCCGGAATTATATGAAGAGTTAGATCGTTACTGCCAGGTAATTAAATCATAATTTTTTATTTTCACTTCGATTAAAAAACATTATAAATATCCAATTATATTATACGATTTAAAATTTGCAAGGTCAATAAGAAAGGGAGTGGCGGTAGAGTGAATTTTAACGAAAATGAGATTGTAACGTTAGATATCGCTATACGTAAAGTTGAGGATGGCGTATTTGCAGCAGGGGCTTCTTTCCAATATCGACATGTTGAAGGTGGTAGCTATCGATATGAGCCATTTAAAGTTGCTAGCTTGTACATTGATAACCAGGACGTGACATCGACTAATAAGTGTATCTTGCATGCTTTAGAACAATTATCGAGTGAAATACCCGATGATACCAAACTAGTAAGAATACGTAGTGATATGCCACATTTTCACCGTGGTATGAAACTAAAAAAGATATTGGAACCAACTTTTAATAAGAAAGTAGTTATTCGGATTGTTCCGATGCTTAGTCGAAAACATGAAGAGATTTCTTTACTGATTAACGATGCCATCTTGCGTAAAGAAAGCGTCGTTTCAGATATATAATATTAACTTTTAAAAATGGAGGGTCTAAAATATGAGCGCAAAATATGCGGAAAAGATCGAATTAGAAACAAAGGTATGTAGTAGATGTAAAGAAGAAAAACCGGTAAAGGATTTTGCACTACATCATAAATATGGTTATCAATGGTATTGCCGAAATTGTGATGCGGAGTCAAAAAGTGCTTATGAGCAAACCCCACAAGGTAAAGCGAGTCGAGTAAATCGTAATGGTCGTAATCGAGTAACGAGAAATAATACTTTTGCGGATATTACAAATGGACAAGTAAGAGTGTTAATCGAACGATTTAATTCCTGTATGTACTGTGGTAAATCGTTAACGATGAAAACTTTGCAAATCGATCATGTAGTCCCAATGTCTTTTGCGGGACCACATCGTATTGATAACTTAGTAGTATGTTGCGGAGAGTGTAACCGTGTAGGCGGGAAAGGTGATATGTCAATCTTCGAGTATTATCGTCAGAACGAAGATTTTACGATGGAAAGATTAGAAGTAATTATCAACTATTTAGCTGAATTAAGCGGACAGTCAAAGTTAGACATATTTCAAGATATGCTTTGGGAAGACATGCTTTACTGTGCATCGAAGAAAGGTTTTAGACCTAAAATTTCACGTACTCTAATAGAATATGATTAAAAGAAAGAAGTGGTTTACATTAACAAAGCTATAGGGCAAATATTTGTTTCTACAAATCCGACCGTTGGTTTGGTTGTGACTTTGTATTTGATCGATTATTTAACTGGAGAGGTTATCTGTTCAGATACATACGCCAAATATGTATTTGAGATTGTAGATGATATAAACCGGTCGGTACGAGATATTTATTTAGCGGCAAAAGAAAACGGTTATTATGTGTTTGATTTGAAGATAGAAAGGAGTTGATGCTATGGAGGATATCGATGATATGAAAGTAGTAGCTAGTGAAGAAATCGTGAATGTATTTTACGGAAACTATGATGAACAGACACAAGAACGACTATTTTACTATACGGATGGTACTTTCGAATTTAAATCATTAAGTACTGATAGAGAAGACGAAGATGAATAAAAGTACGCCATACTAGGCGATAAACATAAAAAATTTAGGAGGAATGTATTATGACTGAATACAGAGATGTTTACGTATTGGAAAGTGGGCAGATTGAAGGTAGTTATAGAGAGCAAGGTAAAATTTACGCGTTTACTGAGAAAAAGGCCGGCGAATTAATCAGAGAGGGTAAGGCTAAAGATCCGTATAATTTTAAATTAAAACATTTGATTGATCAGTCTACAAAGTATTTAAGCGACTTTGAGAAAGAAAAGCAGGCAATTAAAACGAGTGATCGCCTTACAGATGTTGCGAAGAAAGAAGACACACAAGCCTTAGTTGAAAAATATAATCTATCCTTTGATGTAATTCAAAGTATTTATAAAGAAGAACTTAGTACTCGTTTAGATGAAGCAAAGAAAGAAGCCGGTGTTGCTTCGTTAAAAACTGAAACTAAGTACGATCCACATAAGGTAGAGCAGGAGGCTGGCATCATCACTTCTCATATAGTTATGACACCTAATATCAAAGAAGTTATTTCTTATATAGAAGAGAAAATCACATATATGGACGTTGAAGTTGCGCGGGAGGTGTTGTCTAATTTCGTTAATATTAAAGCGCATTTAGATACGTTACATAACGGTGACCCGTTACAAAGTATGCGTATTAGAAAACTATATGATGATCTAACACGCGCTGCCACTGGACAAGCACAGATTGATGTGAATTCAGATGTCGGATTATGGTCCGCGTTGAATGACCACCGCGATGACATCGCATGGGAATGGCGAAGAAAGAAACAATTTATGGGAGTAAGATAGTGCAGTATGAGTAAATGATGCGAAATAAATACTTTTAATTAGGATGACACCTGAGCCAAAAGAGCGTGGGTGTTTTTTCTTTATATCACTAAAAATTTAAAGGAGAGATTATATGGAGGCTTTAACGAGGTTACAAAAAATGCATGAAATCACCGAGAAACTAGCAAATACGAAGGATTTAGACGAGCTGAGAAGTTATATTAGCCAATTACTAGTAATGATGAACGAAGAGCTAATGAGAACAAATGGTGTTTCAGAAGCAATGCTTCAGCAGATTTATGAAATTCAGCGTTTGCGTGACTTCATTGAGAAAAAAGGGCTGATTTTAGAGTACGAAATGTACAGAAATCGCGGGAGTAATTAAAAATGTCTAGTAACGTGGTAGAAGTAAAATTAATTGCTGATATTTCTAATATAACAAACGGTTTTAAGCAGGTGACGGCAGCAGCGGATAATTTCAAACAAACGATGAGTAGTTTAAACATAGATGTACCAGCGCCTAACACAGGTAACTTTAGTTCGGGCATGGGACAAGTATCTAGCGAGGCAGCACGCGTTAACCAAGAGATGCGGGCGCTTCAGCAAGAAATACGCGCTATGCGGAACGAGATGAGGTTAGCTAATGAGCAGGCGTTAATGCCTTTCCGCCGTCAAATGCTTGAAGTTGAAAAAGGTTTTTATGAGTTAGCTAACGGTATGGATAGTTATTCGGGGTCAACGGAAGAACTTATAAGCCAAGCTACCGAACTAGGCGCACAACAAAAGAAAGCGGCAGATGCGATGCTAAATGCTAATAAAACGGCTATGGTGTCGATGTTACAGACAATCGGTATGATGAACAACATGAGTACCACCGCTAGTAGGATATCTACTAACTATGCTAATATGGGTAACCCTTTATTATCCGCGAATAGAGCGGGTTTAGCACTAGCAAATTCACTAGAGCAAGTGGCGAATAGCGGTAGTTCCGCACAACTAGCTTTAGAATTATTAGGCCCGACCGCTAGTATGAAAGAATTACAAAATACTATGCGTGATATTGACAAGCAAGTAATGGCATTCCCAATGGTGTTCGGCATGGCGGCGGCGTCCGCTCTTATGCTATATGGTGCTTTGCATAGCGCTAATATGGAAATGAATCCGAAGTATGCAGAAGCCTATGGGAACATGATCGAGAAACTAGGGGAAGCATTTAACCCGATGAAAGAAGCCTTTGCAGCCGTAATGATCCCACTATTTAATTTTATAGCAGGCATAGCCGACTTAATTATAAAATTCAACGAAGCGCATCCGGCTTTAGCTAAATTTATACAAGGTACGATGATGTTAGTTCCCGCATTGATGTTAATACTATCGCCATTGTCAATAGGTATTGGCTATTTCAAAGGGTTACGAGCGATTCTATTCATGCTAAAACCGGCAATAATGCCTATCATTACAGGATTCGCTGCCATGAGTGCTACTGTATGGATTGTTGCGGCAGCTATCGCAGGGCTTGTAGTCGGAATGACCCATTTGTGGAAAACGAGCGAGACGTTTAGAAATGGCGTCATGTCAGTAGTCGCTAGTCTAAAAGTCTTTGGACAAGCGTTATTAGATTTAGGTAAGTACCTATTTTGGGCGGTAGCTAGTGGCGATTCAATGAACGATTGGCTAACGCACCTTCCAAAAAGTATGCAAGGTGTGGCACAAGCGATTGGGGAGGCGTTGAGTAAAGTCCATGCTTTCGTTCAAGTGTTAATTGACTTAGGTAAATACTTATTCTGGGCAGCAGCAAGCGGTGATACTCTTAATGATTGGATTACTCATTTACCGGAAGGACTACAAGGTATTGCGCAGTCAATAGGCGAGGTGTTAAGTAGTATAAACGCTTTCGGACAAGCGTTGGTAGCGTTAGGTAAATACCTACTCTTCGCAGCATTAGACGGTGACGCCCTTAACGACTGGATTACGCATTTACCTGTAGGATTCCAAAATGCGGCGCAAGTAATCGGTGAGGCGGTCGTTTCCATTCGGGAAGGGCTTCTAAGTCTTTTTGAGGCGATAAAAGCGGCATTTAGCGGAGATTTTAGCCAATTAACGACGATTTTTGCAACGATTGCCCCAACGATTGTCGGCTATTTACTCGGTGGGATTCCCGCAATTATGATAGCCGCGGCAAGATTCGCACCGACTATCGCAGAGGCAATTACAGCTGGAATGCCTATTATTCTAGAAGTTATCAATACTTTGATTACGAATCTAGTAACCTTTTTTACGACGGCATTACCGCAACTAGTGACAATCGGAGTGCAAATTATAACGAATATTATTACCGGTCTGACTCAAGCTCTCCCTATTATTATAGAATCGCTAGTTACTATAGTAACTACTTTGATGAGTACACTAACAGAATTGATAGGCACTTTATTACCTGTTTTGCTTGAAGCTGGAATGCAGATTTTAATGGCGATAATAAACGGAATTACTCAAAATTTACCGTTAATTGTCGAGGCGATTATTCAAGTAATCACGACTTTATCTGATGCGTTGGTACAAAATTTACCTATGATTGCTGAAGCGGGCATACAGATACTTACGTCCTTACTTGACGGAATAGTATTGATGTTACCGAATTTAATTCAATTAGCAGTAGATTTAATCACTACTATTAGTGACATGCTGACTCAGAATTTACCATTGATACTTGATGCCGGCATAAAAATTCTAATGACTTTAGTTGATGGAATTATTCAGATACTTCCTCAGTTGATTGATACAGCGTTAGATTTGATTATAAAGATATCTGATACACTAATGCAAAATCTACCGAAAATCCTTGACGCAGGTATTAAAATTCTGATGGCATTAATAGACGGTATTATCCAAATCATACCTAAATTAGTGACGGCTATTATAGATATAACAGTTAAAATTCTTACAATCTTATGGGATTCCTTACCTCAAATGCTTGAAGCGGGTAAGAAAATCTTGACAGAGTTTTGTGTAGGGATCATCTCAATCATTCCTCGTATGTTAGGGATCTGGGACAATGACCTTATGGGTAGAATCAAAACTATCGTGTCTAGCGGTTTTGATAATGTTAAACAAGTTATACAAGCAGCTCTTTCCTTTATCCAAGGACTATTCCAAATGATATTCCCTATTGTCGAAGGCGTCGTTAAAATCGCTTTTGCCAATATACAACTAGCTATCAAGAATGCTGTAACTGTTATAAAAGGATTAGTCAAAATGGTCGGGCAATTATTCTCTGGTGACTGGAAAGGCGCTTTCAATACAGCGAAGCAGATTGCTACTGACATCATGAATAACATCAAATCTACGTTCGAAAATCTTGATTTAGTCCAAATTGGTAAAAATATCATTAACGGTTTAATCAATGGTATTAAGTCAATGGCTAGTGGTGCAATAAATGCTGTTAAGGAAATTGGTAGCAATATTAAAGACGCATTGACTAGTTTCTTCGATATTCACTCTCCTTCCCGTGTAATGCGTGACGAGGTCGGTAAGAACATCGGAGCAGGACTTATTATCGGTATGCTTAGTCAAAAGAACGCAGTAGGACAAGCAGCCAATGAGTTAGCTAGGGCGATGCAATATCCGTTCGAAGAGTCGAAAAACTGGATCGTAGATAAGAAAGCGTTAAAGCAACTGTCGTTAACAGACGAACTCCGCGCATGGGAACGTGTGCAAAGTCGTTTTGCTGAAGGTACAAAAGAACGTATGGAAGCGGATAAAGAAGTAGTACGCGTTAAGAAGGAAATTAACGATAAATTACTTCAAATTAACGAGGAATACGTATCGAAAGCTCAGGCGATAAATAATAAATTAATCGAGCAAGAAAAGGCGATAACCGCGGAATACGAAAAAGCCGTCTCAGACCGTGCGCGTTCGATTACTGATTTCGTTGGACTTTTCGATAAAGCTAAAGGTACAACGGAATTAACCGCAGAAGATTTACTTGGTAACTTATCTAGTCAAGTAGATGTCGTTGACCAATGGGCGGATAATATTCAATCGCTTTTAAGCCGTGGGTTAGACAACGGTTTACTAGATCAGCTTAAACAAATGGGTCCAAAGGCGGCGGGAGAAGTGGCTGTTCTCGCTAAAATGACGGACGCAGAGTTAAGAAAGTACAATCACCTTTGGCTTATTAAAATGGAACAAGCTCGCATCGTTTCGACGGATCAAATGAAATCTATGAAAGACGATATGCTTAAGAAACTTGATGAATTGAGAAGCGGATCAGCGAAAGAACTAGCGCTACTAGAAGGCGAATTCGCAACGAAAATCGCTGAAATCAATACGGGAACGTTATTCGAATTTAACGCAATGGCGGCTACATTACCAGATATCGGAGCGAACGCAATTCGCGGACTAATGCAAGGTATGCAAGGTATGCGTCCGGAACTGATGGCAGTCGCAGAATCTATCGCTAATTCAATCAAAGCGGTAATTCAGTCAGCGCTTGATATCCATTCGCCTAGTAGATGGATGCGCGATATGATCGGCGTTAACATGATGCAAGGTTGGATTAACGGAATGAAAGCGATGCAAGGAGCGGTCGAGAGAACAGCGTTAGAAGCAACCGATTGGATGAAACCGGAGCAAATAAACGTAAGACCTAATGACGTTAACGGTGTGAACGCAATTAAGGGACGTGTATTAGATAGCGGTACATTACGTAGTGCGTCAGTACAGAATTCGTTCCAGCCTACGGTAAACATCCAATTGCCGGAAGGTACGTCAGAGGCACAAGCATTACGTAAGCAGAAACGAGTACTTAGACAACTTGGTACGGAAATGGGGTGGTAAATATAACGACGGGTATCTCTAACGAGGTATCCGTTTCTTTTTTTATTTATAGACGAAAGGAAGCGAGAGCATGAGAGTAGAAACGCAAGTAAAACGATTAATTAGAGATACATGCGCCTGTTACACACCGAAAGAAGGTAATTGTATTATGATAGGCTATATCGTAATGTATTGCGTAAATAATAACAACAGAGGCGACGAGTCTTTCCACGATTGGAAGGATTTGTCGCCGCTTTTTTTGTGGATAATTCCGTCGGAATACGTAATTTATTGCGATATTTATTTACCGAAAGTCACATGTTACGGCTTGTACAAATAGTAAGATGTAGGGTAAAATGTGGATAATGATATACATCGTTAAGAGTGAACGGTATCAACAACCGTATTGAACAAAAACATTCCTCATTAAACGCCTTCAACGTCTATATTATCGGTAACCATTAAAACACGTACATTGTTATCGATACATCGTCCACATCCCAATGTCTTTAAATCCTAATCGCTTATAAATTCGTCCAGCTACTGGATTGTTATAAAATAAGCAAAGTGTTCTTCCTTCTTTAATAAAATCTTGTATCATTTTTTGTAATATGAGTGAAGCATATCCGTTCCCACGATAATTTGGATGTGTACATACTCCAACAACCATTGCGGATAAGGAATTTTCGGCAGAGGTAGAGGCGGAAGCGATGATTTCTCCATCTTTTTCAAGATAGTAAGTGCGTCCTGTATTCGTTTCAATGGATTGTCTTAAAATTTTTTCTGATTGGTCTGCGCTAGGGAATTCTTCAATGTTACTTCGAAGCTTCATAATTCGTTCCACATCATCTATTGAAGCAATTTTAATTGTTTCGTGAATTGGAGTAGTTGGTAAGCTGGTATCATCTTTACATTCACAAAAATACATTTTATTTTTTAGACCTAGTTGTATGCTTTGTATGTTTTCAAGTTTTTCTACAACGTCTGATTTACCGGAGATTTTTAATGGGTTATAACCTGAAAGGATCCCTTCATAGTCGTCTGCGGAAAAGTCTGCTTTTCCATATGGTATAAATGAGTCATGAAAGCGTAGTAATACGGATTGTATTTTGTCATTCTCTGCAAATTTTCCCCATAATTCTTGGAAATCTGTATCATAACCAAATGCCTCAACGTCTCCAATGATAAATAAGTTAATTGCGGCTTCTTCCTTTAGAAATGCAAGTACTTGTTCATGATCACTCGTTGTCAATTCCCGTATCATAAATAACTCTCCTTTTATTTTGTTTTTTCTAAATATTATTACTTATTGTTTTTGAATGCAATATAAAATTTTATGTTTAGTTCACAAAGTTTCGGAAAAACTAGGAAAGATATGACAAAGGAGGTTATGAACGGTGGATCATCCAATTCAAGGATTAATGAAAGCAGCAATGGAAAATTTAAAGGAAATGGTCGATGTTAATACGATTGTTGGAGAGCCTGTTCAGACGGCTGACGGCGGTGTAGTGTTAACTGTTTCCAAAGTAGCATTTGGATTCGGAGCAGGGGGATCAGATTTCCAAACGAATGATGGACAAAGAACACAAGGAAATCCAGCATTTGGCGGCGGTAGTGCGGGTGGTGTTTCGATTACACCAGTAGCATTTCTTGTTGTGAACAAGGATGGCGTAAATATCCTTCACTTACAAAATGGGACACACTTAGCTGAAAAAGTGATTGAACTTGCTCCACAAACGATTGATAAGATTCAATCTATTTTTCAAAAAAATGAAAAGCATGATGAACCTCATCGTCCTCAAAATCCAGACGAAATTGCGTAAAAAAGCCTGTTTTTTAACAGGTTTTTTTTCTTGTAATCACTATGTAATAAAACTCATGAAATTGTAAATAGTTTTTGAAGTTTTTTCTATGTTTCTAAAATTTTTCATGTTAAAATATGCTATAGAATTGAAACATATAAAACGAAGGTGGCTAGGTGCTTTGTCTGGAGGATCTGACCAAGTAAAAAATATGATATATATTAATGGTAATCGTCGGGGTCATTGTTTTATTACATCTGGAATTACATTTGAAGAGTTTGCAAGTAATATCCCTTCACCGCTTCATCAAGTGTTGCTTTTAAAACATAATTTTGAGTGGACTGATTTTCATTATCATACTTTATTCGAATATGTCGAAGAAGAAAACATACATAAATTAATGAAAGCAGAGATTGATGAATTTGATGAGTTCTGTTGGGTAGATTTTGATGATGCAAGTGATTTAGATGAATTAGAGCCAAAAGAAATTGCAGAATTGTTATATTTGGCTCACAAAAAAGAACCACTTGGAAGAGCGTTCTTTCCGCTGCTGAAAAATAGATTTGTTTATTTTTCACATGATGACGGCTGGTACAACAAAGTGTATTACCGTAGAATCTCTGATTTTGTAGGAATGCTTAGTAAAGTAATTCCTTATAAACTTGGTTCATTTGGAAAAAAACGTTTCTCTTTCTTTCAAAAATCAAAAATTTTCCCTGCAATTTCAAAAGAAGTTATTCTTGGACTTGTCCCGTTAATGGAAGATGGAATGTATATTGATTTAGCAGGGAAAATAGAGTCAAGAAGAGGTCTGGAGATTCCTGTATATGTAGTTGGTTCGTATGAAAGTACGGATGAAGTACTAGATAATATTGAGGAATTAAAAGGAGAAGCAACAGAAACGGGCTGGCTTATTTTTGATAAAAAAGAACAAGAATGGCAATGGGCTGTGGACTAAGAAAACTTGACGAGTTTGGTCAAGTTTTCTTGTTTTTTGAAAGGAGAACAAATGAAGAAATATTATACAATCGTGGGTATTGTAAGTATTATCCTCGTTGCAGTACTACTTTTAACTTGTCCGAAAGAATCTGATTTTTGGTTGTATATAGAGGATAAGTATAATTTAAGCTGTAATCAAAATAGCTTTGAATGCACACAAAATGTAGGGAAAACAGAAGAAAAAATGAAGTTTATAAGTACGGATACACGAAATGGTGTATTCTTTATGACAGTGAAACAAACATTTGAAACAGAGACTGGCAAAAAGAAAGAGTATAGTGGAGTGGGGATATTTGGTACATTTCTTTTTGTTTCGGAAAAGACTTTCTAATGATAGAAGGTCTTTTTTTTATGTTCATGTTCATATAGATGAAGTAAGACAAGCATAGGAGGGATAGGGTTGAAGAAAACATGTATTGTTTGCGGGGGAGAAGAGTTTTTTTCATCAACATTATATGCTCGTACGAAACAAGATTGGGCATACGCACCAAATATGTATCGTTTTGAGAAAGTATTTATTGAACATCGAGATGAAGAGAACTACCCAGTATTTCAAGAGATTACAGCAAAACATTGCTGCGGATGTGGACATATTATGCTATACCATGAATGAACACACCAAGTATAACTTGGTGTGTTTTTTTATAATGCTGACAAAGCAAGCGGATATAACAAAGTAAATAAGATAGAAAAACTACCAAATCCAATTGCTGTATATCCGAGGGTTCTTGCCCCGAAATTGATAGCTAATAAGCCAATTAAAATGGAAAGGGAGCCGAGTGTAACAGGATAAAAGGCAATCGAAAATAAAGACAGAAATAGTGCAACATAACCGATGAGTGTTCCAGTATTGGTACCTTCTATTTCATGTGCGATTTCTTTACGCCTTTGTCTAATCGGAAGATGTTGCGGTGAGATTTCAACTGCATACTCTTCGTTTTTTTGACCACTTTTCAAGTGATGTGTTCGCTTTCTAGGCATGTACATCCCTCTCTTTCAATTGGGTGTACTCTTATTATTATTCATAAAGAAGAGAACATGAGTATGAGTTATATCCAAGTCAAGAAAAATTTGGAGAATACAGAGTCTGGTGCTACCTGATCCATCTCTTCATGAGAATAAACAGGAATTAAGGAAATTGATGTAGAATGAAATGAATGAAAACGAGTGAAGGTAGGGGAAGGTATGACAAAGTTTAATTGGCATGAATCAGCAGAAAGAAAATGGGATTATAATGCAGAATCTTGGAATCAAAATAGTCAAGAAATGTGGGATCATGGGAGCCGCAGTACAATCGTCCCATTTTTTGAAAAGTATGTAGAAAAAAGTACTGCAGTTTTAGATGTTGGATGTGGTGACGGCTATGGTACATACAAATTAAGTGTTGCTGGATATAAAGCGTGCGGAATCGATTTATCTGAGAAAATGATTCAAAAAGGGAAGGAGCGCGGAGAGGGGCCTAATTTATCGTTTATAAAAGGAGATCTTTCTTCGTTACCTTTTGAAAATGAACAATTTCCAGCAGTATTAGCCATTAATTCATTAGAATGGACGGAAGATCCATTGCGGGCATTACAGGAGATAAAACGTGTTTTGCAACCTGCTGGATATGCATGTATTGCTATTTTAGGACCAACAGCAAAACCACGTGAAAATAGCTATTCTCGCTTATATGGAAAAGATGTTGTTTGTAATACGATGATGCCGTGGGAATTTGAAAAGCTTGCAGAGGAGCAAGGATTTCAAATAGTGGATGGAATTGGTGTATATAAACGAGGTGTAAATGAAAAAATGCTCGGCCAATTGTCAATAGAACTCCAGCAAGCATTAACCTTTTTATGGGTATTTATGCTAAAAAAATAACATCTGAAGAAATGCACAAATTTAGGAGGGAAATAAGTGCAGAAAATACAAAAAACTGATACAATATGGGCAGAACCAATTAAAGGGGGACTAGGGTATATGACAACTACTACAACATTTAAATCCGATATTGAAATTGCACAAGAAGCAAGCATGAAAAAAATTCAAGAAATCGCAACCGAGTTAAACATTCTAGAAGAAGAACTAGAGCCTTATGGCCACTATAAAGGGAAATTATCTCTTGATATTTTTAAGCGCTTACAAACTGCAGAAGACGGAAAAGTTGTTTTAGTAACAGCGATCAACCCAACTCCAGCAGGAGAAGGTAAATCAACAGTAACAGTTGGTTTAGGTCAAGCTTTTAACAAAGTTGGTAAAAAAGCAGTGATTGCACTTCGCGAACCATCTCTTGGACCAACAATGGGATTAAAGGGTGGTGCAGCAGGTGGCGGTTATTCACAAGTAGTACCGATGGAGGATATTAACCTTCACTTTACTGGTGATATTCATGCGATTACAACTGCAAATAACGCACTAGCAGCGTTTATTGATAACCACATTCAACAAGGAAATGTACTTAAGATTGATACACGTAAAATCGTTTGGCAGCGTTGTGTTGATTTAAATGACCGCGCACTGCGAAATGTTGTAATTGGTCTTGGTGGACCAGTTCAAGGTGTGCCGCGTGAAGATGGTTTTGATATTACGGTAGCATCTGAAATTATGGCTGTATTCTGCCTTGCGACAGATATTCAAGATTTAAAAGCACGTCTATCCCGCATTGTAGTTGCTTATAACTTGGATAATCAACCAGTAACAGTGAAAGATTTAGGCGTTGAAGGGGCATTAACGCTTTTATTAAAAGATGCATTAAAACCAAATTTAGTACAAACATTAGAAAATACACCAGCAATTATTCATGGCGGTCCATTTGCTAATATTGCACATGGTTGTAACAGTGTTATTGCTACAACAATGGCAGCAAAATTAGGTGACTATGTGATTACAGAAGCTGGTTTTGGCGCAGACTTAGGCGCTGAAAAATTCTTAGATATTAAAGCACGTGCAGCGGGCATTAAGCCAGAAGCAGTAGTTATCGTTGCAACAATTCGTGCGCTTAAAATGCACGGTGGTGTGGCAAAAGATCAGTTGAAAGAAGAAAATGTAGATGCATTAGCAAAAGGAATGGAAAATCTACAAAAACACGTTGAAACAATTCAAAGCTTCGGTGTTCCATTCGTAATTGCAATTAACAAATTCATTACAGATACAGATGCAGAGGTTGCATACTTACAAGAATGGTGTAACGAGCGTGGCTATGAAGTATCCTTAACAGAAGTTTGGGAAAAAGGTGGCCAAGGCGGTGTAGACCTTGCTGAGAAAGTATTAAAAGTAATTGAAAAAGGTGATAACAAGTATGCACCACTTTACGATTTAGAATTATCATTAGAAGAAAAAATTCGGACAATTGCTCAAAAAGTATACGGTGCAAAAGATATTGAATTTGCTCCAAAAGCTCGTAAGCAATTGGTTCAATTTGCAGGTGAAGGCTGGAGTAACCTACCAGTGTGTATGGCGAAAACACAATATTCTCTTTCTGATGATGCAACAAAATTAGGTCGACCATCTGACTTTATTGTTACAATTCGTGAACTGAAGCCATCTATCGGTGCAGGATTTATTGTTGCATTAACAGGAACAATGTTAACAATGCCAGGTCTTCCAAAACAACCAGCTGCACTTCAAATGGACGTAAATGAAGAAGGAAAAGCAGTAGGTTTATTCTAAAAGGTTGTAATTCATCTCATTTATCTGTAAACTATATATACATCAAGTGGCGCCTTTCCATCGAAAGGCGCCTGTTTTTTGGAGGAAATTATGTTTGATCCAACTGCTTTTGAAAATTTAAAAGTAATCGTTGAAGGAGCTGTCTATGATTTTGATTTACATGGTGACATTCTTGTAACGAATCGAAAAGATATGATGGACCTTGCCTCATTAAGCCGTATATATAATATTTCATTTCAATTAAACGAATCGTTTGAAACGCTAGTAGAAGCAACATTTTCATTATCCGTAGATGCGAAGAATTTATCGGGTGAGATATTGGAAGTACCTCAGTTTATACCGGGGTGCGAAATGAAACTAGGATTTACATTTCCATTGCAGCACCCAGAAACACAGTGTCAAGAAATTGAAAATTTGTTGCAATCTATCTGGGGAAAAGAACGAATGATTACGCAACAAATTTCATACGAATATAATAAGCGAGCGATTTCATATCATAATAAGGTAGAAGTTCTATTTCAAAAAGCGATTACAGAAGACCATGTTGATGATTTAATAGCTGTTATTTCTCACATGATAGAAACAGTGCGAACAATACAACATTTTCTTTAAAAATAGAGATAAAGGAGAAAAACAAATGATAAAAGATATGCAACCATTTTTGCAACAAGCTTGGGAGAAGGCTGGTTTTAAAGAGTTTACTGAAATCCAAAAACAAGCGATTCCAACTATTTTAGAAGGACAAGATGTTATAGCTGAATCTCCGACTGGGACAGGAAAAACATTAGCGTACTTATTACCCCTTTTACATAAAATTAACCCTGAAGTGAAACAACCACAAGTTGTCATTTTAGCACCAACGCGTGAACTTGTTATGCAAATTCATGAAGAGGTCCAAAAGTTTACAGCAGGAATTGATATTTCAGGTGCATCTTTAATTGGTGGCGCAGACATTAAGCGCCAAGTAGAAAAGCTAAAGAAACATCCAAAAGTAATTGTTGGTTCACCAGGACGTATTTTAGAATTAATTCGCATGAAAAAATTAAAAATGCACGAAGTAAAGACAATTGTATTTGATGAATTTGATCAAATTGTCAAACAAAAGATGATGGAATCGGTATTTGATGTCATTAAATCAACAATGCGCGATCGTCAATTAGTATTCTTCTCTGCAACAATGACAAAAGACGCGGAAGAGGTAGCACGTGATTTTGCGATAGAACCACAATTAGTTCGCATTAAACGCGCGGAAACAAAAAGTGTAGTTGAACATACGTATATCGTTTGTGAGCGTCGTGAAAAAAATGATTATGTTAGAAGAATTATGCATATTGGCAATGTGAAAGCAGTAGCCTTTTTAAATGATCCATATCGTTTAGATGAGATTGCTGAAAAATTAAGGTATCGTAAGATGAAAGCAGCAGCACTTCATGCAGAAGCAAGCAAACAAGAACGTGAAGCGACGATGCGTGCATTCCGTCAAGGGAAATTAGAAATCTTACTTGCCACTGATATTGCGGCACGTGGATTAGATATTGATGATTTAACACACGTAATTCATTTAGAATTACCAGATACATTAGATCAATATATTCATCGTTCAGGTCGTACAGGGCGTATGGGGAAAGAGGGGACAGTTGTTTCTCTTGTTACTCCGCAAGAAGAGCGTAAACTATTGCAATTTGCGAAAAAATTAGGCATTCAATTTAAAAAGCAAGAAATGTTTAAAGGTACTTTTGTAGAGTCAAAACCGAAAGCACCAAAGAAAAAGAAACCTGCATTTACTGGGAAGAAGAAGCCTAGATAAATAATGAAAAGAAAGACGTAACTATGGATAGAACATAGTTACGTCTTTTTATTTTGTCAGAAGGAACAGCATAGAGAATGTCGAATGTTACTGTTAAATGGACTATGTTGAAATAGCGATGCAATATAGTGTAATTACTAAATGAATAAATAAATAAATAAATAAAATAATAGGAGGAAACGATTATGAAAATGAAAAGGGAATTTGGGATGTTTTTAAATACTAAACATATTGATGTGAATGAAGGGATAAAGAAGGCGAGGGAGTGGAATTTAGATTACATTCAATTATATGCTTTAAATGAAAAGTTCAACTTAGCTAATTTGTCTAAGTTAGAAATTGATGGCTTAAAGGAGAGGTTATCTTTTGAGGGGATTACAGTTTCATCACTGGCTATTAATTTTGGGCAAAATGGCGTTGTAAGTGATGAAATAGAGAATATAATTACACGATATAAATATATTCTTGATATGGGATTAGAGCTAGGGGCAAACATTATAACAGCCCATATTGGAAAAATTCCAGACCATGATAATTGTAAGTTATATGAGAATATGCAAAAGGTTTGTTATGCCATAGGGAATATTTCGGAAAATACGGGTAGTGTTTTTGCTATTGAGACCGGTTCTGAAAAAGCGATAGTATTAAAAGAGTTTTTAAAGAATATAAATTCCAAAGGGCTAGCTATTAACTTTGATCCAGCAAATATAATTAGTGATATAAATGAAAATCCAATAGAGAGTTTATATTTTTTGAAAGATTATGTTATACAAACTCATATAAAAGATTGTAAAAAAATGAAAGAGAAAGATTTAAGGGTTTATAAGGAAGTGGCAGTGGGGAATGGGGAAGTAGATTTTGATTCACTATTCGCTGTATTAGATGAAATTGAATTTAGTGGTTGTAATATCATTGAAAGAAATAATTATTTTGATCACATGAATGGGATGAAGCAGTCGGTAAGCTTTTTAAAGAAATATTTCGATGTTGGAAAAGAAAGTGATACATACATAATTTAGGGAGGCTGTCTTAATTATATTAAAATGATAAAAAGCCCCCATATGAAAGAAGTGAGGGCTTTAAAATTTTGTAGTAGATCTATTGTTCGAGAGCTGTTCTAGATAGAATACTCCTTTCTCAATAGCAGTCTCTACATAACCGACGATTTGATCAAATGTGAACACTTGTAAGTTTGTATGCAAATCTTGCTTGGGGTACAGCAAATCATCAAAAATAAGCTTTTTAAAAGCTAGCACATTTTCTTCTGTTACTTCCGCAAACTTTGGTATGTTTGCATGTTGATTAAGGATAGAAAGGAATTGCTGCTCTTTATCGTAATGATGTAATAGTTTTGCATTCAACAGTTTAAAGTCGTTATGATACAGGGGTAAAATTGTTTTGTCATGCTCGATTCTATTTTGGAGCCAAGGAAGAAAAAAGCCGTGTAGCCAATTATCATCAGCAATAAGATGCGTATAATATCCTAAAATAAAAGGGGAATCCATGAATGATTCATATTTATGAAAAAATGAATCATAATCAATTCTTCTTGTATAGTTCTTTGTTGTACCAGCATAGAAATGGGAAGCTTCTTTTTCTTTTTTTGAATGAACTGCATCGGGAGCTACGCTGCCGAGCAAGAAAGAAGTTTTATCTTGAATGGATAATCTCTCTGCAATACCATTTGCAATAATTAAATGCATAATGCGTGATCCCATGAATGACACCTCTATTTCATGTATTCATTTTAGGGAGTAGACTGGACGTTTAGTATAACTTTCCCCACACTCTGTCTACTTTCGACCCATTCATGTGCTTTCCCTGCATCTTGAAGTGTAAAACGTTTACCAATTTCAATTTGCAGGCTTCCATCACGTAAATAATGAAAAACTTGATCAGCGGTATGACGGAGTAATTGAGGACGTTTCTTTCGAGTTGTTCCAAAGCTAAAGCCAAGAATAGAACGACAGCTTGTATGTAAATCCTTTGTACGGAATGTGCCAATTTCACCGCTCGTATTACCAAAATGGACAAGGCGACCGTAGTAAGCTAAACACTCCAAGCTTTTTTCTGATACTGTACCAGAAATCGAATCCAAAATAACATCGGCACCTTTACTACCAGTAAGTTCATTTACCTTTTCACTAAAATCTTCATCTTGATAACAAATAACATGATCAGCCCCAGCTTCTAAAGCGATTTTCTTTTTTGCTTCACTTCCGACATTTGCAAGCAGGTTATAACTCGTAAAAGATACGATAGGACAAGCGGCTGCAGTTGTAAAGTCAATTTCATCAGGTAATACAAAGGTAAGGTTTTCATTTGCGACAACATATTCAGCATACGAACCAGTAAGAGGAAAGGCGATTACACGCTGTCCTACACGAATATTTTTCACATCTGAACCTACTTGTTCTACAATTCCTGCCGCATCTATACCTGGAATAAATGGGAGTTGTCCATTCCCTTTTTTGCCATAACGCGATTTAATATCGGCAAAATTGACGCTTGTCGCGATAACGCGAATTAATACTTGCTTTTCATTAAAAGTCGGCATATCTATTTCTGTATACTTCATTGTTTCAGGTCCACCAAATGCAGTTACAATAATAGCTTTCATAATATATCCCCCTAAAATAGATTCTATATATGATTTTAAAGACCTATCATAAAATAGAAAATTATATAATTGTTATAAAAGGCTATAAGTAGACGTTATAAAACGATTTATTCGTGTATATAAAAATTTATGTAAAAAAAATCGAACGAAATGTTTTTTACTTGCCAATATATAGTATAAGACAAAGGAGGGATGATAAATGGACGGGGAAACAGACTATCAGCGTCTTATTCAATTAACTCTATCAGGAAATCAAGAAGCATATAGTGAACTATATGATAAAACAATTCAAGATGTTTATAAGACAGCCCATTTTTTGATAGAGGAAAAGACAGATGTAGATGATGTGGTTCAAGAGATATACATACAGTTATATCAATCACTTAGTAGATATGATACAGAAAAATCCTTTCGGCCATGGTTAATAGGGCTTGTGATAAGACAAATCCACTCATATAGGAGAAAAAGGTGGATGCGCTTACGTATTGTCAAGAAAGCTGAGGAACAGAGACAGCCAATTGAATTTGATTTTTCTAGTAATGTTGTGAACAAGATTTCGAATCAAAAGCTTATTGCACTCATTCATAAATTACCTTACAAATTGAAACAAGTTATTATACTACGGTATTTACATGAATATTCGCAGGAAGAAGTAGCAAATATTTTACATATTCCAGTTGGGACGGTTAAATCACGAATTCATGCGGCATTAAAGAAATTACGTCAAAAGGAGCAAGTGGAAGAAATCTTTTTAGGAGAGGTAGGGGATATGAAATGAGTTTAGATTATCAAGTAAAAGAATCGCTTCAAGAAGAAGCAAAAGGGATTGTACCACCACCTGAGTTGAAAGAAAAAGTAATGATTCAAATAAAAATGAAGCGCGGAGGGAAAACAATGAAAAAGCGTCTTATTACAGGAGTACTTGCAGCGGCATTATTAATTCCAACGACTGGATTTGCTTATCAATCCATTATGGCAGATGGAATATACGGATCATTTGAAAATTTAAAAAAGCATGCAGGAAATGCAACATTAAAAGGATATATGAGCTTAGATGCTAAATTGTCGCAAGCAAAAGGTGAAATAGGGGAAAAGGAGTATGAAGAGTTTACA
This sequence comes from Bacillus sp. AFS098217, assembly GCF_002551815.1. Taxonomy (GTDB): domain Bacteria; phylum Bacillota; class Bacilli; order Bacillales; family Bacillaceae_G; genus Bacillus_A. The sequence goes on from NZ_NVPR01000163.1 coordinate 58,653, forward strand.
AAGCATTTAAAAAAATTAACAAATGCTAAACTTGAATATGGTGATTCAAACGGCAATATTGATTATGACCAATTATCGCCAGCGAAAAAAGAGGAAATGAAAAAGGTATCAATGGAACTTCAGCCGTATTTTGATAAATTGAATGGACACAAATCTAGTAAAGAAGTATTAACTTCTGAGGAATACAAACAGTATATAGATGCCACAATGACTTATGAGAAAGTATTAGTAAAAACGAAATCAAGTGGAGGTATAACCGTAGAAGAAGTTCCTGATGCATACAAAGAGGAGTTTGTAAAAGCGGAACAGTTTATGGAGTATGTAAATGAAAAGGTGCAGTAAGTTACTAAAAAGAAGAGCCTTTATATAGATAGGCTCTTCTTTTTAGTATATAAAAGTTATTATTTAAATTTCCTTACCGCATGTATGGCCACCCTTACAAGGAGAATGGCACTTATAAATAAACCAACATGGTCAACCACTCTTGAACATTGATTGTTTGGCTCTTATATATTGTTGCTAAATGTAATACGTAGATCGAAATACTACCAAATTTGTGTGTTTATGATTGGAAAAGTATATCCTCTTATGATTCCTACTCATTTAGTTAGTAGTTGTTTCCGTTTTTTCTTGTTTTGTAAGATAATCAATAATCCCCATCGCACTGATCTCCATATCGAGTTTGATAACATCGTAAATAGAATGGGTTAATGGTACACCCTGTTTTGTAAGATGTGCGGATACATTTTCAAGCAATAAAGTATACAGTTCATGACTTGCTGTTTCAAAAACTTGATTTTTTTCAAAAACTTGTTTTCCTAAGTCAACAAAGATAGGTAGCCAGTATTCAAGTTGTTTATATACTTCAGAAACATGGGAAGATGCACCATAATGCCCAAAATAGATGGAGTCAACATTCATATTTCGAATACAGTCTTTTGCTGCAATCATCGCATCAGGTTGAAACTGTGAAGGTGATGTTGTTGGTAAATATAATTCAACGTTCAGATCAATCAATTCTCGATAATAAATACCAATTGTATCGCCCGTGAAAATACCGTTTGTTAAAGAATCATGGATGCTAATATGGTGTTTTGCATGCCCTGGTGTATCATAAAATGTTAGTATCCGGTTTTCAGAGATTTGTAGTGTTTCTCCATCTTGTACGACATGGACGCGGTTCTCTGGAATGGGCAGGATTGGATTAAAGAGTTCATCAAAAGTATCACCATATACTGCTTTTGCACCTTGAATAAGTTTTGTAGGATCAATCATATGACGAGCCCCGCGCGGATGGACAAATAAAGTAGCATTTGGACATTTTTCCATCATTAAGCCAGCTGCACCAGCATGGTCAAGGTGAACATGTGTCACAATAATATTTTTAATATCTGTTAAATTAATACGTAATTGTTGTAAACCATTTAATAGATAGGGAAGAGAAGGGGCAGCACACGTTTCAATTAAAGTAATGTTATCGCCTAATAAAACGTATGTACCTGTACGTTCGTCATGTTGCAAATCGTGATCGTCGATAAGGTATAACTGAGAAGATAATTGCTCTACTTTTTTCACACTTATCACTCCTTGTAGTCTAGTATTCTTTTATTATAAAAGAAAAAGGCAGAAAACGAAAAATCGTTTTCTGCCTTTATGTAATGTTGTTATTTATTTTGGTATTTATTAATTGATATAATGAAGAATCCAACAATGCCTCCAACGACTGGCAGAGTGATCATTCCTGCTAAAGTAAAGTATTTACTTAAAAATAGTCCATTTACATCCATTACCCAACCAGCGACAAATAGTAACATCATATATAGTACGAAATAAAACTCGCGATTCGAAAGCATTTTACGTTGTGCAGTTCTCATTATCAACACCATCCTTTATCAATTTATAATGGAATTGAAAATGTCACAATTTAGAAAGTAAACTGTCACATTTTGTTCACAATCTAATTGTAAAACTTTCCAAGGAAAATGTCTAGTAGTTTGTGTCAAATTTTTGAACAAAAATAAAGCGTTGTCATTAGACGAGAAAACTAAATACATATATGATTAGAATAAATAAGAAATAATAGAGAGGAGCAGGTATATATGACAGTTTATGATTTTTCTGCAAAAACAATTACAGGAGAAGAAAAATCGCTGAGAGATTATGAAGGAAAAGTGCTTCTCATTGTAAATGTCGCAAGTAAATGTGGATTTACACCGCAATACAAAGGGTTACAATCAGTATATGAAAAATATAAAGAACAAGGATTTGAAATCCTCGGCTTCCCATGTAACCAATTTGGAGGACAAGAACCAGGTACAGAAGACGAGATTACAAGTTTTTGTGAATTAAACTATGGTGTATCCTTTCCGATGTTTGCTAAAGTGGATGTGAAAGGGGAATGGGCTCATCCACTTTATATATATATGACGGAGCAGGCACCTGGAATATTTGGAATGAAGGCAGTGAAGTGGAACTTTACGAAGTTTTTAGTAGGACGTGATGGCAAAGTGATGAATCGTTTTGCACCGAAAACGAAGCCGGAAGATCTAGAGAAAGAGATTGAAAAAATACTTTCATAAAGTGAAAGTTTTCTCAGTGTTTTTTTGTCATTTACCGCTGAATATTGTGAGTTTGAAATTAAGTCGTACCGTTTTGAATAAAGTTATACCGTTTATAAAAAAATTGCACCTTTATACCCCTTTAGATTATCTAAAGGGGTATATTTATAGTAAAAAGGAAAAGAACATCTGGAATTGAAAGATCGATTAAGGAACTGTTGAGTGACAATAAACTATTTCGTTAAAGGGTCATATTGTTGAAGATGAACTAGGAATAAAAATCAAAATACATAGTTAAGGAAGTGGATGGATGAATTTATTAACTGTTACTGAGGAATTTTTTAATTATGTAAGGGAGTTTTTACTTTTAAGATTTACACTATTTGCTTTGGTCCTCATGACTTTTTCTTTTGTCATAAACCGTATTATTGATTGGTTCTTTAGGAAGTCAAGTTTTTTTGATGAAGAAGTAGAACAGACGATTCAAAGTGTAATTCGATCAATTATTAGGTATGGAATTATAATCAGTCTTGTTTTTTATCTAATTAGTCAATTTATAGATATAAAAGGTATTCTTGCAGGTGCAGGGATTGCCGGAGTTGTCATCGGTTTTGCTGCACAACAGATGCTAAAAGATGTTATATTAGGGTTCGCAAGATTAACGGACAAAGAATTTCGTGTCGGCGATTTTGTTACTTTTAACGGAACAAGTTCAGGTACCATTGAGGAAATTGGTATTCGCTTTATGCAAATTCGTGAATGGTCGGGAAAACTCCTTACCATCCCACATGGAGAGATTAGAACGATACAAAATTTTAATAAAGGCTGGATGCGGATTATTGAAAGGATTACGGTAAGTTATCAGGAAGATCCTACAAAAATAAAGGAATTGTTAGAAAATGTATGTGTTATCTGCAATGAAAAATTGGATCAAAGCCTATATAGGATAGAGGACGAGGCTGTTGAACCATTTCAATATACTGGTGTTACAGACTTAAATCCAAACCTTAAATATGTTGGGTACGAATTTTGTATTGTAGGTTTGGTTAAACCTGAAGAGTATTTTGAAACTTCTAGGCAAGTAAGATTTGAACTAATGTCTATATTCCATAAGAATCAAGTACAAATGCCTGCAGCGAATATGTTCGTTCATACTGAAAAATTACAGGAGATTCCTGGAGAGCAGCTTTCGCCAGGCAGGTAAAGAAAACTAACTTATTGGAGATCCTAGGTCAGTTCATGAGGTGTAATTGGAAGTTATATTTAGAATTTGGGTTTGTAGACTGGCAGATTTCGATGAGCTTAAGGGGTTAAACAATTCCTCTTAAAAAAGTAACTTCCGTACTCGGGCGCAATTTTGCAGCAAGAATTGTGCTCAATCTTTATGTATCAGGACATATTCTTGAATAACTAATTATGGAAATAATAGAAATTTGAGATGGTGCGGTAGTGGAATAAGGAACATTAAATTAATCAAACTCCCTCATTA
>NZ_NVPR01000164.1 GCF_002551815.1 Bacillus sp. AFS098217
GGCCAGATGCTCTCTCCCACCTAAAAAGAGGGATTTTATGTCGTCTTTTTAATTGATGTATATATATTTGGAACAAAAGCAAATTAGTAAACTTACTTAAATATTAACTTAGCAATATTTATCCTGCATTAGCAGACAGTACTAATCCTTTTAGGCTAAGTCCCCAGTTACTAACATAGAACGGTTTTGAAGGTCTTTGGAACGCAGACTATACCCGATTACTTTTTTCTTGTATTGTTTGATTACATCAACGTGATCGTCGTAACTGTACACAGAAAAACGAACATCGTTTTTTCCTTTCTTCGTACTAATAACTACTGGAGTCCCACTGGTCTGTGGAGGAAAATAATATTTCTCTAGAAATATCGCTTGGTTAAATTGATCGATGATTTGAGCTTTATCTTCACCTTCCATTTGTTTTCCGTCGATGGTTACAGTAACAGCCGCATCACTAAGTTTTGGATGCAATTCAAATTTGCTGGCAAGCGATCTCACAACAGGACTTGGAAGACTCGTCACTATTATTTTAAGAACACCGATAATAATTAACATAACTATAAAATATGTCGTCATCTTGTCTCATCTCCGTTAATTAATATGATTACATTACTAATATTACCATAGTGTAAATGGTTATTTTTTGTACATTATGTGAACTTCCATGACCTACTACAACTAAAAGAGCCCCTGTTACTAAAAAACAGGGTTTTCAAAACTTATAAATCCTTCCACTTCGTCCACTCTTCCCTAGAATTCACACTGTAAATATTCTCATTTCTGTCCATAAATCCATGAATGATAAATTCTCTCCTAATGGTACTCGGCATATTTAAATTTTAGACAGTATTGTATACTTAGATGAATAAAGAATTAATTTAAGTATGGGGCTGATTAAGTGTTTAAATATAATGTATGTTTTTTAAAAAGTAATGATAGAATCTTAATGCTGAATCGTGAAAAGTCGCCTATCATGGGGGTGTGGAACGGTGTTGGCGGTAAAAATGAAGTAGGTGAAACTGCTGATGAGGGTGCAATTCGTGAAGTGTTTGAAGAAACAGGCTTCAAAGTAAATCAGTATTACTCAAAAGGTGTCATTACATGGGATACAAGTGATAGAAAAAAAGATGGATTATATGTGTACTTATTTGAAGTAGATGAAACATTAGGTAATGAATCTATGAAAAAAACAAGAGAAGGTATTCTCGATTGGAAACACATTGATTGGATAATGAACCCCAATAATTTAGGGATTGCTGAAATGGTAAATCAGTATTTACCTGTTCTATTAGAAAAGGCAGATGATTATTTATTTGAATATAAAGACGGTATAGTGTTGCTTATAGAGTAAGAGGATTTATTAAATATTTTATAATTAAACATCTTTATTCTCTATTTTTGAAGGCAAGCATAATCAGATTACATTTAAGCAATTTTAAAAAGTCTTGCTGCATATAAAGTGTAGTAAGGCTCTTATTTTTCTATATCAAGGTTAAACATCTTTATTCTCTCTATACAATAGATTCGCTCAATTTTTATTTTTAAACATGTCTAAGGAGAAAATCCATAAATATAAAAAGGATTATCTTAGTTTGACAATCCTTTCAGTAAATAAAGTTCAAATAATTCTGCAATTCTTTCTTTTTCTAATGGTTCATGATTTTTTTCCCAATCGAAAATAAGTGATACATATAGTCGCAGCATAATAAATGCTGTGATTTCTGGGTCGCATTTACTAATCTCACCTTTTGCAATTGCGCTTTCCAAATAGGATTGAATAAAAGATACAATTTCAACATCTACTTGTTGCATAACTTCTTGTACTTCTTTCGTTCCCATATCTCGCTCTTCTTGAATGAGTTTAATCATAAGCTGATGTTCTTTTCTAAATTCTAAGATGCTGTATAATGCTCTATGTACATTTTCAAAAAATGAAACATCTGAACGAATTGCTTCTTTTGCAACTTGCTTCATTTCTGTAATTAAATTAGAAATAATTTCTCCGAATAATTCTTCTTTATTTTTGAAAAAAGTATAAATTGTTCCTTTTCCTACATTCGCTAATTTTGCAACTTGATCCATTGTCGTCGCCTTATAACCAAATGCCGAAAAAGACTTTGTTGCAGCTTCAATAATAGAACGTTTTCGATCTACCGCCACATCTTCACCTCCAAAAATGACCAATTGGATAATATAGTCAATTAGCACACATTTGATATTACCACAGTCTTCCATTCTATACAAGTTCTCTTTTTAGTTATTCCCATTATAAAATTTTCCAGTCCATCAACATAATACTGTCATAGTGTATCAGAAAAAACAGTGAAAGAAAAAGCATTCCTACATATTCTGCTATCGGTATTACAATATCAGGTATAATCCTACTCATATCAAGTAGCTTAATCTTTTTCATTCCATCTATGCTATTTCTATTAATTTTCTCTCTCATTACTATACACATATTAACAATACGAAATGGATATCATCTTTACGGTAAGATCCACATTCATCATCATATAGCAAGAGGGTGTATTTCTTTCATAATTATACTATTTTACATCATTTAAGCTTCTACTTTTATTTTAAGAAGAAGCACGATAGAACTCTAAAAATAAAACGGTGTTCTTAAGATACACATCTTAAGAACACCGTCCTTTATTTCGACATAGAAAGCAGTATCTTCTCCATTTCTTTCTTGTTTAAATCATCATCAATTGTTTCTTTGTATTCAGCTTCATCTCTAGTAAAAATACCATTAACTATCACAATTTGATAGGCTCTATTTTTTCCACTTTCAGAGACAAACATCTTCATACCTTTTAATTTACTACGACTATCAGAAGGCGGCGTAACAAAGAGCATTTGATTCCCTTCTAATTCATAATTTTTCATATTGTCTTTCCAAGGAAGTATTTGATGAAGTGGGTCCTTATTCTCCGTATAAACCCTTGATTGATAAATTGTATAGCCATATTTCCCTTTCCTATATTCTGATTTAACAACTAATTCTATATCCCTCCCAAAATATGAATCCGCCCATTCTTTCTTCAGTTCATAGCCATCAACCGTATAAGTCGGTTTCTTAATTGGAAACTTAACATGATTTTGCGCTTCGTCTACAGTATATGTTAAAGATTCAGCTACCCTATCTTCAAATGGTTTTGATTTCTTCTCTATAACAGTTAATTTTTCATTATCAGCTTGACTCAAACGCTCCCGTTTAAATTCTTTTGTATCCCCGTCATAATTCTCCTGTACATTTTTCTTGACCATTGCTTTTTTCTGAATATCACGAGTTTCCTTGAACCATTGTACGTACTGTTCAAATTCCTCTTTTGTTAAACATTTTTCAGCCAAATACAAAAAATCCGTATCCCTTTTATACGACCGTATTGACATGCCCCACTCTCTACTTGCATTTTCTGGTGTACCTAGTATTGTTTCTATAGCATTTTCAAAAGCCTCTTTAGATTGTTCCTTCTTTTCTATCGCTTGCCCCTTCTTCCTTTCCTCTCCTTCCGTCGTACGTGCATTTAATAAAGAAACAGACGCAACAGCAACGATCGCAATTACTCCAAGTGCAGACAGGCGATATGATTTCTTTTTGAATTTCTTGATCATGAGAATTCTCCTTTTTAGCGTACGTTTATTTCTACTTAAATTAGCTAGACTCGGTGCTTGATAATAACTTGAATAACGTTCTAAAAGAGTAATAATTGTATGTCCATATGCGATTTGTTCCTCTGAATCTATAAAGGTAAGTGCAAATGCATCGCAGGCTAGTTCTTGATCTTCCCGCATACATGAATAGGCATACCAAAGAATTGGGTTAAACCAATTTAAGATAAGTAAACCGTACATCAGCCAATTCGCCGTGACATCTCTTCGTTTAATATGTGCTAACTCATGATAGAAAATATATTGGAGTTGCTTTTCATTGAGTACTTTCATATGTTTACCTGACAATAGTACTCTTGGGCGAAAAAAGCCAAATACAGTTGGACTTGGAATTTTCCCAGCTAGCCGCAATGGAATTTGCTGCTTAATGGCCATCGACTTCCGACAGTTCTCAAATATCCTAACGATTTTTTCATCTGTAATATTAGGTTGCTTTTTTATGTAATTGTGTAGCCGTCCATTCATAATGAAAGTTACAATCGCTAATATACTGGCTCCTAACAGCCAAATATACATAGCAATTTTATAAACTGAAAATGTAGTATCTTTTTCTTTTTTATTCTCGTATGTTTGTTCACTCTCTTTCGCGGCATGTACCGAATGATCCTCTTTTGTACTTACTGTAGTATTTGCTATATTTTTATTTCCCTGTACAGCTTCTTGTGACGCTGCAGGAGGAGGAGTCTTTTGAAAAATCTCAGAAACGCCAGAGCTATATGAAAGAAGCGAATAAATACTATAAGAACTATCCGGTGACCACGGCAGGATAAGCCTTACAATCAGTATCATCCACAGCATATATTGCCATCTAGGGGTTAACTTATTTCTAAGTACAACTTTGACACATAAGATGATGCCAACTAATACACTCGCCATAAGTGATGTTTCTATCAACCAATCAAACAAGCGGGGAAGATAGATATTTACAACCATATCTATCTTCATGATCTACCTTTCCTCTCGTTCTCTTCTGTCTTTTCATCCAAAATACGTTTCAGCTCATTAATATCTTCTGAAGATAGTTTTTCTTCTTTTAAGAAATTCACAAGTAATGGTTTGAATGCTGCACCGCAGAAACGCTTAAGTAAAGATTTTGTTTCTACTTGCAAGTAATTATCTTGTGATACTAACGGATAATAGGCATACATACGTCCTTTTTCTTGATGATAAGAAACCGCTTCCTTTTGAACCAGTCGATTAATAAGTGTTCGAATGGTCTTTGGTTTCCAATCCATTGTTGTCTCCAGCTCTTCAATGATCTCATTTGCTGTTTGGGGAGATTTTGACCAAAGAACTTTCATAATTTCTAATTCAGCTTCAGATATTTTAGGTAATTTATTTGTCATATTACATTTCTCCTCTTGTATTACATTTGTAATCTACTATCTAAGATTACAAATGTAATCTTAGATTGTCAACCATATTTTAGAAATAAAATTGCTATATAAATCCATTTTAATTTTTCGCCATCTAAATCCCTGCTATGCAGAATAAACAGTAACCTACACTCGTTTGCTCNNTCGCATGTGGCAGAAAAAGACCCTGACCGCTTCTATGCATGGCCAGATGCTCTTGTCCGCCTAAAAAGAGGGTATATATATAAATCCATTTTAATTTTTCAATATCTAAATCCCCGCGATGCAGAATAAAACATAACCTGCACTTACATTCTCTCTTTGTTTTCACCCTTGCATGTGGTAGGAAAAGGCCCTGACCGTTCCTATGCATGGCCAGATGCTCTCTCCCATCTAAAAAGAGGGGTTTTTTGTCGGTTTTTTAATTGATGCATATATACTTTTTTCAATTATTAAATGAAAAAACAAGAAAATATTTACAATTAATAGTAATATAGAACATAGATACATTCATTAAAGTAGTGGGGGCTATTCCAATCATGATGCGTGCACTAAGTTTAAATATAAAGCAAGCTTTTTTAAATCGTGTTTCCGTAGGTTTCTTATGTAGTATGTTCGTTCTTATTTTCATTTATCACTATTACTACGTCTTACAATATGTAGGTGTCATACCAAACGAACTTTTAACAACATCGTATAAATGGATTGGCTTTCGTGATGATGAAATGGATGTTTATTTATTATTAATGCCTATTATCGCTTCTATACCATTTAGTACAAGTTATAACGCTGATAAATCAGATGGCTTTAAACCATTTATAAGTAAAGAGATTCCTATGTTCTCTTATCTATGTACAAAATATATTGTTACTTTTTTTTGTGGCGGACTTCTTTATATCTTTCCGTTCCTGCTGTCCTTATTACTTTGTAAACTGACAATCCCAGATGGCATTCCATCATTAACCTCGGGTATTATAAACACCAATGGTATGTTTGCATCATTGTATTATGATTCTCCTATCGATTATATATCTATATATATTGTTATTAATTTCCTATTTGCTGGTTTAATGGCCGTTTTAGGTTTAGCTGCCTCTATATGGTCACAAAAAGATTACATGGCCATTTTATTTCCGTTTACTGTTAGTTCGCTCCCCTATGTAGTTTTAAATATGATATTTCCTACAGTTGGCGGAGCACCTATTCATTTATATGACCCGAAACAACCGCTGCAAGGAATGTCACCTTACGTTCTAACTGTACAATGTACGTTATTTGGGATCATTAGTCTATTTATGTATATAAAGGGCGTACAAAAAGATAAAAAAATATATGTGCGCAGACTTCAAAAAAGAATGAGATGCAAAAAAGCTATTGGAAAATCAATTGATCTATAACATAAAAAGCATCCTTATGCGTTAAGGATGCTTTTTGATTATTGCGTAACGAATTCTGTTTCTGTTATTCTTTCCAAATGAGCTAATACATGCTTTACGGCTGCCTCACCTTGGTCAATACAATCAGGAAGACCAGTACCTGCATAAGAGCAACCTGCTAGATAAATACCTGGTAATTCTTGCTCCATAAATGCGGTTAATTTTTTCATTCGCTCTTTATGCCCCACTGTATATTGCGGCATTGCATCTTTCCAGCGGCTTACAACAGTAAAGTCTGGATCAGCTGTAATATCCATTGTTTTTTGTAAATCTTCTAATATAAATTGAACAATTTCTTCATCCGTTTGTTCTACGACTGCTTCATCACCAGGACGTCCAACATAGCAACGAAGCAATACTTTTCCTTCCGGTGTTGTATGCGGCCACTTCTTATGTGTCCACGTACACGCAGTGATTGTAAAATCACTATTTCGAGATACAACGAAGCCCGTACCATTAATATCACGCTTGATTGCTTCTTTCGGAAAAGCTAACGCTACATTCGCAACTGATGTGGATGGAATATTACGTAAGAAACGAAACTGCTTATACTGAGCAAACATAGATGGTAATACTTTATGTGACACCGCAACTACGATAGCGTCTGCTTCAATCTCTTTTCCATTACTAAGAGTAATCGCATAGCCATCGCCAAGTTTTGCAACTTTTTCAATGCGCGTTCCCTTCATAACACTGCTACTATCAAGCTTCTCCTCGATTGCTTCAACCAAGGATTCCAGCCCTTGTTTTAATGTTAAAAAGATTCCTTTTGGCTTTACATCCTTTTTCTGCTTCGGTGCTAACGTACGCATACCAAGTGAAATACTACGATATTTCTGCTCAACTTGATAAAATTGCGGGAATGTCGCCATTAAACTCATTTGATCAACATCCCCTGCATAAATACCAGATAGCAACGGTTCAATTAAGTTTTCAACCACTTCATTTCCTAAACGACGACGGAAAAATTGACCAAGTGATTGATCAGAAACTGGTCTTGAACGCGGTAATACAAAATCAAAACCAGCCCTTAATTTACCAATTGGAGAGAACAATCCTGAAAATAGAAACGGGGTAATTTGCGTTGGAATTCCCATCATTGATCCATTCGGCATCTTATGTAATCGGTTGTTCACCAGAACAAATGACTTACCAGTTGCATTATTTACAAGTTGATCTCCAATCCCTAAGTCTCTGATTAATCTAGCTGCACTTTCTTTTCTTTCTAAGAAAGAATCTGGACCACGCTCAATTGTAAATCCATCTTTTCGAACGGTTTGAATTTTCCCTCCAAGTTTGCCCGATGCTTCTATTAACAATGTATCAATCGGCAATCCTTTTTCGCGAATTTCTTTTTGTAAGTAATACGCTGTTGTTAAGCCTGTAATTCCACCACCGATGATAACAACTTTCTTCTTCAAAACGTTCCCTCCTTCCCCAAGGTATTACAAAATTTCTGCTTGTTTCTTTAAAACGACATCTGCTAAACAAGAAATAAACGCTTCTGATGCATTTGGCATTTCTGGGCGATAATACTTTGCCCCAATTTCTTCTGTAACAACTTTACATTCAACATCATTGTCGTATAACACTTCTAAATGTTCAGCAACAAATCCAGCTGGTGCATATACAAACGAATTGTAACCATACTTTTCATGTAACTCTCTCGTTAAGTCTTGTACATCCGGTCCAATCCATGGATCTGGTGTATTTCCCGCACTTTGCCAACCAACCGCATAATTTCGAACTTCTGCACCGCGTGCAATATAATCCGCTGTCTCATGTAACTGTTCTGGATATGGATCACCAAGCGCGATAATCTTCTCTGGCAAACTATGTGCAGACACAATTAAAACTGTTTTTTCACGTTCAGCTTCTGTCATGTTATCGTATATTTTTTTCACTTCATCTACCCAATACTGAATAAATTTCGGTTCTTTGTACCAACTATCAATACCATGAATTGTTAAATTCCCGAGTTTCTCCGCTTCTTCTTGTGCTCGTCCGATATATGATTTCACACTAAAAGTAGAATAGTGAGGGGCAAGAACAAGGGCAATTGCCTCTTCAATTCCATCATTATGCATAGCTTGTATAGCATCCTCAATAAAAGGTTCAATATGCTTTAAACCGAGGTACATATGAAATTCCACGTGATCCTGCATTTCATTTAAACGCTTTTCTAATTTTTTTGCCTGTTCTAACGTAATAGTAGCTAAAGGAGAAATACCACCAATCGCACGATAACGTTCTGTTAGGTCCTCTAACATTTCAGGACTTGGCTTTCGTCCTCTACGAATATGCGTATAATAACGTTCAATATCTTCTTCTTTATATGGAGTTCCGTATGCCATTACAAGCAAACCCATTTTCTTTTTCATACACCTGTTCTCCTTTACTTTGCTAACCATCCTTTAGAATACTCATGAATAAATGCCGTTAAGCGTTTTAATGTATCTGGATTTACCTCTGGGAATACACCATGACCTAAATTAAATACATAACCAGGTTGCTTCATTCCTTGCTCTAAAATACCTTTCACATGTTCTTCAATAACAGGCCAAGGTGCAAGTAATAGAGACGGGTCCATATTTCCTTGTACAGCTTTATGAATGCCGCGTGCACGCGCTTCTTCAATTGGCAGGCGCCAATCTAACCCTACTACATCAAGAGGTAGATCATTCCACTCATTCGCTAAATGTCCTGCACCAACACCGTGCATAATCATCGGAACGCCCATTTCACGAACTTCTGCAAAAATACGCTCCATTGCTGGTTTAATAAACACACGATAGTCTGCTACATTTACTGTTCCAACCCAAGAATCAAAGATTTGAACTGCTTTTGCTCCTGCGTTAATTTGCGCTTTTACATATGTAACGACCATATCCGCTAGCTTATCCATTAAAGCAAACCAAGCTTTTGGCTCCGCATACATAAATGCCTTCGTTTTGTGATAGTTACGAGAAGGTCCCCCTTCAATCATATAACTCGCTAATGTAAATGGCGCTCCCGAAAAACCAATTAATGGCACATCTAACATTTCTGATGTTAATAAACGAATTGTATCTAATATATATGGTACATCCTCTTCTGGATGAATTTCTCCAAGCTTTTCCACGTCTTGTAAAGAACGAATTGGATTATCAATAACTGGTCCAATTCCAGATTTAATTTCCACATCAACACCAATCGCTGGAAGCGGTGACATAATATCTTTATAAAGAATCGCCGCATCTACATTGTATTGATCAACTGGAAGCTTTGTAACATAAGCACATAGCTCTGGGTTATGTGTGATTTCAAATAAAGAATACTTTTCTTTTATTTTTCTATATTCAGGCTGCGAACGACCGGCTTGTCGCATATACCATGCTGGCACATATTCTGTTCGTTCCCCAATACATGCTTTTAAAAATGTCTCATTTATAGTTCTTCCCAAGACCCTTGCTCCCTTCCTTACTCACACTTCTAACGAATCCTATCCTATATTTATCTTTTTTTACTATACAGGTTGTAAAAACAAAATGCATAGCATTATGTACGTTGTTCATGAAATTGACACAAACGTTCGTAAAACCGCTTACTATTTTCACAACATTCATATTATATCATAAGCAAAACTACGGTTTAGCTACTTTTGTCTTTTCTCCTTCTTGGTTTGTTTGCGGGTTATATGGAACAATATAAAAACTTGGTTTAGCGAATATATTCGTAAATTTGTCTTCATATTCGCCAATTCCTGTTACTGTTCCAACATGAGTATGGACTCCTTTCTCAATCTTATAAATTCGATATACAACTCTTTTATCTGACAGCGGTGTCCAACTTAATTTCGTGGTAAATAAACCAAAAGGACTAAAAGATAATTTCGCCTCTATATTTTCAATTTTACTTAAGCGGATTGGCTTACCAATTGTTTCAACACCTTTTGGCTGCTTAAACTTCATATTATCTTGTATATTTGCCTTCGTTAAAATCTTTTTAAATAGCACTGTTGCGGATAGCTTTCCATCTTGTAATTGATGTTCTTTGTCCGTACGATCATATCCAATCCAGACAGCACCTACTAAACTCGGAGTGTATCCAACAAACCAAACATCTCTGGTACCTTCACTTTGATTTGAAATTGACGTCGTACCTGTCTTCCCAGCTAATGCTCCGCTATATATACCTGCTTTGGCTGTCCCTTCTTCTACAACACCTTCTAACATTTTTGTCATATACCACGCTGTTTGCTTTGAAAAAATTTTCGTTTCACCTTTAGGTGATTCTCCAATTACTGCTCCGTGCCGATCCAATACCTTTTCAATAACATGCGGCTCAATAATCTTTCCATTCGCTAAAAAAGCACGATACATCTTAACAAGTTCAAATGGAGAAACCCCTTCTTTTAATCCGCCAAGTGCCATACTTAAGCCAGAATCTGCAATGTGAATATTCCCCTTCTCTAAATATTGCTTCCCTTCCTCCGCCCCGAGTTCATGCAATAAGGACACAGCTGGTACGTTTGCTGATTCTAAGAGTGCATCATACATCGTTACTTCTTTTGTATACCTATGATTATAATTTCGGGGTTCATATCCATCGAAGGCTGTTTGCTCATTTGTTAATAAGGAATACGGATTATATTTTTTTGTCTCTAGCGCTGGTGCGTATACAATAAGCGGCTTTAAGACAGAACCTGGCTGCCTTTTCGCAAATACCCTATTGAATCCTCTTGGAACATACTCTCTTCCACCAATTGCGGCTTTAATTCCTCCCGTCGCATTATCCATCAATAAAAACGCACCTTGTACTCCGTTGTCTTTACCTGGGAAATTCCGGGCATCTTGAAATTGGTCATAGGCTACTTTTTGAATTTTTTCATCCATCGATACAACAAATGTATAGCCCCCGCGGAGAACTTCTTGATGTGACAAACCATATACACGCGCCGCCTCATCTACCACCATATCTACATATGGCATATAAGCAAGTTCCCGCTCATCTAAATTTTTATAAAGAGCAATTGTTTTCCCTTGATAGCGAACGCTTTCCTCCGCTGATACATACCCTTGTTTATGCATAAGAGACAGCACTAAATCACGACGTTCCTTGCTCTTTTCTGGATGCAGAAATGGAGAATACCCATTTGGCGCTTTCGGAAGCCCCGCAAGCATCGCTCCTTCTTCAACTGTCAATTGTTCTACATTTTTATTAAAATACAATTTTGCCGCTGCCTGAATTCCATAGGCGCCATGACCGAAATAAATATGGTTCATATACATTTCAAGAAGCTGCGCTTTCGTGTATTTTTGTTCTAATTGGAGGGCTATCGCTACTTCTTTTAATTTACGTGTAAATGTTTTTTCATGAGTTAAAAAAACATTTTTGACTAGTTGCTGCGTAATTGTACTACCGCCCTCCACCTTCTCTCTGGCTAAAATGTCTTTATACAATGCGCGAAATACAGAAGGATAGTCAATTCCATAATGCTCATAAAACCTAGCGTCTTCTACAGCTATAAATGCTTGCTGCACATACTTTGGAATCTGCTCAATCGGTACAAGCTCCCTATTTTCTACATATAACTTTGTAATTTCTTTTCCTTGCTGATCAACGATACGTGATGAAGAGTGGAAAACCAGCTGCTTTTCATCCATCATATAACTGCCAGCTAACACAATGAGTTTATAGAGTACAATCGCAACTACAAGCACTGCCACGCCGCTTATTACAGTCCACTTTATTTTCCTCATGCATCGCCCTTCTTTCCAAATGATGGTATATTTATTATTTGAAAAAGAATCAGCTTTATGTACATAATCTTCGAAGTTTTTTACAAGAGCTGATATAATGAAATCAAATTGATAAAGGAGGCATTACAAATGAAAGCAATTATTTCATACGAAACACCTCTCGAACAACCACATTTCACTGCAAAAAATGATAAAAAAAATATGTTTTATAAAGAAAATACCGAGGAAACTGTAGCTGGCTCACTTGGGTATGACGTGCTAGATGCAGTTGGAGAATTTAAAGGCCAACCTGGATTCATTGTTTGTAACAATATTTCTGTTACAGAAGAAGGTCGTCCCGTTTTTGAAAATCGTTTTAAAAACCGTGCAGGGCTTATTGAAAACGAGCCTGGCTTCCAAGCGATCCGTGTTCTACGCCCATTAAGTGACGATACATATGTCATTATGACAATGTGGGAAACAGAACAAAACTTCAAAGATTGGACAGAATCACAATCATTTGAACATGCACATAAAAAACGCCCTGCACAAACGAATGCAGAGCCGCAAAAAAGCATTTTTTCAAGACCATCTTTTGTAACGACATTTGATGTACAGGCATAAAAAAGATCACCCTTTTACGAAAGGGTGATCTTTTTATTTTTTTGCTTAAACCAATCATGCATCGCTTCTGCATCATGCATCGTCGTATGTTTCAACTCGTAATGATGCCCATGCTCTGATGAAGCAATAATAAATATATATGTGCATAACTTGTCTTTACGCTGCAAGAACGTTTGCGTCTTCGATAATGATTGTATATGCCTTCTACGAATTAAACCTGTCCGCTTTCCAATGCCTCTAGATACAATTGTCAACTGTTCACCATGTAATGCATAGCCACCAGCTGTAAACGATATGTAACCTAACCATGTCAAGAAAACAAATAGCGGAAGTAATACTAGCAGTGCAATATATTTCTCAAAATATATTGCTGCTCCTGCGATTGGGATTGTTAAAATAATAAAGAAGATCCAACTTCTAAGTAAGTAACGCCTTAATGCCGCCTTGGGTAACCCGATAAGACTTGTTTCCATTTTATAAGGAAGTTCTAACTGCTCTAGTAAGCCCGTTACATGTGCTTTTTTCATAAGAGGATGTATCGTTACACTTTTCTCCCCTTTTTCAGCATTTTGAATGACTTCTACATGAATAGAACAATAACCTAACCATTCACGTAACAACGTTTCTTTTATTGTAATCCCTTGAATACGATGTGTTTTTAGCACAACTTCTTTTCTCTCAAAAAGCCCTTGTGAAATCCGTATTTCATTATTTTTTCGGTATATAGTAAAATTAGCATGCTTCATTGCATAGCGAATCGTTGATAAGACCCACGATAAAACAAGTAATACTGCAGCGCCGTATAGCCAAGTGGAAACAGCAAAATCAAAACCTTTCACATATTTTTCCGCTTTGTCTATCATCCAGTTTGGAGCATAGTCATGTGCTTTTGAAGCAATAAACAATAGTACAGAGAACACAATTCCAAATTCACCAGAAGTGATGGAAGCAAAGATAATTTCTTTCCATGTTAATTTGTATTCGGATGATTTCGGTTCTTCTTGTGAAATAGAATCTGTTATCTCTTCCTGATTTTCTCTTTTTACAGCGGTTTCCTCATTCAATAGAGAAATAAGTGCTTTTGCCTCTTCAAGAGTCACACCAGCTAAACTTACTTCTGGTTCCTTCCCCCCGCCTGCTGTTTCAATTTTTAGTCTCGTTAATCCTAATAATTGATATAAAACATTCGAACTTGTATTTATCGTTTGTACACGCTCTTTATTTAAGTAACTCTCTTTTTTCA
This sequence comes from Bacillus sp. AFS098217, assembly GCF_002551815.1. Lineage (GTDB taxonomy): Bacteria > Bacillota > Bacilli > Bacillales > Bacillaceae_G > Bacillus_A. The sequence continues at coordinate 14,054 of NZ_NVPR01000164.1, forward strand.
CAAACATCCCTTGTTTTATATGCAATATATTGTCTTTCACCCAATATACTTTGTAATACCAATGGATAATGGCAAATAAAATGGTTACAACAAAAAACGCAATCGGGATCATATACCAAAAAGGAAACTTCCCTTTTAAACTAATTAAAGGAATAATCCCTGGTAATAGATGAGAGAGTTTTAATTCTAGTAAAATCGTGATCGGATGTTGCCTCTTATACATCCTCATCACTCACCTTCGCGAGTTCTCCAATTTGGCGCTTTAATCGCTCAGCTTCCCTCATTGGTAAGCCTGGAATACTATGAGAAGTAGCCGCAGTAGAGATTTTCAATTCTGCTAATCCGTGTTTTCTCATAATTGGACCTTGCTCAATTGTTACGTGCTGTACACGTATCATCGGAACTAATACACGTTTTACCATAAACATACCATGTTGAATCTCAATCTCTTCTTCATTTAGTTGATAACTGTGATAACGTTGACGTAATTTAGGGAATATAAAATAATCAAACGGTATATACACGATTGCCCCGATGAAAAGTACGCAAAAAAGCCACTCCCACCAATTAAACTTAATCATGCATACAAAATACGCAATAACAACAAGGAGCTCAATTCCTGTCTCAATCAAAGCATGAATTTTCCAAACTTTGACCATATCGGGATGAATTTCATTTTCCAATGGCTGCATTTTATCACTCCAAATCTAAAAATCTAATATATGAATTCTCTCATTCTACCATCTTACAGAAAATTACATGTAAATAGAAGTATTTTTACTAAGATTCTTTGTAATTACTCAGCCATCCATTTCATTTAGAAGTTTGATAAGGAGTATGATTCCAATGAAAATACACCCCTTATTACCTATAGAAAGTTATTTTCATTTTTTAGCATATGGATTGCTGCCATGAAGATAAAAATGGACCTACACCTTGCTACCTTTCTTTGTTTTAAAACTTTGCACGTGGCAGGAAAAGGCCCTGACCGCTCCTATACATAGCCAGTCCCTCTCGACCATTTAAAAAATGCTTTTCTTTCGGTTTTTCATAGAGTGACTGAGTAGTTACGATTCTTTCTTTTCATCATCTTTCTTCTCTGGAATGAAATAACCGAACCAAATGAACCAAATAAGACCAATGCACGCTGTCCATCCCTTCTCACCATGAAATGCATCCATTACGTCCGGAAACTTATACACTCCAATTAGCCCAAGAAAACCAAGCCACCAATCTTTGCGAAATTTCATCTTCCCCCTCCTTCCTACCAATTACTTAATCCTATCTATATGCTATCTATGCATCCGGTCTTTAAAGAATATTTGTTCATAAAAAAACAGCACCTTTAATTGTTAGTACGTCTTACAATTAAAGGTGCTATTTATCTATATTTTTCATTCATTTTCCAGAAATCCTGCAATAAATATACAATTGTTATGAGAGCCATTAGACCATTCATTATAAGAACTATTACAATCGATAATTTCATAGTAGGTAATAACATAATACATAGTGAAACAATAGATGCAATAAAAGGAACAACCGCTCTTGTTCTTGTTACGTAAATTTCCTCACTTTGTTTAAGTTGAGGCATTATTCTACCGATAATTAATAGGAAAGGAGTGGTAGCCAAGATGCCTAACCATCCCAAAGCATTTTCAACAAACCAAGGTAAAAATGGCAGGGCTGAAGAAAATATAAATAGATTCAAAACTAAAAGAAATAATTGTATGAGAGATAATCTTATATGTAGTTGTTTCATTTTGTTACACCTCCGATACCATGCAAATTTAATTATGTCTTATTTTTTAATGGTGATCATTTTTGTACAGTAGAGAATCTTCAAGGCTTCGTAGCATGATTTCAATTGAGTAAAAACATCTATGCTTTATTCAGTCTCAAAGAACCGAATTGACAAACAATCATAGGAAGTATACCCGAAAAAACTAAAACGGATCATAACATGGAAAATAAACTCCATCCATGTCATGACCCATTTTATACGTATAGATTAACTCTTCAAACTATCACCATGTTATTACATTTTATGTCCCCACTGGTCAAAGTGATAGTCTTTACCGTCGATTTTAAACCAACCGTCTGCATAAAGTGAACCATCTTCTCTAGCACAGTACCAAAGGTATCCGTATGCAAGAGGCCAAGGTCTATATCCACCACCAACTTGGAACCATCCTGTTTTAGCTGCCCCATTTTCGTCGAAGTAATAATATTTATTATCGATCGTTTGCCAGCCCGTTTGTGCTACGCCGTTATTGTCAAAATGGTATAGCTTACCGTCGATTTTTTCAAATCCTGCTCGGTTAACTGATCCGTCTTCATGAAAATAATATTTTTTTCCGTCAATGTTTTCATAAGCATTGAACGTGTAATTGCGACCATTTGTGAAATAATATCTTTTACCGTCTATCATTTTCCAACCGGTATAGAAAACTCCATCTTCTAGACTATAATATTCTAGTAGGTTCTCACTTTTGTTGAGCCCTGTTTTATAAAGCGAACCGTCATGCTTAAATGATAATATTTTGTTGTCCAACTCAACATTAACAACGCTGTCTATAACTTTTCCATTTAGATCAGAAACTCTCTCAAGCACACCTTTGTCGGAAAAGTGAAGGATAACCCCTCGATCTTCTATACGTACTTCCTTTTTATTTACATTGTAATTTTGGAAGTAATAAATTTTACCATCTACTTCTTTTAGACCTTCTTTAACGAATGCTCCAGAAGCATCGGCATAGGAATCTCCCTGCCAGGTTGATCGTTGTAAAACACCGTCATCATTAAAGTAGTAGTATTTATCCTCAATCAGTGCATCACTTGAATTTCCAGCAACCATGTAGCCATAAGGCGATGAGAAATAATAAGTCTTCCCCTTAATTTCTTGCCAGCCTGTCAAAATGACTCCTTCAGCATCTGTAAAGGAATACCCATCACCTCGATTTATCCAACTGTTCTTTATCACGTTTCCAGAGGAATCTTTTGCAATCCATTTCGTAGCATCTTTTTCATCAGCTACAGCCTGTACTTTATCATACTTCTGTCTCTCATTTTCTTTACCCGGATACCACTCTATTAACCAATTGTTAATTTCATTGTTGCTTTTATCAGAGAAACGAATTTCAGATTTGAAACTCCAATCCGTAGCGAATCCAGAAATATACTGATTACCAGCTAAACTTACTCCATTTTTGTTATTCAAACGGAACTGAAATTTACCATCGTTAGAATTTCCTATCTGAACAAGTTCAAACACTTCATCATCGCTAAGCGAATCGGAATATTGAAGTTCGTTTCCTTCTTTTCCTGAAAGGTATTTTGGACCTGTTTTTACGATTACTTTATTCGTTCCTTTTTTATAAGGGATAATTTGATAAGGTTTACCGTCATTTAGTGTAATGAATGGCAGTTCCAGAGATGTCTCTATGACATTCGTACGCTCCGCCAATACATCAGATAATCGATCATAAAAATCTGCACGAGCTTTAGGATCATTATTAACATAGTTGTCAAGGACATCTTTATCTACTGGCTTTGAAGTCAATGTTACCAATCGTTTTTGCTCATCTGATAATTTATTTGCTATATAATCAAATAGGGTATCCTGACTATAAGTAATCACGCTCCAGTCTTGAAACGAATCGCCTGAATATTTTTTATAAAGTGGATTAAGTATTCTTGGGTTTTTACCAGATGCTTTTTCTACAAATGCAGTGTGATCTTGATTCATTACAACTCCGGTCTTTCCTTCGTTTAATTGTGCTTGTGTAATGTAAAGAAGATCGTGTTCTGAGATATTTGCTGCATTAGGATTTAAATCTATAATTGCTCCTGCGTCAGTAATTTTAAGCTGCTGCCCAGATTTTAGTTGATGATTTTCAATTCTTCCATTTGGATAGCGCACTTTAACTGACTTAGTAAAATTCATATCACCTTGTGTATGATACATGGAAATATTAAATTCCCCAGATTTAAAATTAGGAGCCTGATAAGCTAGATTTTCTGCATATACATCAATGGTAGTGCTTGGTGCTATATCCCCTGGTTCTAGTCCAAGTGTTTGATAAGTGTTTGCTACAGCACCTAATACAGTAATACCTATATCTACTACTGCACCTATCCCTGCACTAGCCCTATTTTCTGCAATAGGTGCCATAGAAAATAGAATACCTAATGCTGCTGTTGCAGGAATTACCTTCTTTCCAATTCCATTTGTTTTAAATTTCTTTTTCATAACGTCATTCCTCATTTTTTATTTGTTTTTTTATCTACTTATTAATCCGAATTTCATGTTCGGAATTCCATCTTAATTTAAATACCTTTCAAAAGACTTTCATAAATGTTACAAAAGTCTTTCAGTAGTTTTGTTATATTACACAATCTGTAATAAATAGAAGTATTTATGGAGAAAGGTGACATAAAAACCCCGCTTTCATTTTAAGAAGACCAGAATATCTAAGCGCATTTGAGAGGTTATTTACCACATACGAGGGTTAAAACAAAGGGAGAATGTGAGTACATGTCATACTTTGTTCTGCATATTAGAAACCTATATGTAAAAAATGAGAATGGATTTATATAGGTAAGAAATAACTAAATAAGTATAACTTTATATAACAATACAATGATGTGAAAACAAAAATTTTATTAATTACACTAAAAATGACATAGAATATGAATTCCATGTCATTTTTCAAAGTGATTTCGAAAATAAGGGGAAAGGGATTTCTCAAGCTTATTTTTCTAGCACATCTGAGCAAATTAATTTTAAAGCATAGGTTTTAATTGCACTTGTTGAGGTAGATGAAACTATAAAACATAAGATTATATTGTACATTGCCTATACTTTTTACTTCTGAGTTAAAATGAAATCACCTTTGATATATTCATCTTATTATATATTTCTTTCAATTTGCTTTCATAAATGTTACAAAAGTCTTGCAATCATCTCATTTCTTTGCTGCTGTAACGGGAAGGGTAAACCAAAATTCACTCCCTTGTTTACCATCTGAACGATCTCGTACACCAATTTCGCCTTTGTGCATTTCGATTAATGATTGTGCAATGGATAATCCGAGCCCAGATCCCCCAGATTGTGAGCTTCTTGATGGATCTGTTCTAAAAAAGCGTTCAAATATGCGCAGTTGATCACTATAAGCAATACCTTCTCCTTCATCACGTACGATGAATTGAACGTGATGTTTCTGCTTATTTTCTTCTATAATTAGCTCAATCGTTCCAGATACTGGAGAATATTGAATTGCATTATGTAACAAATTACTGATAACCCGTGCTATCTTGCAAGGCATAATCCAGAGCTTAGGCAATGTATCAGAAACTTGTAATTGCAAATGGATCTGTTTTTCTTCTAATAAAATAGAATGTGAATCTAGTACTTCTAATAGAATACGATCCATATGTGTGAAACTTGGATAAAAATCTTCTTGTCCAAGTTCTAACTTAGAAAGAACAAATAAGTCATTAATTAATCCACTTAATCTTTGTATTTCTTTATGGATTGTCGTTAAGTACTGCATTTTCATTTCGGGATTTGCAATTACATCATCTTGTAATGCTTCAATCATCAATTGCATGCTAGCCAGAGGTGTTCGTAAGTCATGTGAAATATTCGCAATGAGCTCTGTACGTGCTTTCTCTCCTTCTTCTAACTTCGTAAACCCTTCTTTTAATTTTTTTGCCATTTGTTGAAAAGCTGTTGCTAATTCTTTAAATTCTTTTGGTCCTTGTCCAATTCTATGCATCGTCTCAAATTGTCTATCACTAAATTCTTTTGTTAATGCAATTAAATTTTGAATAGATTCCGTAATAGGGCGTGTTAATAGCCAATAAATAATCGTTGAAAACGCCATTGCTACGGTTACAATTCCTATAAATAACTGTGTTTGTTCCGGCCTAAGTAACATTTTCATTTCGCTATACCAGATAGCAACCAGCATAATGCCGGTGCTTAATAGATTCATCAATAACAATTGATTTCGTAATTTCATATTGTATTCCCCCCAGTTGTCTCAAACCAATAATCTGTGCTTCTCTAACTCTTCATATAGATGATTCATTAACACAGTTACTGTCTTAATCTGCTCGTATCCAAGCTCCCAAATTTGTTGAAGAATTCGAGAACGTAAGAATACATATTTAAAATGTTTTTTGTAATACAAGGCATCTCAAATATCCTTTATTGTAAAATAAAACTAATATCAGTAAACACATCTTAGCTTAAATACCTTTCAACTTTCTTGCAAAAATATAACAAAATGCTTTCAGGAATATCATGAAAGATCAAACTGCATAATTCATACCTGCGTGATTTTGGATTTGAGTCAATATTTTGGACACAAAAAAGTTAAATCTAAGCTACTTTTTTAGCTAGATCTTCTATTGCTTGGGGAGTTTTATAACCAATACTACTATGAATCCTCTTGTGGTTATACCATCCCTCGATGTAATGAATAAACCATTGATAGACAAAGGTTTTCTATTTTCGAGTTAAGATAACGTGTAGAAATAGGTCATAGTCTTACTTTTATTCCTAGATACAACCTATTGAACTGAGAAATAGGGGTGGTGACAGGGTAGCAGGTACTCCCCCTTTTCGGAGGAGTGAAAAAAACATCCAATAACGTTTTTTTACACTTGGGGGTAGTTGATATTCTTAAGTTGATGGTGATGTATGGTGACCCCTATATATCCATTTTGATTTCCAACATATAAGTCACTGCTATGAATAACAAAAGGTGACCTGTACTCGTTTTCTCTTTTTTGTTTTCACTTGGCATGGGGCAGGAAAAAGATCTGACCGCTTCGATGCATGAATAGATGCTCTCTCTCACCTAAAAAGAGGGGCTTTATGTCGGTTTTTTAATTGATGTATATATAGTTTAAGTAAATTGTAATTGATAAAAAACGAAAGAAAAGCTCTCACAAAATGTGAAAGCTTTTATCAAATCGATACTCCCTTTTGCTGAAGTAACCGCATGCGATAACAATTCATCGTCGTTTCTCCGAGCCGTTGCAATAGTTGATAGTTTGCGTATGCGCCAACCGGGGCACCAATCACTGGTACAAGCTGGAGCATCTTTGCTAAATCGATATAATCACGATATTCTTGCTGAAATTTTTCCCAGTCCATATGGTTTTCTTTCTGCGTGTCCCATGTTTCAATTGCTTTCCATATTTGTTTACGATGATCATCACTTGAAAAAGCAAGCTGAAATACGTGGAGAATAAAAAGCCTCTCTTCTTCTTTACTCGTATCAAATCCATAAACAGTAGCTGCATCGAATAGAAATTTAATTTTAATGCTGAGTAAGAGAGGAAAATCTGCAAGGCCAAGTAAGAAACCACCTGCCCCTGTTCCCGCTCCTTCTGCTGCCCCAATCTTTTTATATTCATCCATTTTTTTCATAACTTCTTCATCTCTTCTTTGCAATGACCAATCTGTTTCTTTTAACTTTGGTCTGATAAAGTTAGATCCTATACTAATACCTTGGACCATCTTTTTAATTGTTTCCGTCAATACATTTTGCACTTTTTCTGGAATCAATTGTTGCACTTTCGTTTGCACCTTTTTGGAAAGCCGCGTCATCATAGAAGAATTTTTCATGATTGTAAGTTTCCACTGCTGCACTTCTTTTATGACCTTCTTTTCATAATCAGTCATAAATTCATTCCTTTCAATTTAAACGTTCGATACGTTTTGCACCGTATTGATAGACAAAACCAATACTAAATAAGATGCTGACAGCAAATACAACACAAGCCATGATCATATCTTTTGTTGCCAAAGCAAATACGATTGTAAATACAATACTACCTATACATAAAATTGCATTTAAAAGGCTAAGGAAATCCTTTTTCTTTTCTTCTATAGCCACTGGATATAGATCAAGCCAAACTTTCAGGCGGTGATGCTTCCAAAGGCTTAATAATTGGTAACCAATTAAATATAAAAATACGATACTTACAATGAAACGCCCGTATAAAAACGGTATAAAGTAAAGAATGACACCGCCAATAGCTAGTAAGCGAATATACAATCCAAAATAATTACCCGATCTTAAAAAGGTACGTGTATACAAATATAAATATGTGCGTTTTTCACCAACTATCGAAAGCACAAAATCAAGCCACTTTCTGCGTGATACTCTCTCCTTTAATGCTGGTACATCAACAAACATATTCGCAATTCGGTACAGGAGCATCATTTTCTTGCCTTCTTCAGTAATTAAGTATTCCCAGTTTATCGGTTTTCCTTTTACTTTTTGGTGCATCACACCAATATATATAGCCATAACAAGCAGAATAACTCCCATATAAATGACTGGCATACGTTCTACGAGGAAATACACAAATAATCCGTTACAGATGAAACGAATGAACCAATCAGCTCGCTGCACACTTTGGTCTGTTAAAAATGATTTTTCCCATGTTACAAATAAATTCCAAGCCTTGACTAAAACAAGCGCGGTCACAATCCATATGTAAGTCCCGCCCGTTTGCTTCATTTGCTGGAAGTATAACGGGGCAAGTGCAGCCGCTGTAATTGCTATCACATATAGCTGAATCATAAATGTAAAGAGAAATGCCTTCGTAAAGTACGGCTTTAATTTTTCTTCAACTGGAAGCAAGTACACAAGATCGGCTTCTTTTAATAATGTTTGAATAGATCCTGTCGTTAATACAAGCCCCAGTAAAACTGCCATAACGAGCGCGGCCGGAAACGAAGGTGTTAACGTTTGTAACCATTGCTGATAATAATACGCACCGGCTCCGATAATGAATACGAAAATAAATTTCAAATGGTCATTAAACACATATTTACTATATGTACGAACTTCTTTTAAAAAATGCCTAAATCGTTCTTTCCATAATACGCTGCTATTCATAATCTTCTTCCTTTGTTAACGCAATATAAATGTCATCTAGCGTTGCACCAGGCATATGAAATTGTGACTGCAATTCCGATAATGTTCCTTTCGCCCTTACTTCACCTTGATGTAAAATAATAAAGGAATCACAGTAGCGCTCTGCTGTCGCTAAAATATGAGTACTCATTAAAATACCAGCACCATTCTTTTTCATCTTGTCCATCATTTGAAGCAGTGACTGAATCGCCAACGGATCTAATCCAACAAAAGGCTCATCAACAATATAAAGCGACGGTTCAACAAGGAACGCACTCATAATCATCACTTTTTGTTTCATCCCTTTTGAGAAATGAGAGGGAAACCATTTCAAACGATTCTTCATTCGAAATTCTTGTAATAATTGCCCGACACGCTCTTCATATTGTTTTTCATCTACACCATATGCCATCGCTGTTAACTTTAAATGCTCTTCTAACGTTAATTCATCATATAATACAGGTGTTTCAGGAATGAATGAGAAGCTAGAGCGATATGCGGTCATATCTTCTTGAATCGTTTTCCCGTTAATTGTAACACTGCCCTTTTTCGGTTCCATTAAACCAATGATATGTTTAATCGTTGTACTTTTTCCTGCTCCATTTAGACCGATTAAACCAACAAGTTCTCCTTTATTCACAGAAAATGAAACATTTTGCAGGACAGGCCGCTTCGTATATCCTCCTGTGACATTTTCCACACGTAATAACTGTTCCATATGACACCACTTTCTTCGTTATATTCATTCACTTTTAGAAAAGCGTATACTTCAATAAAATGTATATACTCATCTTACCAAAAAATAAAAGATCCTTCATAGTATCGAATTTCTTCAAAAAAAAATTAATTTCTTTACATATCTCCTGCAAAACGGGACATCATAATGAGTGAAGAAGGAACACATTGAAAAAGCAGCCACCAAATTGATGAATACAACTTAGTCAAATCATCATGAAATGGGGTGTCCATAATGGACAAAAAACATTTACACGAAGTCAGATCATTTGTTTTATTTTAGAAACGGGGTGTCTCGAGGAGAGTATATACTGTTTTATAAAATAAACAATTTCATTTTATAAAAGATTGCAATTTCATTTCATTGAAAATGGGGTGTCTACGGCAGAATACTAGCCGAATTACCATGCATTTCTTAAATAAATGAGGTGTCTGTGAACGGTAAATTATAAAAAATGCTTTTTCAATCCCTCTTCAGAAAACAGGAAGCTGAGCCAGCTTCCTGTTTTTCGTGTTTGTTCTCCTATGTAATTATGGTAAAATACGGCTAAGACTACTTGAAAGGATGAGAACAATGAATCATACAGCAGATAATTGTATTTTTTGTAAAATCATTGAAGGACAAATTCCTTGCTCAAAAGTATATGAAGATGAACATGTGCTTGCATTTTTAGATATCAGTCAAGTAACAAAAGGACATACACTTGTTATTCCAAAAGTACACAAGCAAGATATCTTTGCTTTAACGCCAGAAATTGCATCCCATATTTTTTCTGTCGTTCCTAAAATCGCCAATGCGATTAAATCGGAATTTAATCCAGTCGGCTTTAACTTATTAAATAACAATGGTGAAAAAGCTGGACAAACTGTATTCCACTTCCACCTTCATTTAATTCCACGCTACGGCGAAAACGATAGTTTTGGACTCGTTTGGAAATCAAACCAAAATGAATATACGATGGACAATTTACAAAATATCGCAAGTACCATTGCAAATAGTGTAAAATAAGATTAAGAGTAAGAATACTCTCTATTTTGTACAAATTGTACACAGCACTATCGAAACATATAAAAAACAAATGTACATAACAGGCCTACTCCTCCAAATGCAATATACTGCATGGCTTGTTTCTTAACCCAAAATGCTGGAGGATATGATCTTTTTTGCTTTACAAATAACAGTAAATGCATAGCGCGCGCAAGAAAGAAAAGACTTAGGGCAAAACAAATGGTCGTCATGATTTTCACTTTTCTCCCCCCTTGTCTTAAGCATATGCACTGTTTTATACATCATGAATATGAACAAAAAATAAGGAGGTTTCCTTTTATGTCAAAAGCTAAATCCTTTGTAACAGGTATAATTTGCGGCGGAGCTGTCGCTGGACTAGCCGTTCTGTTTTCTACTCCTTCTTCTGGTAAAGTTATGCGTAGCAAACTAAAAGAAAAAGGAAATGATATTAAAAAGACGCTAGCTGATATTACGGCTGATACAAAATTATTAAAACGTCAAATTGTTGAAACAGCTTCAGAAGGCAAAGAAGTCTTTCAAGGACTGAAAGATGATATGCAAGATACACTTTCTACATGGAAGCAAGATATTTCTCAAAACAAACGCCACATTGAACAAGAGATTTTAGACATTCAAAAATCAATTGAAAAATTGCAACAAGCAGTTCCAGAAAAAGCGTAAAACAAGCCTAAAACACGCCACACTTATACTGTGGCGTGTTTTTTATTTACACCTTACTCGCCCTTATGTAACAATTCCTTATTCATCCGAGCAATTAGATCTTCAATTACTTCTTTATTCAAATAATAATACGTTCTATTTTGTGAACGCATACTTTTCACAATTCCTTGTATTGTCATCGTCCTCATATGATGAGATATTGTCGCATTTGTAAGTTGTAACTTCTCAGCGATTTCATTTGCATATAGTTGATCATGACTTAATAATGTTAAAATTTTAAACTTACTTTTATCAGACAATGATTTAAGCATATTGGTTATATAATCTAAATCATCATTTCCTTTCATTACATTAAAAAACAAATCAACTTTAATTCCTAGGCCTACATACACAGCATTTCTATCTTTGGATATAATGGCTGTATAAGGAATAAGCGTTGGAAAAACATAAATATTTTTTTCCTGGATATACTCGTTACCTTTTAATGTTTCAATAATTTGAATAGAAAAATTCATTTCATATGTCTCTAGTTGTTGTACCCAGCTTTCTCTTACTGTATGTAAAACTTCCAGGGCTTTATCTAAATCTTTATCTACTTCCAGCAATTTTCTTAAAAACATGTCCACATATTTTTTAGGATCCTTTAAAACTGTAAATACATTCCACTTACAATCCGCTTTCATATGTAAATCATTCAAGAAATCAAATATTTTATTATCATCCATAATCATTTCTTCAACATCAATATGTTCTGTCACTTTATTCAGATACACTAAAGATTGAATAATGTTTATTTGAATCTTTTCCTTACTACACTGCGAAAGATATTCCACAATCTCCTCCGAATTTTTATCAAACAATTCAGGTATCTTATAAAAAGAAGTAGCTAAACAGAAAACATTCCCATTGCTCACCTCTTCGTATTCGCAAAAACTTTCAAAGTATAAATCTAAAAAACCACTATCTAAGCCTTTAATTTTTTTTATTTTATTTCGTAATACATCGTATTCTTTATCTAAATGTAAACCCATACTATTGAAATAGTTTCCGAAAAATTCCTCATGCTTTAAAAATAATAACGAATACACTTTATCTAAGAAATCTGATACTTTGTCATTAATAACTAAATTCAACTTCATACTCCTTTCCTCTGTATACATACCCTTTTGTACATAAGAAATAATTTTATATTCTACATATACATCAATTAAAAACCGACATAAAACCCCTCTTTTTAAGGTGGGAGAGAGAATCTGACCATGCATAGAAGCGGTCAGGCCTTTTTCTGCCACATGCGAAGGAAAAACAGAAAGAACAAACAAGTGGAGGTTACTTTTTACTTATATCTAATTCCATTAGACATTTTTTCTAAATCATTCCAATTTAATATACGAATAAAATTCTTGTCTCTTTCAATAATTTTCTTTTTGGAAAGAGAATGAATCACTCGATTTAGATGACGATATGTTGTACCAAGTAAATCTGCAATCTCTTTAATATTGGAAGTCTTTATCTCAATTCCAAAATCATTATTAGGTTCAGATGATCTCGTGGACATAAGATAGCTTGCAAATCTATTTTCCACAGATGCTAATAAATTCACACGAGAAGCTGCTGTACAAGTTTGGAGCTTATAGCTTATATGTTCTAAAAGGGTATGTAAAAACCTTGGATTATCCATTTCATGTTGTTTTATATAATCAAAAGGAAGCCCAATCAATAAGCATTCATTTACTGCTTGAACCTGCGATTGAACGGGAACATCACGAATTAATTCAATATCACCAATAATGGACAAAGGTTGAACAAATCGTAGTAAAAGTGATTTCCCATTTTCAATACTTGAAGTTATTTTCACTTTTCCTTCTACTAAAAACAACAGTGATTCCAGTTCAATTCCTTCTAGTGAAATAATTTCATTTGGCTCATACTGTTGCAATGAAAATGGGAGTTGCTTTGCTTGATCAAACATTCCCCTAATATTATATTCTTGTAATTTCGTTTCAAGTAGTTTCGGATCTTGAATATATTTCATATAAAACTCCTTTTGGGACATATGTCCTTTTCATTATAAGATAAATTGATATGATAAGAACAATTAAAAGGTGGAGGAGCGACATAGAATGAAATTTGTATTTGATTTAGATGGAACAATTTGTTTTAAAGGTCAGCCTGTTTCTGAAAAGTTATTACTAGCATTAGAAAATTTAGTAGCGCAAGGACATGAAGTCATTTTCGCTTCTGCTAGACCAGTACGCGATTTACTCCCCGTCTTACATAAGCGTTTTCATCAATATCCAATGATTGGTGGCAATGGCTCAATGGTTGCAATAAAGGGAAAAATCATATCAACGGTCAGCTTTGATGAAGAAACGCTCGCAAATATTTTTCAATTACTAAGTACTTATAATGTTTCTTATTTGATAGATGGTGATTGGGATTATGCCTATACAGGGCCAGCTACACATCCAATTTTAAATAACCTCGATCCACTAAGACGAGCTAAAAACGTTCAATTGGATACACTACAGCCAATCGTGAAAATTTTAATGCTTACTTCAGATAACATGGAAGAAGTTGCAGAACAACTTAGCAAGATGAATGTTGTTGTTCACTCTCATGGGAATGAAGGAGTTTTAGACATAAGCCCAAACGGAATAGATAAATGGAGTGGATTGCAGCAATTGGGCGTAGAAGAAGGTGGATATATAGCATTTGGAAATGATGCGAATGATATTACAATGTTTCAACATGCAATGTATTCCGTTATGATTGGTGAAAATTCACAACTAGCACCGTTTTCATCTGAAAAAATTTCATTAAGTGAGGATATAGAAAATCTTCTAATTCAAAGACTTAGTGATTTGAGTGATCTAAATTCAATAAATAAGTTATTAACTTGTATGAAGTAGCCTAAGGGCTTTTTATGAAATAATTAAAACCTAATTTCTCGTTATTTTAGCGTGAAATTAGGTTTTTTTATAAAGAAATCTGCATTTCCCTGACGCTCCCCCAGTTGATCCCTCCCCCTCAAATAGTCGAATCAATCACTAAAATCCCCCTGCTACATGAACAAAAATTCCTATATACAATTGACAAAAAACAAATACTTATCTAAAGTTATTTTAGATGTATATCTAAAATAACTTTAGATATACACAAAAACAAAGGGGAGATTTAAATGGATTGTAAAAAAATTATTGTTTTAATTACTTTATTATTGGGAACTTTCATCGCTTTAATGGATACAACCATTGTCAACATTGCAATCCCAGAGATATTAGATTATTTTTCTTGTTCTTTATCTGTCGTTTCTTGGGTCACTACAGGATATAATTTATCTTTCGCAGTATTATTAATAACCGCTTCTAGGCTTGCCGATCAATTTGGAAGAAAAAAAATATTTATTTTTGGCATTATATTATTTACAATCACTTCACTCCTAGCAGGAATGAGCCAATCCATTGAAACATTACTATTATTTAGAGCAATTCAAGGCGCCTCAGCTGCATGTATCGTGCCCGTAACAATGCCTATTGCTTTAGATATTGTTCCAAAGGAAAAGAAAGGTTTAATAATTGGAATTTGGGGTGCCTTCTCTGGTTTAGCAGCGGCTTTAGGACCTCTATTAGGAGGGGTATTAACAGATAAAATAAATTGGCAATCTATTTTTTACATCAATATTCCAATCGGAATATTGACCGTTATTTTAGCTATTATTTTCATGAAAGAGACTTGCGATAAAACTGCAAGTAAAAGAATAGATTTCCTAGGTATGATTACTTTATCCATCGCTTTATTTTGTCTAACCTTTGCTTTTGCAAAAGCAGCCGATAAAGGATGGACTTCACCTTATATCCTAACCTTATTTGCTGTTTCATTTATATTTATAATAGGGTTTTTGTTTATAGAATCCAAAACTTCCGAACCAATGGTACAACTGAAACTTTTAAAAATAAGAACTTTCTCTTTTAGTTCCTTAACATTATTTATAGTAGGACTTGGCTTAACGAGCGGTACACTTCTTATTACTTTATTGCTAACGAGCTTAATGGAAAAATCAGAGTTAGAAGCTGGACTCATTGTATCTTCATTAGCATTTAGTTCAATGATTACTTCTATTATTTCAGGTAAGTTTTCCGACCGGTATGGTGGTACATGGTTTTCTACTGTAGGTATGATTGGATTAATGATGACAACGTATTTGTACGGGAATGTTCATTTTGATTCCTCTGTTTCTGAGGTTATCATTTTATTATGCGCAACAGGACTATCATTAGGTCTTATTATGGGCCCTGCTATGGGGTCAGCTATACGACAAGTCCCTAACGAAAAAGTCGGAATTGCATCTGGCATTATCAATATGATGCGATCCGTCGGTCAAGCATTAGGAATTGCCATATTGACAACTATATTGAGTACAAACATGACAAATAATGTCGAGATTGCAAAAAAAGAGGCCATTCAAATGGTTGAACAAAACACAGTGTTTGACGACAATGCAAAAAAAGAAATCATACATAACATACAAACAGCGAATGGTACTTCGCAGCCTAAAAACAATGAATTATTAAAACAGATCGACAAAAAAGAGAAAGAAATCCTTGCCAACACACCAGACGCTTATAAAGAAAAAGTAAAACAAAGCTTTCAAAAGCAAAAAGAGGAAGCAATGATTGTAAAAGATAAAATAGCTCATTTATATAAAAAACATGTAAATACTAGTTTTAGCTATACGTTTAAATTTGCAAGTTGGATTGTAGCACTTGGCGTTTTATTTGCCTTATTCAGCGATGTAAATCCTAGAAAGCAGGCGATTCGAAATCAGAAGTTACATGTGCATTAAAATTGAAGTCGTCTTCTCTTATATTCTGTAGAGAAGACGATTTTTCAAATACCTCTCCATTCCCTATCTCTTCAATAAATCCCCATAATATGAAGATATATCGCTTGTAATTTTATTCAATTTATATTCAATAAATGATAAATAAAATACATAATTTCTCATAATTTGTAATGAAACATTTTATATCTATATCTTCTCTATTACGTGGAAAAATAGAGATTCGTGAAAATTATTCATTTACAGCATTTTTCTTCTATCTTTTTTCACCCCTTCATATCCCCCATACACAGTACTACACTTTATCATATAGCGTTTACAAATTTTCTTTATTGACCGCCAATTGTTATTTTTCCGAAAAATTTTCACAATTCTCACAAAAAGACTTTATTAATTTTTATTTTACTGGCATAATAGATACTAATGAATAAGAATGTAAAAAGTGGGTGAGTATATGAAAAATGGAGAAAAAGATTACACGGTAAAAGAAGCAATGATTTTTAGTCAACGCATTGCTCAATTATCGAAAGCGTTATGGAAATGTGTAGAGAAAGATTGGCAACAGTGGATTAAGCCATATGATTTAAACATTAATGAGCATCATATTTTATCAATCGCTTATCATTTAAAAGGGGCTTCTATCTCTGAGATTGCAAAGTTTGGCGTTATGCACGTATCAACGGCATTTAACTTTTCTAAAAAACTTGAAGAGCGTGGGTATCTTGTATTCTCAAAAAAAGAAGACGATAAACGAAATACGTATATTGAAATTACTGAAAAAGGGGAAGAATTATTGCTGCAATTAATGGAGGAGTATAACCCTGAAAGTAATTCGGTCTTTAATGGCGCTCTTGCCCTTCGCAATTTTTATGGGAAATTTCCAGAAAATATCGAATTAATCGCAATTTTGAGAAATGTTTATGGTCAAGACTTTATCGATATTTTTGAGAAATCACTAGATAGTATTGAGGAAAATTTCACGGAACACGATCAAAAATTAATTAAAAAATAATACAGATTATCTTTTCGCTATCATGCGTATAAATTCTTCCATAATTGGCTGAAATAAGCCTTGTTTTGCTAGCGCTTCCGCAGTTTCGTTTACTTCGAGCTGATGTGGAAGCGCTTTTTCAAATTGATCCAAAAGAGCATCAAACAAAAGTAAGCCCTCTTTTTTCTCTGCTATGTATTGTTCGTTCAATTGTTCGCAAAGATTTAGTATGCGTTCGATATCCTTTTTACGTGCCTTTTTCTTTATAATTAAAGAATAAAATGGACACTTATCTTCGTCGATCATTTGAAAAAGAAGTTCTACATAATATTCAGCTTGTTCTAGTCTTTTTACAACGTCCATTTTCTCCCTCTCTTTCTAACCAAAGTCTTCTATTTCTGAATTTTATAACACGAACAAAATATCGTATGATACAATATATAAAGCATATGTATTTTGGCCAAAAGGAGGTATCTCCTCGTGACTCTTATAGAAATCATTTTCGTCACATTTGCACTTATTGTTCTATTCTACACGAATTTCATGACGCACACACTGTGTGAGCGAAAGCAAATATCCGCGAGCCGCCAACCGGGCGTTTTTCGGATGATGAATGTATGTATTACGATTCTATTAATTTCTAGTTATATAGAAATTATATTTCACGGAAAGTGAGGAAGGGAAGCTCCTTCCTCACTTTTTTCCTCTATAAACAAATTATACCTACTATAACCAATAAAATAAACAGTACAAGTAATAAAATAAGCGATGAATTCATTCCCCTATCCCCTCCTATTTCCTTTATATGCACATTCGCCTAAATAAGGTACTCTCTTCTCAATCTGACAATTCCCCTCAATAAATGGGCAATTTTTCTTTATCAATAGGAAAAGGCTTCAAAATATGATATATTAAATTTTGTACATATTGCCCATACTATAAAATAAAATTACCTTTATCTACATTTTATCCTCAGCCTCGGTAGGCCCTGTTAAGTATGCTTTTACATAATAAGAAGGCAGAAGACCAGTGAGACTTAATCGGGCTCTTTTGGACAAAATATCATCTAAAATGAGGAAACTGTTCATTTGTGCGGGATAAATTAAAAATACATAATAGTAGGAGTGTTTATTTAATGAAGAAAGCTATACTTGCCTTAGCCGCAACCAGTGTACTTGCCTTATCAGCATGTGGAACATCTGATAAAATTGTAACTTCTAAAGCTGGTGACATCACAAAAGAAGAACTTTATACAACAATGAAGCAACAAGCAGGTAAACAAGTTTTACGTAATATGGTTGTCGAAAAGGTAATGATTAAAAATTACAAAGTCGATGACAAAGAAGTCGACAAGAAATATGATGAATTCAAAAAACAGTACGGTGACCAATTTGCAACACTATTAAAGCAACAAGGTATTAAAGAAGATACTTTAAAAAATAGTGTTCGCGCTCAATTAGCAACAGAAAAAGCGATTGAACAGAGCATCACTGACAAAGAATTAAAAGATAATTATAAACCTGAAATTAAAGCAAGCCACATTCTTGTAAAAGATGAAGAAACTGCGAAAAAAGTGAAAGATGAACTTGCACAAGGTAAATCTTTCGAAGATTTAGCGAAGGAATACTCTACAGATCCAGGATCAAAAGATAAAGGCGGAGATCTTGGATACTTCGGACCAGGTAAAATGGTACCAGAATTTACAGATGCTGCTTATAAATTGAAAAAAGATGAAGTAAGTGACCCTGTGAAAACACAATACGGTTACCACATCATTAAAGTAACAGATATTAAACCACAAGAAAAAACTTTCGATCAAGCAAAAGGCGATATTAAAAAAGATCTTGTTGCGAAAAAATCTCAAGATCCTCAATTTATGAGTGACCTTATCACAAAAGAAGTGAAAAAAGCTGATGTGAAGATTGAAGATAAAGACTTAAAAGATATCTTTGAGACTCCAAAAGCAGACACAGAGAAAAAATAATTCATATAAAATAAGCTGTCAGGCCTTTCCTGACAGCTTATTTTCGTATTGCTCTTTTTTAAATGATATTGTTGTTAAATACTCATTGTATATGGAACTTTTCTACAATATTTTTCTCTCAAAGCTATATAAATCCATTTTCATTTTTCGGCATCTAAATCCCTGCTATGCAGAACCAAAAGTAACCTACACTCGTTTGCTCNNCTCTCTCCCACCTAAAAAAAAGGCCTAAAGGTTCTCTCTTCCCTTTAGGCGCTTTTTATTGCTGATCTTAAGCTAATGCAGCTGCGTGTTCTTGCTGATCTACAGGCACTACGGCATCTCTTAATGCTTTCTCTAATTCAGCTGTATATTTCAGTTGTTCTTCTTTACTCCAACCTAATTTTGCAGCCATATACGTAATCACAGATTCTTTCCAATCATATACCCAGTGAATGTTGAAGAATACAGCCCCTCTTCGGCGTACGAAGAAGTCCACAGGTTTTACTGTCATTTCATAGTCCATCGCGTATACGAGCGGTACAAGCACGTCTAACGGCATGTTATACTCTTTCGCTTCTTCTTTCAATTGTTTTGCTAAGTTAAAGAGAATATCGACGTTAGAACCATAGAATTTCGCAAATTGTTCTGCTTGTTCTGTCGTTAAACCATATTTTGTTCCCTCCACAGCTTTTTTCGCAATAAATGTTGGAAACCCATTAGAACCACCTACATGTCCGCCAGAGATTGGCATATGTTTCGTTTTTGTTTTTGGATATGCGCTATGCCCCTCTTTTTGCATTAAAGATGTTACATAGTCAACTACCATTTCTGCCATTTTCCGATATCCTGTTAATTTACCGCCAGCAATTGTAATTAAACCAGAGTCAGATGTCCAAATTTCATCTTTACGAGAAATTTCAGATGCGCTCTTTCCTTCTTCGTAAATTAATGGACGTACACCAGCCCAGCTTGATTCAATATCTTTTTCTGTAATTTTAACTGTTGGGAACATATAATTAATCGCATTGATAATATATGTGCGATCCTCTGTTGTCATTTGCGGTACTGCTGCGTCTTTATCATAGAACGTATCTGTTGTACCTACATATGTTTTCCCGCCGCGCGGGATTGCGAAGACCATACGTCCATCTGGTGTATCAAAATAGATCGCTTGCCCAAGCGGGAAACGTTTTTGATCAATAACTAAATGCACACCTTTTGATAACTGCAGTACTTTTCCTTTTTTCGAATTATCTTTTTCACGAAGTGTATCCACCCAAGGACCAGCTGCGTTTACAATTTTCTTCCCGTATACTTCATATACTTCTCCGTCTAATAAATCAATAACACGCACACCGCATACTTTACCATCTTTATATAAGAACCCGTCTACTTTTGCATAGTTAACTGCTTTCGCACCGTGTTCAATTGCTTCTTTCATTACTTCGATTGTTAAACGCGCATCATCTGTACGATATTCTACGTAATAACCGCCGCCTTTTAATCCTTCTTGTTTTACAAGCGGTTCTTTTTTCATTGTTTCTTCGCGGCTAAACATTTTTCTGCGTTCGCTTCGTTTTACTCCCGCAAGGAAGTCATATACACGAAGACCAATTGATGTACTGAATGAACCAAATGTACCGCCTTTATGGAACGGAAGTAACATCCACTCTGGTGTTGTTACATGGGGACCGTTCTCATATACGATTGCACGCTCTTTCCCCACCTCTGCTACCATCTTCACTTCAAGTTGTTTCAAATAACGTAAACCACCGTGTACAAGTTTTGTTGAACGACTTGATGTACCTGCTGCAAAGTCTTGCATTTCAAACACAATTGTTGATAACCCGCGTGTTGCCCCATCTAATGCAATACCTGAACCAGTAATACCTCCACCAATTACGATCACATCTAACTCTTGTTTATTTACCTCGTTTAATACGTCTTTACGTTGTTTACTTGAAAATTCCATGGTAATTCCTCCCTTTGATATAAAAAAGAGACCACAAACATCACTATAGAAATCGCCTCTATAGCGTGTTGTGGTCTCTCCATATCTCCTACCGAATTATTAACTTAACATCATTATAACACTGGTTATGATTATTTAAAAGCCTTTGTTGCTGCAATTGCTTTTTTCCATCCAGCATATAGCTCTTCACTTGTTTCCGCTTCCATTGCTGGTGTAAAGCTTCTGTCCATATTCCACTGCGCCTTAATTTCGTCTTGGTTTTCCCAATATCCAACTGCAAGACCCGCTAAGTATGCTGCCCCTAAAGCTGTCGTTTCATTTACTTCTGGACGCTCTACTGGAACATCTAACATATCACTTTGGAACTGCATTAAGAAGTTGTTCTTAACCGCTCCGCCATCAACGCGTAATGTTTTCAGTTCAATACCTGAATCTGCTTCCATTGCACATAATACATCTTTCGTTTGATATGCTAATGACTCTAGGGTTGCACGAATAAAGTGCTCTTTCGTTGTACCGCGCGTTACGCCAAATACAGCTCCGCGTACTTCACTATCCCAATATGGTGTTCCAAGTCCTACAAATGCTGGAACAACGTATACACCATCAGTTGATTCCACGCGAGACGCATACGTTTCACTTTCACTTGCATCTTTAAACATGCGCATTCCGTCACGCAGCCATTGAATTGCAGAACCCGCTACGAAAATACTTCCTTCTAATGCATATTCAACTTTACCATTTAATCCCCATGCAATTGTTGTTAATAGACCATGCTCAGAAGCAACTGCTTTTTCACCTGTATTCATTAACATGAAGCAGCCAGTTCCGTATGTGTTCTTCGCCATACCTTCACCGAAGCAAGCCTGCCCAAATAACGCTGCTTGTTGGTCACCAGCCACACCTGCAATCGGTACATTTTGGCCGAAGAAATGATAATCAACCGTATGACCATACACTTCAGATGATGGGCGTACTTCTGGAAGCATGCTTTTTGGTACTGTTAACATTTCTAGAAGTTCATCATCCCACTGTAAATCATGAATGTTATACATTAATGTACGTGATGCATTTGAATAGTCTGTTACGTGCACTTTACCGCCAGACAATTTCCATACAAGCCATGTATCAATTGTACCGAATAGTAATTCGCCGCGTTCTGCCTTTTCTCTTGCACCTTCAACGTTATCTAAAATCCATTTTACTTTCGTACCTGAGAAATATGCGTCAATTAAAAGACCTGTTTTTTCGCGAACCATATCGCTATAGCCTTTTTCTTTTAATTCATCACAAATTTCAACCGTTTGACGAGATTGCCACACAATTGCGTTATAAACTGGTTTCCCAGTTTCTTTGTCCCATACAACCGCTGTTTCACGTTGGTTTGTAATCCCGATTCCAGCGATTTGTTCTGGTTTTACATCTACTTCACTTAAGCAAGTTGCAATAACAGCTAGAATAGATCCCCAAATTTCTTGTGCGTTATGCTCTACCCAACCTGGCTTTGGAAAGTGTTGCGTAAATTCTTTTTGTGCTACATGAACAATTTTACCTTCTTTATTAAAAAGAATTGCACGTGAACTTGTTGTTCCTTGGTCTAATGAAAGAATATATTTTTCCATATTCAGTTCCCCCTTACGCTATTTTTCTACTATTTGCATCTTTTCCACTCTTTTTGCTTGTCATATAAGAGATTGCTAGTACAATCACAGTTGCAATTATCACATAAATAAGCGCTGCATTTTGTTTCCCTTCAAATACAACTTGGTGGAATAAACCTGCAAGTGATCCACCTAAAATCGGTCCTACAACCGGAATCCATGCATACTTCCAGTTTGATCCGCCCTTTCCTGGAATCGGAAGGAAGAAGTGTGCAATACGAGGACCTAAATCACGAGCCGGGTTGATTGCATAACCTGTTGTTCCACCTAATGATAAACCAATACTTACAATTAAAAAACCTACGATAAACGGATTTAAACCATCTGCAAATTTATTAGCACCAATTGCTAATATACCAAACACTAAAACGAATGTACCAATCATTTCACTTAAAAGGTTTGCAAATGTGTTCGGAATTGCTGGCCCTGTTGCAAAAACACCTAACTTTGTACCTGGGTCTTCTGTTTCTTTCCAATGAGGTAAATAATGTAAATATACGATAATTGCACCGATGATTGCCCCTATCATTTGTGCTGCGATATATCCTGGTACATCGCTCCATGGGAACGCTCCCTTAAAAGCAAGCCCTATTGTTACAGCTGGATTTAAATGTGCCCCACTAATCGATCCAACTGCATATGCTGCGATAGCAACCGCTAAGCCCCATCCCATTGTAATAACAATCCAGCCTGAATCCTTAGCAAACGACTTCTTTAAACTTACCCCAGCACAAACGCCGCCACCAAGAACGATTAACAACGCTGTCCCTATTAACTCTCCTAAAAATGCTGACATAATACCCCTCCCCACTTGATTTAAGCACTTTCAATGTGACGGAGATAAAATGAATGGTCATTCGTTTTTTTTTCAAAAGAAAAGATCCACAGTCTACATGCTTCTACATAGAAATATAGAAACAATGAAATGTGGATCTCTTCTTTTCTCCGTCACGTTTATTAACTTATCTATAATGTAAACCATAATTGAAAGCGGTGTCAATAAAATTTTCTCATATTTTTGTCACTTTTTTTGATAATATTTCCATAACTCTTTGTTCGATGTTGTAATCGCTGTTGCACCAGCTGCTAGTGCTCTTTCTACATCATCAACACTGCGAATAAAACCACCTGCCAAAATCGGCACGCCTGTCCGCTCTTTCACCTCGGCAATTACACCGATTAAAGCTCCTGGAAGTACCTCGATATAATCCGGCCTTGTCTTCTCTAAAAGATTACAACTCTTTTCCATCGCACTAGAATCTATTAAAAAGATGCGCTGAATCGCAACGACACCTTTTTGCTTCGCCTTCATAATGACATTTGCTTTTGTCGATAACAATCCATAAGGTCTAAACTCTTGGCATAAAAACTCTGTTGCATGCCCATCACTTTGCAATCCATGAATCAAATCGACATGTAAAAATACTTTTTTACAATGCTGCTTCGCTAGTGCCACAACACTCTTCAATTGACCGATATGAATATCTAAAATCACAATATACTCATACGAACTATGTAATAATTTTTCTAAATCCTTAATCTGCCGAACAGCTGGCAAAATCCTTTGTTCATGAAATTCCATTCCAAAAGTCCCCTTCCTATCTATCCTTTATAGTACACAATTTGAGCATGGGTGTGGGGATTTTTTACGCTTCCAAGTTGTCGTTTCTGTTAAATGACGATAAAGTTATTTAATTTTAAAAGCCCAAACAAACATAACCCTGTTCCATATTTAGAACGGGGTTAAAAATATAGTTGTTCAATCTTGATATAAGACACTTCACTACACTAAAAAATATAGCAATAAAGTCGTTTGAAAATCTAAGTTTTATTCAAAAAATAGCGCCCTTTTCTGGAACAACAACATTTTCTTTTAATGATTCTTCATCCACTCTAACTTGTTTAATATATAGTGATTATATAATTCGTTTTCTATTGTCTGTTGACTCAGATAAGTAAATCCACATTTTTCAATTACTTTATTTGATGAAACGTTGTTAATTAAAGCTACTGCGTTAATGACTTCCAAATTTGTATTTGTAAACAAATAGTCAATCAATCCTTTAGACGCTTTAGTAGCGTAGCCTTTCTTTTGATATTCACTTGAAATGGCATACATAATTTCTCTATTCGGTGAAGGTAGCTCATCTTTTATGCCCGTACAGCACCAACCAATAAATTTATCCGTTTCCTTAATAAATATCCCTAGTTTTAAAAAATGCCCCTCTATGTTTGATGTATTTTCAACGGCATCAAGAAACGCTTTATTTGCTGGTATTTCGTAATTGGTAATCCAATCAACCCGTTGTTCTTTTGTTGATTTCCAGTCTGGCAAAAAATTAAATATTTCTGGTTGATTTGATATTCTGTATATATTATCTGCATCTTTAATGGAAAACTCTTGAAGATAAATATCTCCACAATCTATCCTAAATAATTTTTCTGATGTTTTATGTTTCATAACTTTTCCCCTTGTAAGTCATATTTTCATTACTTCTTTTCTTGAGCAATCTTATTCCATTTAACTCCCTTTCCCTTAAAAAAATTATCTCAAAATTTAATTATTTATACAATCACTTATTCTAGAATCTGGCCCGATTGTTGAATAACATTTTTAACAACTTTATTATTTTTCAAACGACTTTTTTGTCACTTAACAGTTTCGTGTCGGTAAGTCGATATTCCATGTCGAAACGTCGATATATTCTAAGTTGTGTCCGATATATTTTTGGAAATAGAAAAGCGGATAACGAATATATTATCCACTCCCCCGTACTTATAGTAAAACCGAGTCTTTATCACTATCTTGGTTACGTCTCTCACGTTCTTCCTCTAAACGCTTCATATATACTTCTCCTTCTTTTTCGATAAACTCATTATCCATCTCTTGTTCTTTTTTCGAAGTATATAAAACCATGTAGCCACTTACAACAATCCCAATAATAATAAGATAAATCCACCATGGTAAAGTTTCCACTTGATTTCCTTCCTTTCCTAAGACAAGCCTTGTTAGTTTCACTGTATGAAAGGAAGATTGGATTTATGATTAAAAATTTTAACATTCTTTTTAAAGATTCTTTTCCCTTCTCTTGCAAACACACGTTTAATGTGTTTAATATATATTAAACACATTAAACAATAAGGGGCTGTAAAATGGAAAACTTAATATTAAACGAAGATCAGAAGTTATTGATTGAGGATTTTGGAACCTATATAGAATCTTCAGGCGGTGCAAGGTCCCTCGGCAAAATATGGGGCTACTTATTGATATCAGGTACTCCAAAATCTCTTGATGACATGGTAAACGATTTGCACATTAGCAAGGGTATGGCGTCATTGTCCGTTCGACAAGGTGTCCAAATTTCTTTATTTCGCAAGGTTGGGGTTCCTGGCAGCAAACGAGATTTCTACCAACTGCATTCAGATGCATGGACATCGACTTTGCATACGAGTATTGCACAGAGCGCCATGATGACACAATATTTGCGTAGAGCTAAGAATCTAGTACTCAAGGATCAAGCTGTATCAACGATAGATGAAAGTATCGAATTTTTTGAATTTGTTATCCAGCAGACGGAGCAAATTTTAGTTCAGTGGGAAGAGCGAAAAGGTAGTAACACAAAATAGGAGGATATATTATGCCAAAAGTTACTGCGAACGGTATCACTATTCATTACGAAGTTAAAGGTCAAGGAATTCCCATACTATTTTTGCACGGTAGCGGATCATCATGGAAAATGTGGGAGCCGCAATTCGAAGCATTTTCTTCACATTATCATATGATTATGCCTGATTATAGAGGACATGGTGATACGACAAAGGAATTTCCAAACAACAAATATGACCATCACGTTATCGTGGAGGACATCAAATGCTTTCTAGATGCACTTGGAATCAACAAAATTCATGTCGTAGGCGTCTCACAAGGCGGTCAATTGGCTACACTGCTTGCGATAAAATATCCAGCATACGTAGATAAACTTGTCATATCTAATAGCTATAGTGAGATGCCTACAATGGCAGCCGATTGGGTGCTGTCGATATCGAATTTTATATTCAGTCTGCTTCCATACCGTATGATTATAAATCTCATGATGAAACATTATAAGGATGACCCTTATACACAGCGTATTTTAAGAAATTCTTTTTCGATTGATAAGAACATGCTGCTTGCAATGAAGAAAGCGCCATTTCCAACACATACCGATCAACTGCATCGAATTCAGTCGCCTACACTTGTAATGGGTGGTGAGGGAAAAATAATGATTGGCGTTGATGAAGGAAAGGGATCCCGCATTATTTTCAACCATATTCAGAATGCTAAGCTCGTACTATTTAAACATGCATTCGATCCATTAAATACGATGCGCCGGGATATTTTTAATGAGATGATAATTGAATTTCTAGAGGACAAACCTTTGAAAGAATATGAGGATGTAACAATCTTCAATAAATAGTAAAGAGGTGCTCATATGAAACTCTACTTTAAAGATATTGAATTAGGTGAAATTACAGAAGTGCACACAGATACACCGTGGATGTATGGGACTATTCACTTAAACAAAAATAGTAAGCCATTTCAAGAATATTTTCGCGGGATGATTGATGAAGAGCATGAATTTGATTTTGAAAGCACAGATCCAGAATTTTCAGATGAAAGGAATTGGTCAGTTTTCGATGAAAATGAAGGTACATACTTAGGAATCGCTCTTCCAGCTATTCACATTGAAGATACAGCTATCGCATGGCGGTGGAGATAAAATTCACACATCTTTTGTACGTATTTTAAAATCAAGTGCAATGCCTTTTGACAATAATATAAGTGTGGTAAATTTGAAGATGAAGAATAAAGAAGCAACAACAAAGAAGAACGCCTATTAGTGAGGGTAACCGTTCTTCTTTGTTTGCTGTACATTTACTTAATTTTCTTGTGGTGCTGGGAAGTCTGCGTGACTGTCTGCTACTGCAATACCACCAGTGTGTCCATCAGAAATCCAAGTTTCCCCATGTCCATATGCAGGTGCATAGCTAGGTGCCGGCGGGCGTCCGTGGTCTGCTTGTGATGAATATGAATTCGTAAAAAGACCTATCCCCAAAACAGATACAAAACTAACAGTACCAACTAACAATTTTTTCATTTCAATGCACTCCTTTGTTTAAGTGTTTGTCTTGCTTCATATGCAGTATTAAAATACTTACTAGCCTTTTCGAAATTCTCCTCATTGTAGAAGCGTTTTGCAAGATATCCTGCGTATTCTTCAATAAAACCATATAGTTGTTGTGTTTCAAAGTAACTAATACCTGCAATAATAACAGATTCTAGGTTCTGCTTATATTCCACATCATATAAAGCCTGTATTATGCGGAAATGGTGTATATATTCCGTATCGGCTATCTTAATACCTTCTTCTAAAAAAGTTTTAGCTTTCTCAATTTGATTTATCTTGTAGTGTTCCTGCGCTAACAAGAATAATGTCTTATGGTATGGTTTTTCATTATTATAAACATCTGTTAAGTAACGGATAGCAGTTTCTGATAAATTTTGTTTTGCATAGAGAAAACCTAAATTGTAGCGAATCAACATAACTAAATTTTCATGATTTTGCTTCTTAGCCGATTCTAGACTTTTTATAAAATATTCTTCAGCTTGTTCAAACTGATTTAAGGTAATACTTGCTAGTCCTAAAGTAACGTCACATTCTAACTGATTAAGTTCATAACTTGATCGCTTCTCATATAATTCTTTTGCCTTAAGTGCATGTTTAATTGTTAATAAAGGTTGGTGAATGTGGTAGTATAGCACCCCTAGTTTATAATTAAACTCTGCCTTTTCGATCTCATCAGGAACGTGCATTAAAAGTTGTTCTGCTTTTCCAAAGTGTTCACTAGCTTCCATATAGTTAGCTAACATAGTATTATGAATTCCTTTATAAAAATGATAATAATACGATAAACCATTATCAATTGATTTTTTATTAAGTGTTTCAAGTTCGTCCAGAGAAATACATGTACTATTTGTTAACAACTTATAGCGGAAATCTAATAGATAGTAGTACAATAGCAAATTTGAGTCTTGTAGTTCTGTGCTTTCTTTAGTTTTAAAAATGTTGATTTGTTCATCAACTTCCCGCTTTAAATTTGTTGCTTTTAACACTTGTTTGTGCAACATCGATCGATACCAATCGTCTAATGAATGTTTAAGTTGTTCTTTTGTTACTACATGTGCACTCACAGCAATCCATCCCCCTTTTCCCTTTATTTGTAATTATTTCAATATTAACATAATTATACAAATTATATATAAACCTCCTCTTTTAAATTAGTTGAGAAATAATTGTCAGAATATTAACGATTAAATGCACAACAAAAAAGCCGACTCATAAGAGACGGCTTCCTTACTATATTTGAATTCGTGATCCGTAGAATGGAAATGCCTTATTTACCTTCACAAAAACATCACTATTTTATAAAGCTATCTTTGCATGATTTTTTTAATAGAATCATAAACCAAACAAGACTGAAACCGATGATAGAATGAGAGATTGCTACTATGTAGGTTAATCCTTTAAAATCAGCCCCATTTAGTTGAAGAAGTCCTCGGGCTGCCAGTGAAGAAAGTGTTAAAATTAATCCAATATTATGGACGATAAACCACATATCAAAACTTTTCACTTCATGAAATGCAAATGATTTTGATAGTGCTAAGGCAATTAAAAAGAATAAAAATCCAAGTACTAGCGTATGTGTGTGTAAAAGGTTCAGCAGAGTAGATCCTAGAATGCCCTTTGCTTTTGCATATTCTCTAGCAAATACACCTGATAATAAACCGATAATTAAATATGTAAACGATGCATTATATAATTTTTTCATCATATACCTCCTAAAGTAGAATGATTAATGTTGATGTCTTGGTATTTATATATACATCAATTAAAAAAACGACATAAAGATCCTCTTTTTAGATGGAAGAGAGCATCTGGCCATGCATAGAAGCGGTCAGGTTTTTTCTGCCACATGCGAAGTAAACACAGAAAGAGCAAACGAGTGTANNGTGTAGGTTACTTTTTATTCTGCATAGCAGGGATGTAGATGTCGAAACATTAAAATGGATTTATATAAAATTCATATATAAATTCAGTAATGTAGGAAATTATCCAAATGAACCATACGACAACGCTGAATATGCGGAATGTTGTTATCATTTTTGATTCGTAAATTCCTATTGTATTTTCAAATCATGATAGTTATATAGCAAAAACTCCTAATTTCTCAGGAGTTATGTTATAATAGCTCATTTTTTCCAATTTTATTATAATTATATAATATTTGGTTACACAAAACAATTGAACGTTATGTGAACAAAGAGGTCATGTTATATTCTGCATAGCAGCAACTTGGATGTCGAAAAATGAAAATGCATTTATATAATTGAAATCGTGGGTTACGATAGTCTTTATTTTCTAAGCAACATGTCCATACATCTACCAATCATTACAATGATTTTTTCAAATAACAAAGGCAAGTGATCTCAGCTATACACTAAAACCACTTGCCTCATAAGATTTTATTTAGTTAGTTAGTTATGAAAAGAAGGCTTATAGAATGAACGATTATCAAGCGCAAAGACACGCTCTGTGTATTCACCTGGTTTCGTGCGTCCAAGTGCACGATCCATCATGTTCATCTTCGCGTCTAAATTATCGATGTAATGCAGAATTTCTGCTTCTTTTACTAATGGTGGTTTTGGACTACCCCATTCCGCTTTTCCGTGATGAGATAAAACAATGTGCTGAAGAAGCAATACTTCTTCGCCTTCAATTTTTAACTCATCTGCCGCTTTTCCAATTTCGTTTACCATGATGGAAATATGACCAAGTAGATTTCCTTCTAACGTATACGTTGTCGAAATTGGGCCAGACAATTCGATTACTTTACCAAGGTCATGTAAAATAACACCTGCATACAGTAAATCTTTGTCTAAAGATGGATACAGCGTAGAAATTGCTTTCGCTAAATCAAGCATGGATACAACGTGGTAAGCAAGTCCTGATACGAATTCATGATGATTTTTCGTTGCTGCTGGGTAATCTAAAAATTCATTTTGATGTTTATTCAATAAATGTCTTGTAAGACGCTGAATGTTCGAGTTTCTCATTTCAAATATGTACTGTGTAATCTTTTCCACCATATCTTCTTTTTTCACTGGTGCTTTTTCTACAAAGTCTGAGATATCTGTCACTTCATTCGCATTCGCAACACGAATTTGTTTCACACGCAGTTGAATACGTCCTTTATAATTTTGGATATCCCCAGCTACTTTCACAATCGTTTCCGCTACATATTGCTTCTCCACTTCTGGCGATACATCCCATAGCTTCGCTTCAATATCGCCGCTTTGGTCCTGTAAGATTACTGTTAAAAACGGCTTCCCGTTACTCGCGATTCCTTTTGTCGCTGTCTTAATTAACAAGAAGATATCGACTTGTTCACCAACTTCATACTCTGCAATTTTCTTTTTCATCCTAATTCCTCCACCAACTTAAGTACTTTTAGTATAGCACACTACACCTGATTTTCTTTATGTCTACGCGGTAATTTTATCATCTGTTTTTCTGTAAAGAACGATAATAAATGCGCATGACATGTAAAGAAGATAACCTGTCTATCCTTCGCAATCTCTTTAATTAACTGGGTTGTTCGTTCTGTTCTTATTGCATCAAAATGCACAAAGCTATCATCAATAATAAAGGGATAATCATGTTCAAAAGTATGAGCAAGTGCAAATCTTAGTGATAAATACAACTGCTCCGCTGTCGCCTGACTTAGCTCATGACTGTAAAAACGAATACCATCGCTGCGTTCAACGATAAATGGCTCTGTTTCTGACGGTGAAAAAATCTTACTGTACTTCTCACCTGTTAAGTATACAAAATACTCTTCCGCTTTTTGTAAAATGCGCGGTAATTGTACTTCATGGTAATATTGCTTCGTTTTTGTTAGCACCGTTTTTGCCGCTGCATACGCTGCCCACTTTTTCACTTGTTCACGCACATGCGATTTTTTCATTTCCCATTCATGTAATAAATCACCGTACGTACTACCTTCTTCTAAATTCGCAATTTCTACGCGGTGCTCCGCGATACGCTCAGTTAGTTCCTTCTCTTTGGAAAGAAAACCTTGTATACGCCCCGCTTCTTGCTTCAGCTTCTCTTCATAGCCTTCTGCTTGGTAGTTCTCAGCTAATGATAAACTTGTTAAACGCTGCTCTAGCATATCAATCTGCGGTAATAAGCGCTGCACTTGTTTCTCTGCATCTTCACGCTTTTCAGCCTGCACCCCTGCTTCTAAAAATCTTTCTTCATCCAAAACTCCTGCCATTTTCCATAGTCCATCTCTTTCTGACAAAAGTTGCTTCATTTGGTGCTGTAATAATTCATATTCTTCCTGCCACTCAGCAAGCTTTTCCTGCAACTGCTTATATAGCTGTCTCTTTTCTTTTTCCTGCTGAATGCGATCACGAATCATATGAAGGGTATCAAAGCCTGTATCTTTCATAACATTCTCTAGTTTATGTTCAAACTGAGAAATCATTTCATATAATGCATCTTTTCGCTCTAATTGTTTCCCTAATTCACGATATAATTGCTGTATTTTTTCAATACGTTCAAACCCCGGTAATACGTGTGCATGTGTATAAAAGCTTGGAAATAAATATTGCCCCTTGTATACATCTACGCGCTCCGCTATACGAAACGTATCTCTCTCCCATTCTTCATATGCCGAAACAACTTTATCATAACTTCTTTCCATCTGCTGCAATTTATAAGACTCTCGCTCAAATACTTTGCGCATCTCTTCATCTTTTTCTAATTGATAGCGAATGGACAGTGCCTCTTCGCTTTGACGTCCTCCAGCGCTCTGCTGTAATGTAAGCAGTTCCGCTTGCAAACCATCAGTAGAAGAATCTTTATACAAAACAAGCGACAGTACAATG
Organism: Bacillus sp. AFS098217; assembly: GCF_002551815.1. Classification (GTDB taxonomy): domain Bacteria; phylum Bacillota; class Bacilli; order Bacillales; family Bacillaceae_G; genus Bacillus_A. The sequence continues at coordinate 46,848 of NZ_NVPR01000164.1, forward strand.
AAGACAAAAACGATAACACTTGTAAATAACAAAGCGCGGTTATCTAAAAATAAACTCGTCAGCAAAATCCCTGTATTCATAAGTAACAAAAGAAGACAAATTCTCTGCCAACGCTTTTTCTTTTGCTGCGCGGCTTTCGTTCTTTCTTCATATTTATGCTGAATCCGCTCAACACCTGTACCAACAAAGCCCTTATCTTGAAACGCTTTTTCCTTTTCGGCAAATGCCTGTCTTTCTTCATCTGATAACATTTGCTTCTGAATGTGCCTTACGTTCTCTTCTTGTTCTTCTAATTGCTCTTGGGCTGCCTTAAAACGGTCATCCAGCTGTTCTTTTCGCGTTTCTAGCTCCCTTGCTTTTTGCACAGTTTGCGTAATCAATTCTTTTACCGCAAGACTTGTATCAAAGGACAGAACACTTTCTTTTTCAAAACGAGTACCAATTTGATGCTGCAATTCTTCTATTTCTTCTTTTATATTACCAATACTTCCAGTAATATCACGCATTTCTTGGCGCGCATTTTCATATGACATATGCTGCATGCGAAGTTCTTCTACATAGCTTTCTTTTTGCAGAAGCGCTTCTTCTATTTCAAGCGCATCCACTTCCGATTGCACCATCTCCATCTTTTTCTGAAGCGTATCTAGCTGGACACCAAGCGGTTCAATCTTTGCTTTTATCGTTTCATAACGCGCTGTACCTCGAACAGGAAAATGTCCTTTCTGCTCTTCTAATAACTTTTCATAAGCTCGTTTTTCAATTACAAGAGGCTCAAGCGCCGATAAGATTTCATAATCTTGCTTTCGCTGTTCTGCCAGCTCTTTTTCAGTGCGAATATGAAGAAGGCGCTCTTCGCTTTCCTTTAGCTGCTTCACTTGTTTTTCATACGTACCAATCTTTCCTTGCCACTCGCTAAGTTTCTCCTGAAGCTTCTTCATTTCTTGCAGTGATACATTAATTTCAGGCTTACGGCCATTCGGTTTAAAGCGCTGGTCCATTTCTTTTTCCAGCTTTTTATCTAACTGTAATAATGCATCACTTCCAACTGCACTTGCTGAAAATAAATAATTGCCAATATCCGCTTCACCGAGCTGATGAATATTTTGCAAACCATGCATATCAAATGAAAAGATAGAATCAAACAAGCTCTCATTCATCCCGCTTACGATATCTTGTAAAACTTCTTCGCCGCCTGTTGTTCCATCTTCAAAGTAAACCGTTACTTCCCCAGCAGCTGTTTTCGGAAGACGCTCGATTTTCAGGCGTCCATACTGCTTCGTCATCACCGTTATCGCACCACCATATTTCCCGCCTTCTTTCGGTTCATAACGCTTTTGTCCTCTCGTAGGAAATCCGAATAAAATACTCTTCATAAATGAACGAATCGTCGATTTCCCCGCTTCATTTTCACCATACAACACCGTCAGCAATGAAAGATCTATTTCCACATTTTCTAATTTTCCATAGCCATAAATATGGAGTTTTTCAATTCTCATTTTTTATCCCTCTCTTGCTGGAATAATTGCTCTAATATAATATTTTCTGCTTCCTTTTGAATCTCTGCTTTCTCCTCTTCTGAAAAAGACTCAATGACATTACGGGCAACAGGAGATGACCAAATCGTTCGAAGCACCGCATCCATATTCGTAAATGATTCTAACTCTTGCAGGACATTACCAACAAAATGATTCTCCTCTTTTAACCGCTCGATTTCCGCAAATGAAATCGTCTCATTCTTCCACTTGATGACATACACAAAATCTCTTCGCTCTTCCCCCGCTGCTAAAATATGAAAAATCTCTTCCACTCGCTTTTCATCACGTAAATAAGGAGACAACGGTCCTTGCCCTGTAAACACGACTGTTAAAAACGTTCCTTCCTCAGCTTTGCGCCGCTCATTGATCGCTTTCGTACAAGCTGTCATAAGATCATCAACGGTTTCTAGTTCATCGATACAAATTTCTATTTCTCCCCAAATAACATCCGACGCACCGAAAAAGGAACAATTCGTACCTTGCTCTGTTATCTCAACAAGGTACGCCCCTTTCTCTCCCGTTTCCTTTCGGTGACGCCCTTGTATATTCCCTGGGTAAACAATATATGGTTCTTCTGCTAAAATTTCGCGCTTATGTATATGGCCAAGAGCCCAGTAATCAAACTGTTTTTCTTTCAGCTCACGAATTTGAAACGGTGCATAACGATTATGCTCCGCATCGCCGCCTTCCACACTTCCGTGAAGCATCCCAATATGAAAAGGCGCGTCGCTCATTTTTGTATATTGCGCCGTCATATTATCGGTTACGGCTTGCTGTAAGTAACTAAATCCATAAATCGATGCAAGAAGTTCACCATCTTTGTAAAATGACTTCTCTTCTACATATGGCTCTGTAAACACATGAACATTCTCTGGAAACTCAATTGCCGCCCAGCTTCCGCCTAAATGATCGTGATTGCCATGAATCATATACACAGGAATCTCATACTGCGCAAGCCTTTTCATCTGCTCCCTCACAAACACCTGCGCACGCAAACTTCTCGTTTCCCCATCATATAAATCCCCTGCAAGCAGTACAAAATCAACGCGCTCTTGAATGGCTTTATCGATAATACGTTCAAACGACTGAAACGTACTTTGCTTCATTCTTTCCCAAACAGCTGCTGGCACATTCATTTCCATCCCTTTAAACGGACTATCTAAATGTAAATCGGCCGCATGAATAAACTTTACTTCTTTCACAATGTAACGCCCTTTCTCCGTCATACTTAGTTTTATTTTAGCACGATATATCCCATATTTCTTTTGCATAATTGCTCGTTTTTGGACGTAGTAGCTACAACATTCTGATTCTTTACTCTGACGGTGTAAAAAAATAAAAAAGATGTTTAAAACATAATAAAGTTCTTTTAAAAGTAAAAAGCATGAAAGTTATTTTTCGGATAAGTTTCTTTTGTATTTAGGGGGACATTAAGAATATCTTATATTGTTCTCATCGTATTTTAATGTTTTTTTAGTAGAGTATACCTTGTATCCTACAAGGAAAGAGGAAGAAAACGATGCATATACTACATTTTTTAAGCGAATATATAAAACACCCACGAACTGTAGGAGCAATCTTGTCAAGTTCTAAGAAACTTGCAAAACAAATGATATCTCCTATTAATTTTGAACAAGCAAAATGCATTATTGAGTATGGACCAGGGACCGGAGTGTTTACAAAGCAGCTCATTCAACATAAACATAATGACACAGTATTGCTAATCATTGAGAGCAATAAACAATTTTACGATATACTTCAAAATAAATATGCAGACATGAAAAATGTGTACATTATTCATGACTCTGCCGAATATACGGAAAAATATATTCAGCAATATAAAATTCCTCAAGTAGATTATATTGTTTCAGGATTACCCTTTACCAGTTTATCCCTGGATACGTCTAAAAAGATATTACAGGTAACAAAAGAACTGTTAGGGGAGGATGGAAAATTTATTACTTTCCAATATACACGTCTTAAACAACAATTTTTCCGATCTTTCTTTACAAATATTGAAATTAAAAAAACAAACTGGAATATCCCGCCAGCTTTTGTGTTTACTTGCTGTATGTAAGGAGATGGGGGGGGAACCTTCATCTCCTTACATATAAAGCGAAATGTATCCATTATTTGTACCATTTAATACCGAGAAAGAACATAAAAAGAACCGATATATATACAAATTAATTAGAATGAAATCATAGCCCCTCTTTCCCTTCAAAAATAAAATAGATACAAAAGCCATCTTACTTATTACCAATCATGTCACATATTTCTTTGCATATTCTATCGTTTTATGACAAAATAGTTATAAGATTCTGATTTTAATTTGGAGGGGATTTTTTATGGGAGCATACGTTCTAACAGTCTTTGAAAAAGATGGTTCAAAAGCATTAGACGAATCATTCGAGGCCACAACAGAAGCAGAGGCGAAATCAAAGGGTGAATCTATTTTACGAGAAAAAGGATTGTATGAAAAAACACATCGCTGCACATCTTCAGCAGGAAAGCTTGTTTTATTCCAGCGCTAAAAAAAGAAGCGTCATCCGCTTCTTTTTCATTCCATATCTTCATCACACCACGTAAATACCACATCTAGAATACGATTTCCAAGACGCACGCGCCGATTCCACTCTCCAGCTTGAATTTGGCGCTGCAATTCATCTTTCATCTTTTCCGTCCAGTCGTGAATGGTTCCATTCCCGTCGTACGGATATACGCCCTGGAACTCTTCCTGCAGAAGACTAAGGCTTTCTGCATCCAAATGAAAATGGAAAAAGTAGTTTGCCGTAAGCGATGGTTCTTGCAATTTTAAAAACGGATCGTCAATTTGCTTTTTATTTCGGTAGAAAGTAAATATGTTCACCTTTCCGCTCGTAATTTGGTCAATTTGAATTTCGTGCTTCTCTATAATCACGTCTTGTCCACCTCGTTATATACTACCTTTAGTATATATGTCTTTTACACCGAAGTTAACCATTTTCACACGAAATTCATTTTCTTCGCCTATTTCCCGTACCTCCAAGTAACAATCAGAACAAATAAACTACACCAAACATGAAGGGGAGAGATTATATGTATTTCGGAAGCAAAGGTTGGTATGTAAGCGAATTAAAGAAATTAGGTATCCGTTACTACGAAGGCAGAAAACTAGAATCTTATCGTACGCATGTGTTGGCTAGTTTGCTTGAAAAAGCAAAGAGACAATCTGCTTAATTTGAAGGAGCTCCTTCTTAGCCTGAAGGAGCTTTTTTCATTTACCTTATTCTGCAGATCATCTAAAGTAATAAAGAATAAATTCACTACATTCTGCTTCCAACTTTTTGTAAGATCAATCCTTTAGATCTAGCAAGTTTAACCCAGCCTGGATATTCGGTCATGAGCAAATCATATAGCTGATTATCAGGTATCCCGGCAGGATCTGCTACATGAAAGAAATTTGCGTTATCAATGAAACGCCCTGTTAAGTTATCTAACTCTTCTAAGAAACCAAAATTGCCAACGTTTTGATAGTTACCATAGGCATCATAATTTGATTCACCTATCGCCATAAACTGCCAGAAAATAGGCTCATATGAGGAGCTTTCTATTTCACCAATCGTACGGGTTTCATCAAAGGCTGCGCCGTCTGTTAAGAACATAACATATACAGGAGTTTCCTTGGATAATGGCTCCCTGCGTCTTTGAGCGAAACCAAAGTAATGTTCCCTAACCATTTTCATAACATCGGAATAATAGGTAGCGCCCTCAAGAGGATAGCGACGAATCATGCGATTAACAAAACCATCAAAATTATCAATCGTTAATTCACCAGCATCATGAGCATATTGTCCAAACAAAAAGATATCGATTGACCCATCATCATCAAACCTAGTTCCAAGTGCTAATATCCTTTCAGCAAATTCCTGAATCTTTCCAGATCTATACAACTCATACATGGAACCAGAAATATCTAAACAAAGGGCCACTTTCGCTTCATGATTTTGCAACCCAACCTTTTCCAAAGAAATCTTCGCCTTTTTAGAAAGATCGAGTAATTTCGGAGCCTGCTTGGCCATTTTTTTCTCTAGTAAAATTTTTTTACTATTTACGATTGGAATAGGCATCTGTTGATTTACGGTATTTTGTGCTTCTTGCTTATCCGCAACCTCACCACCAAAATGCTCTAGTAATGTAGCTAACCCACCATTAAATCCTTGTCCAACAGCAGAAAGTCTCCACATTGACTTATAGTAAATTTCTGAAATAATGATCGCTTTTTCATTTTCAAACTGATTTCCTGTAAATTCGTATTTTAGGATTGGCTGTCCATTTGCTTTTACTAGCATGTATCCTGAAGAAATCATAGACATTGTTCCATTGTTATCAATCGTTGCTGTCAACACTAAATTCTGGACAGTAGAAAGCGGAACATGTGATAAATCGATTAAAAAATTGCTGTATCCATTACCATGTGATGTAAGACACATTTCTCTATTTGGAGATTGTAATTGGTTATAAAAAACGACAAATCGATCATCTACTATTTTCTTGTCTGCATTTAATCCAAAACAAGTAATATCAATTTCTAAGCTAGATTGTATCGAAATCTCAACTTGTAATTCTTTACATGAAGTGTAATCTGATAACTTGACCTTTTCCCCTCTAATTAAGGACTTCATATACGTATCCCCTTTTTATTAATCTGTATATACTAGCTTACAATATTACTAGAAGAGGGAAAAGTGGAATCTTAATACTATGAATATATATACAGCAATTAAAAAACCGACATAACCCCCTTTTTTAGATGGGAGAGAGCATCTATTCATGCATAGAAGCGGTCAGGGCCTTTTTCTGTCACATACGAAGTAAAAGTGTAGGTTACTTTTTATTCTGCATAGCAGGGATTTAGATGTTGAAAGATTAAAATGAGTTTATATAGATCGCCTATGCAGCTAGTAAATGATTACGGTATTTACCGAGGATATTTTATTTGAGCTCAATTTAATAACGGCAATAAAGGTTGGTACGTGTATGAGTTGAAAAAATTTTGGATTCATCATTATGAATGGCGGAAGTTGGAGAGCTACCAGGCTCATGTACTGAGAAAATGATACAAACCCTAAGGCTGATACAAGCTATTAATATTGCCCTTACTATATAAGTAGATAAATAGCCCATGAAGGTTTTCTTCATGGGCTATTTCTATTTTCTCTTTATTTGTGATACGTACCTATACGGTTTCTAATACCTTTTCAAGCATTGTTCCATTTTTAGCATAATTCGTATGCCAAGAAAAAGCTTTTTCTAACACATGAGGAGTTTGTCCACCTCTTGTTTGTGCTTCTTGGTAATAAGCTCGTAGCTGGTCACGATACATTGGATGTGCGCAATTCTCAATAATCAGTTCTACTCTTTCCCTTGGCGCCAGTCCTCTTAAGTCAGCATATCCCTGCTCAGTAACGATAACATCTACATCGTGTTCAGTATGGTCTACATGAGAGACGAAAGGAACGATACTTGAAATGTTACCACCTTTCGCAATGGATTTAGTAACAAAGATAGCTAGGCGTGCGTTTCTTGCAAAATCACCAGAACCACCAATACCGTTCATCATTTTCGTACCTAAAACGTGAGTAGAGTTAACATTTCCGTATATATCTAATTCTAAAGCAGTATTAATCGAGATTAATCCAAGGCGGCGAATGATTTCAGGATGATTAGAAATCTCTTGCGGGCGCATTATTAATTTGTTGCGATATTTTTCAAAGTTAGAAAATACCTGCTGCATTTTCTTTTCGGAAAGCGTGATAGAGCAACAGGAAGCAAAATTTACTTTCCCAGCATCTATAAGATCAAAGACCGCATCCTGTAACACCTCGGAATAAACTTCTAAATCTTGAAACTCTGAATCTAACATTCCATGCAGTACTGCATTGGCCACTGAACCAATTCCCGATTGTAATGGCGCTAAACTTTCCGTTAATCGGCCTACTTTCACTTCTTTTCGAAGGAACTCGATTAAATGCTGTGCCATAATAACCGTTTCTTCATCTGGAGGAACAATCGTCGATGGCGAATCAAGCTGGTTCGTAAACACAATACCCTTCACTTTTTCAACATCAACCGGAATACCGATAGTTCCAATTCGATCATCCGTTTTAACAAGCGGAATTGGAAGCCTTGATCCTTGCTTCCCAGGTTCATATAAATCATGTAGCCCCTCTAGTTGTGTAGCTTGAGCCATATTAATTTCAATAATAATGGACTTAGCATTTAGAGCAAACGCCATGGAATTTCCAATTGAAGTGGTTGGAATAACCATTCCGTCCTCAGTTATTGCAATCGCTTCCAAAATAGCGACATCTATATCCATAACGTCCGCACGAATCATCTCTGCTGTATGAGACAAGTGCTGATCCACGAATAAAAAGTCTCCATTATTAATTCCTTTTCGCATAGTCGCATCGGCTTGGAAAGGCAATCTTTTTCCTAAAATTCCTGCTTCAGCAAATAATTTATCCACATCCGAGCCTAAGGAAGCTCCAGTATATACATTTACTTTAAAAGATTCATCATTCTTAACGCGGTTCACCAGCGCAAACGGAACTGCTTTCACATCACCTGCACGTGTAAACCCACTTAAGCCTAAAGTCATTCCATTTTGAATCCAGGAAGCCGCTTCTTCAGGTGTAACGACCCGTTCCTTTAGACGATGGTCCCTGATTCTATCCAAATTATTCTCCATAATTAATCCCTCTCTTAATGAATATTCATAATTATTTTACACATTAACACCATCAAAATAGGGTTTTTGGTATACGATACCGAAAATTCGGATAAAATAGCGAATCCGGACTCTAAAGCAGAAAAAATCTAGAATCCTAGAAGCTTCCGAAAATAACTAGCGTATGATTGACTAACTGGTATCCTCTCATTATTATTCATCGAAAGTAAAAAGGTAGAATGAGTATCAGGATAAATCGCTTTAATATGATTAACATTTACAATAAATGAACGGTGACATCTAATAAATGAATCCTTCGGAAGCAAGTATTCGAATTCCTGCAGAGAGTATTTATGTGTTCCTGATAACTCTTCTGAATTCACATACGTCTTTTTATCTTTGGCCTCTAAATAAATGACCTTTGAAAAAGGAAGTGGAATCCAGCCGTCCGTTGTTTTTAAGGTAACGACCGATTTTCCATCCGTTAAAGCGGGATAAATTGCCGTCACGCAACCCTCAAGCTTTCCATTATTTAAAAATGGTACGGCCATTCCATGATAAGGAATACCAAAAACATTCCGATCAATAAACTCAGAGGCCTTTTGCTCCGTCACTATTGCTTTATGAGCAATCGTTCCTTCCTTTATAGGGTCCCCGACACTAATTTTTAAATCAATTCGTTTACTTGGCCGATAGTAGATATATTCTTTTGTATTAGAAACGGCAATTGAAATTTCATCTGAAAATAATTCCCCAACGACATCTAGAAGTAAGCCTAATGTTATATCTTCCATTCTATTAACACCCCATTCACTATTATACTACTATTATTAACACCAAACTGTACTGATTCTGTTGGAAAAAATAATAAAGCCCTAATCAAAAAGAAGTTCAACAGTGGTGACACTTGCAAACAGTACAAAAAATATAGACGTTATGTGTTCAAATATTTTTTTCATATAAAGTTCGTTCCTGCGATCAATGTAACATGGGGAAATATCCTGCAGGATTAGTTTCCACAATGGGATAGTATGAAAAAGAAGGAGTGCATGATTAACATGCACCCCTTCTTTTTATATTTACATCTCACCCCGTTACATATACTGCTTCACTGTAATAGGGATTAGGTATTTATTTTTAAATCTCATTTACTTATAATACGGTTCACCGTTATACCTGCAACAGAGGTCATTTTATTTTTTCAATATATAATTATTTATTTCATAATACTAGCGTTAATACTTTTTTTAGATATTTTCATTGGCACACATAAATATATATTATGTAATTTTAGTACTAACTTTAACTATTTTTTAACTTCCTCCACATATCCCCATGTTTCTCCTTTATCTTTTGATTGATAAAGTGCGCTACTATTACCATTATAATCTCCATCTGCCCCTTGCCCAACTAACATATTAAAGACTCCATCTTTCTCATAAGGCATACCTGGAGAATCAAAAGGACTTATTATAGACTGTGTATGATCTAATTTCACTTCATGCGGCGGATAATTTACCTTTTTGAAAGATAGGCCTCCATCATCTGTACGATATAACCCTCCCTCATTACCAGAAGGTCTAACTGCTCCTAAAAACCCAAGTTTACCATTTATAAAAGTAATTCCTGACACACTACCAATTCCTCCGTTGAATGGGTCTGTATTGATAACCTCCCATGTTTTACCTCCATCACTAGTCTTGCTTAGTGAATAAAAAGCGCTACCTAATGCTTTTTCTGTCATATTTAGTTTATAACCAACTTCCTTTGACAGGAAAAACTGTTCCTTATCATTCGTTAAATCTTGTTTCTTCTCTTTAGACCTATCTTTATTTGGAGGAGTCTTTGATTTACTCCAATTTGCGTCACATATTAAGTTATATCTAGCAGGTACTACCTCTTTCTCTTTTCCAGGGACAAATATAGACACCGTATATCCAATGATTTCAGAAGTCGCTTCTTCAAGATTATGCTCCTTACCATCCTCATTAATATTAATAACTCCCTCTGTATTATATCCCCAATTCCTTTTCCCATAATAAATCAATCCGTACTTACCTTCATTCCACTTACTAACTGTTTGCTTAACTGGAATAGCCTTAACCGTTTTAATTAGAGGTTCTACTAGTTTATCATCATCATAATCAGGATTTGCATACCCGTCTCGTATTACAGTAATATCTTCTGATTTCTTCTTATCATAAGATATTAAATAAGTTTCCTCTTTCCCATCAGCATTTTTCCCATAAACAAATGTATCAAACACTGTGATTGTTCCATCTGAACGAAATGTAAGATCAAAATCAGTTGCCATATATAATTTCTTTGGCAAAGTATATTTTTTATTTATATCTTCAAAAATACCTTCTACTCCAGATTCATATATATTATTATGTTTAAATTTAACTGATCTTTCATGTTTTACCCTTTCTATAAACCATGCAAGTTTGCCATTATAATTTGTTGCACTTTTATAAATCTGTACTCCATAAAATGATGTGATTACAACAATAATGATAATAGAAATATATTTCCATGCAGTTGAATTAGTTAATCTTTTAGATTCATATTCTCTATCTTTTATCACTCTCATTGTAGTAAATGTAGTTATAGACATAAAAAATACTACACATAATAATAAAATATAAGTATTATAATTAGCTCTTCCATACATACATAATGAAGCTAACTCATAACAAAAAATCCAGTATCCAATTATTAATACTGGATTTGTTAATAATGACATAAGTATCCTTTTCATATTTTCCCCAAATATAGAAATCACTCCTAATTAAATGTATTAATGACATTAAGTATACTTTGTTTTACCAAATATTTGTATAATCCTTTAATCATCATATTATTTAATTACATACGAATTAAAGGTAAAGAAATCGGAATTGATATAGTAATTAAAAGAAAATAAAAAAGCATCCGTTGTAACGGTATCGCTCCTGGAGCAGTCATGACAAACATTGCTTCTTCAATGACTAGTTTGAGCGAATTTGGCGCAAGCCGCCAAGCATTAGGTATGGCAATTAATCCACGCGCTGGACAACCAGAAGAAGTTGCACAACTAGCTATCTTCTTAGGCTCAGACGAGGCTAGTTTCGTAAATGGACAAGTCATTGCTGTAGACGGCGGCTGGACTTCCTATTAATTTTAACTAACACCTAATAAGACCACTAATTTAGTGGTCTTATTTACTTATATATCCATTTTGATTTTCCAACATATAAGTCACGGCTATGAAGAACAAAAGGTGATCGCTACTTATTTTCTCTCTTTGTTTTCACTTGGCANNCCGCTTCTATGCATGGCCGGATTCTCTCTCCCGCCTAAAAAGAAAGGTTTTATGTCGATTTTTCAATTTATACTTATATAGTTACCCATGGTACGGTTCAACATGACTATATAAATCCATTTCATCTAAGTCATTGCTATGCAAAATACAACATGACCTGCACTTACTTGCCCCCTTTGTTTTAAAGTAAGAAAGGGCCCTGACCGCTTCTATGCATGGCCAGATGCTCTCTCCCATCTAAAAAGAGGGGTTTTATGTCGTTTTTTTTAATTTATATATATCCTAACAGTCAACTGACCCATTATTTTCTATCATACCTTTCGACCTTAAGCAAACAACAAATACACATAATAGAAGAAACTCATTCAAAATGGAAAAATGGAGAAATAACTGCTGTTATGTTTATGGAAATGTTAGAGCTAAAGAAAAACACGTTTTATAAAATAATGAAGGAATATGAGGGAATAAAGTAGATTCTCTCCTATGAGAAATCCTACTTTATCTCTGCTTGTAAGAATCTTGAAGTTTTTGTATCAGAATAGTATTATGTATATCGAAAAAAATAAAAGACAACTCCAATTAAGAGTTGTCTTTTTGTGTAATAAAATCCCCAAAATATGAAGATATACAAACGGATATAATACGTTATAGTTGATATTATCACAAAAACGAAGAGTATTAAGAATAAAAGAATATTGTAATGATTTTTTAGTATTTTCGTTAAAAAGTTTCGAAAATATACCTTTTATAAAAGTTTTCTTTAAATATGATTATTGTATTTCGAGGGGCTCCTTATAAACCTTAGCTATATATTTTACAAAATCAATGACGGGATAGTGTATGAGTGAACGGTGCTGCGTAAAACGAACCCCTTCTTTTTCCATTTTTGAAATGAGTTGTTCAATTTCCAACTCTTTTTGTTGTATCCTATTATAATTTTGATATACAATGTTTTTCCATTTATAAGAAGAACCGTGAAAATAACTCTCTCCTTTTACCGTATGACTGAATATTATTTCTATTTTTTCTCTACGTTGTTTTTCCTTCATATGCGCTTCCGTTGACTGCATGTTTATCCCCTCTTCCCTTTGTGTTGTATACTGTTTCACAAAATTCGGTCTAAATTATCATAGTCAATGTACATTGTTCTTGTTGGGAATTGTCGTTTAAGGCTATCTCATCAACTGTATTTGTTTTTCAAGCGCTTAATCTAATATATTGGATTTTACATCTAAATAAGTTGTTAGTGTGTATAAAACACTATCTATCTTTATTATAAAACGATTCTTTATAGGCATGCACCTTTTTACACTCACCTAGATTTACAACATGACGAGTATCTTCATCCATGAATGTTATCCTCAGTATCCCTTTTTATATGAAAAAATCATATAAAAACATAGCGCTCTCAAAGAATTTTGTTACAAATTTATTATGTTTGACTTAAAAAAAGGAACGTAATATTTATTTGCAGAAAATTTTAAGAGTAAAAATAGAATGATTATTTATATGATAAGAAAAGGGGGCACTTATAGATGCTAACAAATGATTTAGATTTCCGATTAGAACCACGTTTAAAAGAACTGTATGAACAACATAAAATAAGAGCTCAGAAGATAGACTGGGGTTATCATGAGTTTTTACCATGGGATAAGGGAATGGACTTTAAAAGAGTTCCTTGGGATGAAAGTCAAGTTACTCTTCCTTCTGGTGTAATTACAGCCATTGAAACAGCTTTATTAACAGAAGTGAATTTACCATGGTTTACAACGTATTTATCTGCAACTTTTAAAGGATCCCTTTCTGTTATTACAGACTTTATTCATACCTGGACCTCAGAAGAGGATCAACATTCGAATTTATTGGAGACATATTTACTACTCACTCGAAGTGTGAATCCTAAACGAATACATGAATTAAGAAAGTCAGTCGTTGAGGGTGGATTTGAGCCTGATTTTCATACACCAATCGAAGCCATGACGTATACGACGCTACAAGAACTTGCAACGATGGTGTTTTACAATAATGTAGCTAAGGTTGCAAGTAAGCATGATCCAGATCTTGCTACATTATTACGCCGTCTTGCCAAAGATGAGACTCTTCATTATGCGTTTTATCGAGACGTCATTCGAACACATTTGGAATTAGAACCTAATTATTGCTATCATATTGCCAATGTGATTAAGAATTTTAAAATGCCAGGTGCCGTCATGCCTGATTTTGAAAATAGAATGGCTGTAATTGCAAAAGAAGCGAATTATGGACCACTACAATATTTTGATCAAGTACTTGATGTAGTGGTTGATTATTGGGGGTTAAAAGACTTACGACCAATTGCACCTTTAGCTGAAAAAGCAAGAATTGAGATTTTGGAATACCACACAAGATTGAAAAAAATACGAGATCGATTTGGTCGTTTTCAAGGGAAAACTGATCTACGTTAATGAGTAGAGATTTCAGAATATAAGCGGGGAAATTCCCCTTCCCTTTATGGGAAATCTGACACACTCCCTATTGTTTTGGGGGTGTTTTTTTCTTAATTTAATTTTTATTGAAAAAGTTGTTGACGATAAAAATCATTTTATGATATTATAAAATATTTGATAAAAAATAACATATATGTTAAGGTTAAGAAGGTTACCATATATGGAGGTGGATTATATGTTTCAAATTGGCGATAACATTGTTTATCCAATGCACGGAGCAGGTATAATTGAAGCCATAGAAGAAAAAGAATTCTCAGGGAAAAAACAACAGTATTATGTGATAAAAATGTCAATCCGTAATATGCAAGTCATGATTCCTACGGGAAAAATATTGAGTTCGAGTATACGACCAGTTACTGATATACTTGCATTAAAACACATTATACACATTTTCCAGCATGGAGAATCAGATAGATTACTGCCGTGGAAACAAAGGTATAAAGTGAACACGGACAAAATAAAAACGGGTGAAATACAAGAAGGCGCTGAAGTTGTACGTGATTTAATGCGTATGAAGAAAGAAAAAGCACTGAACACAACCGAAAAAAAAATGTTGGATAACGCACATGAATTTTTGATTAGTGAACTAGGATTAATTAAAGGGATCACTGAAAATCAAATAAAAAGTTTCTGTTAAGGTTCATTCTAGATAATGTATTACATCCCCCGAAAATATCCTGAATTTTTCGGGAATATGATGATTATTAAAAGTAAATCATTTCAAAGACATTCAACTTCTTCAACTCACTTTTAGAGTAGAAACCTCTTTTGTTATTACTTCAATCTAATCCATTTTTATTTTTAAATTTCTTTTACGAACGTTCGAAGTTTCATCAAATAACTCGATCAAATAGTCACTTGATTTTTGCAATCCTGATTCACACTGGCACGGACAAGGAGCCGTAAGGATGAAAGAGAGGTAGGGCTTTCATTGTTTTAGGTATATATATCTAAGTTATTATTCCTAGAAGAAAAAAACAATCAATCTTATCTCTATCTTTAAGAATTTTTTTACATTTACTGAGAAAGTGAACAGTAATTGTTTATCTTCTTTTCATAAAAGAGATACGTGAGTTGGTAACATCTAAATATATGGTCAACGATAAAAAATGATGGGATTTCTAGAACTAGAACCCATTTTTACAATTTATTTAACATAATAAGATTAAATGGAACAATAAGAAGGAGTGAAGATATGAAACGCATGCCAACGCAAGAATTAAGTAACGAGTTAAAGAAGCGGAAAGGGATTACTTCTATTAAGGTTGAGTCTTATGAAAAAATTGAAGTTGGTGGAATTCTTGTAGATGGACCGGCTGTTATTTTAATTAATCAAGAATACCTAAAAATTGTTGAATGAACGAAGAAAAGGATGATCCTTTACGAAAAGGGGTGATCCTTTTTGTTTGCTGCAACTTTTATTTGATGTGTTGGGGTTAAAAGGAAGGAGAGGGTCGGGATTATCATGGTGGAAAGCTTAATATTGGTAGGATTTCTTTTTACGTTATATAAATTAGTTGATAAAAAAACAAACTAATTTATATAACGATATATTGTTTCCTTTTTAAGGGTGAGATTTATTTGATAGTGAAATGGATCATTTAAAGGAGGAATTTAGATGGATGCAAGGAAAGAACGCATAAAATACGAAAAGATGTCAAAGAATTATGACCGTATTTATTCAGTTTCGTTTATCCTATTAATTATACTTGTTTGTAGTAGTGTGATTATCATAGGAGCTACAGGAGGAAAATATGGAGTGTTTTTATTGTTAGCAATTTTACTTAACGCACGTATTACGAAAGAATCTCAAAAAAAGTATGAGCACTATTCTAATAAAGGACGTATTTAAAATCATACATATCCTAAAAGGAACAACCTAGATGTACATTCAAAATATCCATATATCATCACCTATTAACTAGTAAAAGTAACTTTATATAAATAATTTTTAGCAATTTAGAAATGGAAACCGTACCTTATTAAAATGTTATTTCCGTTCCTATAATGAATTATCCTTCTAGCATATTTATAAGATTTATATCATATATTAGGAGAAAGAATGCAATTTAGAAAGGAGTCTTATAGAATGAGTTATTCGGAAGGAAATGACTTGAGTGAACAACATATGGTAAGTGCACCCAATCCCTACGTATATCAGACATTACAATCAGTAATTGGTAAACATGTGGTTATTGAAACTGTAAGAGGTAATGTAAGAGGAAAGTTAAAAGATGTTAAACCAGATCATTTGCTCATTGAAGATACGGTGCCATATATTGTACGCATTCAACAAATTGTATGGATTATGCCAAAACAATAATCAAATTACATCTAATCAGATTTATAAAAAATTAATGTCATAGTCCACCAAGTAAAAACACAGGGTTTTATCTCTGTGTTTCTTCAAATTTCCGTTTTTGAATATATGCTTGAGCATGAATAAGTTCTTCCTGAAGCTCTTTTAATTCTTTTGTAGATTCTGATTCAATAGCCATGTAAGTAGTAACTAAACTGATCATCATATCCATCTTCTCTACTATATTTTGAATGACTTGTTCAGATTGCTCTTTTTTAGGATGTTGTATTGCTATTAATACATTTTCTATATAATTGTTCTTTCTTTGCTGGATATCATTAATAAACTGTTTTGTGTTTGAGTTCATTTGTTTTTCCTCCGTTTTGTATATATTTCCATTCTATCATATTTGAATAGAAAATATTGGATTCCCCTAAATTCACATCTGTCTCGTACATCTCCTCAAATATACAAACTAATTCCTTAACGTACAGGGAACCGGATAAAATGTGTCTAAATTATGTCTAAACGTACAATTTTCTTTTTTTGATATGGTGACCCCATGCCCATCAAGCTAAGGTTGGGTATTTCATGAACTTCCGTTCTTGCTGGCTACATAATCGAGTAAGAGAATCGCTTGCTACATGTCGACTGATCCAAATACATAAAGCAGCCATATCTCGTGCGCCATACTTACTTTTACGTTTTACAAAACCTGTCTCCTGTGCGAGTTGTTGGAAGATATGTGGAGATAGATATCGCTGTAGTTCTTCAGCGAATAAATGAAACTCATCTTGAATCGATAGATTCATACAAAAACGCCATCCTTTCTGTATATTTCTACAAAAAGAATAGCGTTTTTTTCGTTTTATGGATACAATTTTTTAGCTTGATGGATGTGTGGCTGTACCCCATCACCATCAAGCTAAGAAAATACAACTACCCCCAGAACGAAAAATTGTGCTTACTTGTAATAAAAATCTCATTTTTTCGTTTTGGGGTGTTATAAAATCTTTAAGTTGATGGGCATAGGGTGGGACCCCAAACAGTACGATTTTATTTCAAAGACACAACGATCTTACTACACACTTTTTATTTATCCCACACTCTCATCTGCTAGTATTACTATTTTTTATTACTAATGTTGCCGTTTCACTCGGATGGCTAAGAGGAAAATGATGGCCATATGGAACAAAATCAACCTTACCAAGATGCGATGGAGCAGAATAGCCTCTGTCATAATCCCCCCAAATAATGTGAAGATTATACTTTGTTACTTCATTGAAATCACCTTGATCGTTTTTCAGTAGTAAACTGTTAAGCTGAACCGTAGTATTTAAAATTCTAGGAGAAGTAAAACTGTTACTTATTTTTTCAATATAATGTTCAGGGATGCTCTCCGTACTTTCAAACAAACCATTACTTAATAAATAACGCCCTATCAAATTAGTAGTTGCCAATTTTAATGTCCATTTGTTCATAAATTGAGGAACATTTAGCGATTTAGCATTTTTTTTAGCAACAGGTGGCTGAAGTAAAGTGATTGAATACTTCTTATCTATGTACTCTTGTACCAATGCTTCCAGAAGAATAAACGCACCGAATGAATGGCCAATTAGATGTGCACCATTAGTAGCTTTCTCCAATAACTTTTTCACTACATTCAAATAGATATCTAGAAGATTTTTCTCTCGTTTAAAAGGAGAACGTCCCAAACCTGGAAGATCCAAGATCCATACAGGTTGACCAGTTTTTTCATGAAGCTCTTGTGCTAAAGGAAATAAATCCTCTCCATCACTCAATAAACCATGTAATAAAATAAACGGTTTACCCTCTCCTTGTAATTGGTAAAGGGTAGTGTTATCGCATAATGTTCGTTTAAATAAATGATTATGCTGGCCATTTTGATACATCATTCGATAATCCAGATCAGCTACTACGGCAGGGAAAAATTTCATTACACTCGTCTTCTTAAACCAATCTCCTCCCATAATTTTTTTCGCTGAAACATTTGAAAATTTTCGTTTTGTAATAAAATTCAGTCCATCAGAAGGAATTTTTGTTATTTTACTTACTCCACTATTCATAATTGCCTTCATAAGTGGCATTGGGACAGAGATTTTTGGTGCCCTCATATTCATACTTTCCGACATAATACTTAATAATTCAGCAATGTTCTGATCGTGCTGTTTGTCTTCAACAAGTGTATATGTTTGAATAGTCGGTTGCTCCAATCTGAAAACCTGCACAATAAACTTCGCAAGCTCATCGTTTGAAATAAGTGGTAACCTATATCCCTTACCTCCAGGAATCACTGGCATGAGCCCTCTTCGCATACTCATCACAAGCAAACCTAATCCTGCTATCTGCTCTGTACTCCCTGTTTTACTACTACCGACTACAGTTGGCGGATTAATTACAGAAAGCGGATAACCTACTGCTGATGCCTGGTGACGGATATAAAGATCTGCTAAAAATTTTGTTCTCTCATATGGATTTTTTATTTTCAAATAATTGTTTCCTTCTTTAAACACATCAATTGCAATCTTGCTATTTTTATCATCAAAGGGACTCATATAACCTACAACATGAATAAATTGTTGCAAGCCCTTCAATTGATGAATACTTTTAGCTAATTCACTAATATGTTTGGCGCCATTTAAAAATACGGAAGCTGCCTCTTTACTTGTCACTTGAATATCCATGGGGCCTCCTGCGTGAATAATCACATCCGTTTTCAATATCCTCTCCTTATCTTCAGCACTTAGACCTAAATCTATTTTCGTCAAATCACCTTCAATAAAGTGCATAACTGCCTTTTTTAAGATGCCTCTTTCTTGTAAAATGCGTGTTGCTTTACTTTTCGACCTCACTAAAAGAAGAATTTTAACATCCTCTTTGGCTAATTCTTTCACTAATTGCTTTCCAATAAAGCCTGTTCCACCAATTAAAAATACTGTTCTCATATAAAACCTCCTTTTTAGTACTATTTAGTACTAATTTGATGTAAAAAAAAAGCTTCTTTTATCGAAGCAAGTTAAAAAAATGATCTGCTGTTTTCGTGATTACAGTTGCATCCTTCAATGTTTCTGAAATAAATAACGCTCCTTCAAGATTTGTAATAAAAAGTGATGCAACCTCATCAATATTAATCGTATTTCTGAATTCCCCATTCTCTACCCCTTGTTTAAGTAATAGAGAAACTTTCTTTTGTAATTCTGTAAAAAAAAGACCTATTTTTTCTTTTATTTGCGTGGCCTGTGTAGGACTTTGAATATAAAGAGTAATAAATGGACAGCTCCCCTTATACTCTCTCGACTGAACTCCTTGTGATAATTGCTTTAAAAACAGTTGGATACGATCTTCAACTAAAAATTGGTTCTGAGAAAGTACGTCATCAATTGCAGATTGATACATTTCAATCCAATAATCAACGACCCCTTCTAATAATTCTTCCTTATTAGAAAAGTGATAATACACATTAGACTTTGAAACTTTGCTTACACGTACTAATTCATCCATACTTGTATAAGCAAACCCTTTTTCTAAAAATAATGTTGCAGCTACTTCAATCACACGTTTTTGATTCATTAATTTTACCTTTGTCATAACTAGAACTATATAGTACTAATTTAAATGTTGCAAGTATTTATGTTAATTTAGAAAAAAGTTTGATTAATAAAGTTCCACTAACATTGATTTTACTGCAAAAAAATCTTATTTTGAATAAAGTTGAACTGAACCCCGAAATTGTTAATTCACTATCGTCTAATAGGGGTCACCATACATGCCCATCAACTTAAGAAAAAGAAATGCCCCCAAAACGAAAAAATGAGCGGCTTCTCAGAATAACTATCTGTAGAGAAAGAAAATTTTAATTTAGGGGGATATGAAAATATTAGCTTGATGGTGATGTGACGTGACCCCATGTAGTGGAATTGGTGGTAGATGTTCCTTCAGAACAACAATCCGTTGAAGAGAATGGCCGTTATATGAGTATTGATTTAGGGATTGATAACCTT
>NZ_NVPR01000165.1 GCF_002551815.1 Bacillus sp. AFS098217
GTAGACTTTCACCTTCTAACTTTCCTTATGTATGCTGATTCTCACTTAATTTGTGCGCTTCTCTACTTTTTTGTTCATTACACTGAACAATATGACTAACGATTGGTTTTATTTTATCAGCTTGAATAAGACGACTCAATTCCTACAGTTGTTTTCTACTTGGCTGTAACCACAATTTAATCTTCTTTGCTAATGAGGTGAATTTCATTCTATACAAATAGATTGAACAACCATACTTAAAATGCCACCGCTAGCTTCATATGTATAGCGGTGGCGTTTTTAAGTATATTTTTACATGTTTAAAAAAAAGGACAGTCTATTTGATCAATATATTCCCAAGGCTCCTTTTCCATACATCTCGCAAGTTCTTGTTTTTCCATCATTACTTTTTTACAAGGACTGACTTCAAATTTTAGCGTAGATGCATGTTCAACATATAAAGAAAAAACATGGCTATTCGGTAAAGTTTTTGATACATCAACATCTCCGACCTGTTTAAACAATTGCTGTACACCGTAAAAAAAGAAGCTTGTTACATTCGATTGTTTATTCAACCAAGCAATCATTTCTGGAGGTACCGAGTGATTTATATATATTTTTACTCTATCACCACGTTTATATCGTTTATATCGTTTATATCGTTTACGCCGCATGCTTACACCAACTAACTTAATGTTAAATTCGTAATTCTTTTTGTTTATGTTCCCTATACCTTGGAGAACAAGTGTATACTAATAATCCACGTGCATTTGTGAACAGTGGGTTTTCTACAAAAGTTACATTTTTCAACCTTCCTTTTTGTTTTAAAATCGATTGCAAGCTATTTTTAATGATGACTGCTCCCCCACCATAAATAAATACGTATGGATCATCTTTCATATCGTCAATCTTATTGATGATATCTGTCGCAACCCGTGCCGCTAAACTTAGAAGTGCCTGTTGTGACTCTTCTACTAATAAAGGATTTCTAGGATGATTCTCATTTAAATAAATTTGATTAAACTCTGTAATACTATCTATCGCTTTTGTCGGATACTTTCTGTTCCATCTTGTAATGATTTGCAATAAAGTTTCTTTGACTCCATAGGCCAACCCTTTACTCAATTGCGGCCTGAAATTCACTCCATATGAAACAACCTCCTCAGTTGTACCCGCACCTATATCAAAAGATAATAATGTTTTGTCAACGAAATCTATCTCAGAAATTATATCGTTTTCTTTTTCAACTTTGTGCTTTAAAACATTTCCTTCCTCATCATACACAATCCCCCAAGTACCAGATGCTCCTTCAGGTAGGCACTTACAAAATTCAACCGAGACGTTTATTGTGACATCTCTTCCATTTGGATAATGAAAAACAATCTTATGAGTTCCCATATAACGTTGCGCATTTTCTGCTGCTATTTCTTGTGTAATAATCTGCATTGGAAGAGCAACTGATAAATCATAACGAATATTGATACGATTCGAATTCGGATTATGACGCATAGCACTAATTGCTAAACCTGATAAAATTGTAAGAATCATCAATTCATCTGTTGACTTATTAGATTTCTTTTCCATTTCTGTCCCTTTTAATTGATCTTGAATAACTTTTTGCCCAACAATGTAACGTACGTTGTTTAGCATTAAAGATGGAGAACTAATGGTTACATCAATGTGATTTTCTAATTCAGATATTGGTATATCCACTTCATCCAATAAACCTGTTGATTCTCCAACGTATAGCGAATAAATACTTGGAATATAAATTGGCTTTTGTCCTTTCACCATTAATTTCAGACCATTATTTCCAGCGTCTGCACCTGCTTTTAGAAGTATAGACATAGATACCTCCTAATTTAATCTGACATCCCTACCCAATATATGCAGACTCAAACTTTTACATTCAATCCAGATAAAATCTTTTTTATTAATGTGCTTCATTTTACAGTGAGCAATATCCTTATAACCGAAGGAATAATTCTAGGGGAACCATCTTTGGGGTCTCTTTCATCCTCGGTTATTTTCTAAACTAAATTAGTTTCAAAATAGGTTATTTTATTCTAATTGGTATTATGTTTATTTTATTAATTTTTACAGAAGGATTTTCTGTTTTCTATTCCCTTCATAACATTCATAACTTCCCTTTATTTATTGCGTTTTGCTCTTCATTTCTTGTCATTCTATTTGTAGAATTCATTGTTTCTAAAAGATATCAATAAGAATAGCATGTATGCAAAAAGCCTTGTTTCTCTCTTTGTTTTAGAGAAAAACAAGGCTTCATTTGTAAGTAAGGAATTTAATAACCTTATTGTTTACGATAGGATTTCTTCTGCCATTGCGCTCAGTTTATTTACAGTTCTCCAGTTCCGCACCGTTGCTGGGGTACGAAATTTTTGAAACTGGTTTGTTAGTTTAGAATTTCGAATACTCTTCTTGAAAAACAAATATACTTCTTTACCTTCAATATAACAATCCTCTACTTCATTTTTAAAACGAAATAGTTGCTTAACTTCTTCGGCAGAAAGCTCTTCAGCCAAAAAAGCGACGTGTAGACTTTCACCTTCTAACAATGCATTCGTCTCATATGGACAGTTTTTGATAACTTGTTTCATATCTTGACTCGTTCTTAACATAACAGGAACCGCAAAACCAAAAACTTCTTCAATTTCATGTTCAATTCGTTGACGCAAAAGGTCTACTCCTTCTTCAGATTCAAAAACTACATTCCCACTTTGAATATATGTTCGAACCTTATGTAAGTCTAACTTTTCAAAAACCTTTTTCAGTTCCGCCATTTTAATTAATTTATGTCCACCTACATTTATTCCCCTTAATAGTGCAATATAAATAGTCATTATGTTATCCCTCATTTTTATTAAATCTAATTACCAAACCTATTATATACATATCTATTCTTCTTCAACATAGACTCTTTTCCCTTTAAAATACCAGAGCATTATACGAATTACATCGTTATATTCGTTGTTTCTTTTTCATATTTCTCACGTACTCGTTCTAATTCTTCCAACATATCATGAATAGATAGCACCTCAAACAAAATAATCGATTCGCTAGAAAAATGATGATGATAGTTATGTGGTTTATGCTCTGCTAAATCGCTCTTATGACCCCAAAATTGCTGATCTAATTCATCTATAAGTTGATAATGCCTATAATCGATTTCAGAACAATGATTACGCAATATACTAATCATTGACACAATGGCGCTATGCAATGTTTCTTTTTCTTTTTGTGACCATTTACATTCCACTATAGGTGCATGTGTTAGATTATCAAGATGATAAATAATTTGCTGAAGTATATGGAGTTGTTTTTGAACAGATAGAAAACTACGCATTTCATTTTTCGTATGGCGATGGTATTTCCAATCCTTCTGTTCATATTGAACAAATTGAACGGCCTTATGTAAAAGTAAAGTTAATTTTGAAATGCTATGAGCTATTTCCTTTTTTATCTGTTCTCCTTGCATAACTTGGTTTAACCATTCTTCCATAATATTTGCTGTTTTCAAAAACAATTCATTTTTACAACCTATAATTGTTTTCCCGTAATGGGGAGGTAAAATAAAGAAATTTACTAAGGTAGAAACGATAATTCCTGTTGAAGTCGTCGCTAATCGAACTAAAAAAGCTGCAAAATAGTGATTAACTGTAATTGGAATCATAGCTACAGCTGTCAAAGTGGCAACTAATGTACCTGCATATAATTTTAGCTTCTGACACGTTACAATCGTAAACATAGCTGCTAATGCATAAGAAAGTGCTTGATGACCAAATAAAAATGTAAAAGTCATCGCATAAGCTGATCCAATTGTTGAAGCTGGGAAACGAATTAATCCTTTTTTAATCGAGTCTGTTGCGGTCGGCTCAATTGTTACAATTGCTGTAATAACAGCAAAAATTGTTGGGATTTTAAAAAAGTCACAAACTAGCACTGTAAGAAAAACTGCAATCCCAGTTTTTATCACCCGGCCCCCAATAAAGTTCCATTTTCTTACTTGATTCATTCATTAATTCCTTCATTTCTGTCTCATTTTTCTATCTATAAAAAGTAATATTCCACTCTATATCGTAACAAATGAAAAAGCTTACCGCATGAAATTTTTTCAGAAGTAAGCTTTTTATTACATTATTTACTTTTACACCGGTAAATATAAAACGAGTTGTCTTCCAATTGGTCCCATTCTTCTTTGACCTCTATCCTCAAATCCTACTTTTAAATATAATTTTTGTGCTGGAATATTCCGTTCATTTACAGCAAGTACAATTTCGTTTTTCGTCGGAAAATAGTACGATACAAAAGCCTTTAATAATTCTAATGCCTTTTTTGCATAACCTTTTCCTTGCTTTTCGTAGTTGATTGAAAAAGAAACTAAGAGTAATGCATCATGATTATTCGTATACTCTCCGATTCTTTCACCAGTTTGAAGTGCAAAAATACCAACAGGTACTTCATTATCTAAAATAACAACTACATTTCTAGTTGGATCTTTCTTTGCCTTTTCAAGCAACTCACTTGGTTTCGACGTGAACTGAACTTGTTCACTAGGTAAAGTAAATGTTTCTATTATTTCTTTATATTGTTCCTTATAAGGAACAATTTTAATTTCCCCTGTATGTAAACTCATTTCTATCTCCCCATTCTTCCTAATACTAAATTAAACCCTGCTGTAATTTAGACCGAACCTTTCCATCCAAAAAAGTAATCTCAGCAAATGATTTAGGAGCACTTCCTTTCCAGGCGAAGGTTTGTTTGTGATTTGCTGAGTCTTTATCTCCTTCGTCTATGAGTAAATCTCCTTCAATTCCTATTAATTCTTTTACTTCGTTGTAGGTCATTCCTTCATTAATTTGTGAGAAAAGACTTCCATCAATTGTTTCATTTTTCTTTTTTTCTGTCACAGTTGAAGAAGTTACAGTGTGTTTCTTTTCTTGTTTCTTCTGATCACACGCTGTCATACTTAAAAATAAACAAAAACTACATAATATGAATGCGCTTTTATTTTTCATAATTCAAGTTGTCCCTCCCATTATTATTAAACCATATATTTCCTAATCAATAAATTGAATATTATATATTTAACAAACACATAAAAAATCCCGCACTTTTATAGTACGGGATTTGAATTATCTTTTCAGGTTATTGTTTGATTGATCTTCTTGTTCTTTTCTTAACTCATTTTTCTCATCTTTTGGTAACTGTTTATCACTTTGTTTAATCGGATTTGGTTCTCTGTTTTCTATTATATCATTCGGTACTTGTGGCATAACACGGCCAACGATTGCCGCAAGTTCATCAAGAATTCCCTCGCCTGCTTTGCCATGTTTAATTTGATTGCCCATTTGCTTTAATCGTTCATACGTGTCAACGTCTGCAACCACAACCGCATTTGCACCATTTGGATCATGTTTTAAACTTTCAGCAACAGAATATTTTATTGACTCTACGCGAGAGCGATCTAATTTCGCTTTTACATCAATACCTACCACTGCATATTTTCCAATAACTACTGCTGTTGCGTTGTTTACACCTGGTATACTAGACGCTAATGAAGCTAAATGATCTGCCACTTTTTCGTTCGGTTTTGTTGTACCTTGTGTATAGCTAACATTTCTCATGGATACATTTTTTTGTTCTGACTTTTCGTGAGCATTCTCTTTTTTACTTACACTACACCCCGTAATAGCAAAACAAATCATCAGCATATATATAAGGATTTTCATCATTCTCACCACTTTTTCATTGATGTTTAATCATAAATCTTTTCGACGGACTGCATCTTTTTGACTTTTTCTTCAGTACCATCATTTGCATTAATAAAGATTTGGTAAGTATCTTTTCCCAATGTTCCAATAAATTCATAGCATAATACTTCTTTATGATTATCATTTACAACAATCGCTTTACGTTCTTCCATCACTTTCACATCTGGATTGATTTTCTTCCTTGCATCAGCTGCGGTTAATTTTGCAGTTGGGATGGTTCGTTTTTGATGTGATGCTAAATACTCTTTTGCGGAAAAGCCAACAATTGATCCATCATCTAAAGCAATCTTCATTTGAATTGCTTCTGGATAAATACGCACATTATTTTCATTTACAACGTACGTAAATACACCAATGTTGTCATATTGGGAACTATCGTATAGTTCCATATTCTTAAACTTATGGTCTTTTAAAAAAGCTAGTCCTTTACTTCCAGCATCATTTAGACTAATTTTTTGTTCCTTGATTTCACGGTTATTCATCACCCAAATTGGATACCCGCCTTTTCCCGTAATATCCATATAGGATTCACTTTTTGTGGCTGGATCTTGAATCTTGACACTATAAAAGGCTTCTTTAGCGCCTTTTCCACTTTTCTCAACCTCTATTTTTTCATTTCCTTTTAAATTCAAAAATGATTTTGCGATTTCCGCTGCTTCATCTTTTGAAATGGCCTTACCTTCTGCCTGAAATCCGCCTTTTGTACTTTTTTGCATACTCGTAAATGTCGGTCCAAAATCTTTTGAAGCGTATGATGTTACGTTCTTTTCAACTGTTTTAAGTCCATCAATAATTGTGTTATCTGCTGGAGTCTTGTCTGATGCAAGAGCTAGTTCTACATCCATCCAGCGCAAATTATTTTTCAAGGCAAGATGCTGTACTTTTCGAAGTTCGTCTTGAATATTTTCCGCATTTGAATATAAAGTTTGTAGTGTTTTATATTCTTGATCGTTTAATGGTTCCTTCTCTAAATCACGAATTGCGGTGCGATAACTAAAATCTCCAATATTCGCCAGAAATTCTTCCGTTTTATTAAATGGCATTAATGTTAAAGGTAATTGCCCTACATTAGACCGAGCTTCTGATGTTAAACGCCATACATCTGCTAGTGCAGGTGATAAGGATGTCCGTGAATTCATCGCAAGTGTGGTTCCGATTTTATCGTGTAATAAATCAACCTCATATGCTAAGTCATGGAATGCACGCTGATAGCTGTTTTCTGCTCGAATGAGGACTGCGTTTTTCTCTTGATGCTCTTTATACCCCCAATATCCCGTTCCAACTACACCGATTGTTAACAATACAATTACAATACCTCGTAACATGTTTCCACCTCCGCTCTATTTACAGAAAATATGTTTACCAATTTTTTTGATTTGTGGACGACTCCAAATCCATTTACTCGTTGCAGTATCCGGATTGAAATAATAAATTGCATTTCCTGTCGGATCCCAACCATTTATCGCATCTAATACAGCTTTTTTCGCCGTTTCATTTGGTGTTAAATATATTTGTCCATCCGCTACCGCAGTGAAAGCGCGCGGTTCAAAAATTACACCTGAAACAGTATTAGGGAACGACGCACTTGTGACACGATTCAAAATAACCGCCGCTACCGCAACTTGTCCTATATATGGTTCACCACGGGATTCACCATAAACAGCATTCGCCATCAACTGGATATCATTTTGAGAATAACCATTTGGAACATTCGTTGCTGTGTTTTGTACTGGCTTATTACCACTATCTCCCTTATTACTTGTATTTCCTTTATTCGCAGTCGACTTCTCGTATTTCGTTGCTTTTACAAGCATCTGCTTTGTTTTAGCTCCAGCTAAACCATCAACAGGTAATCCGAATTTTTGTTGAAAGTTTCGCAGTGCCCAATATGTACCCCATCCAAAAACCCCATCTACTTTACCTGTATAAAACCCGTTGTATTTCAGACGGGACTGCAATTCAATGACATCTTCTCCAGATGCGCCTCGTTGAATAACTTGATTAGAAAATGCTTGTACATTTTTGGTTTGTCCACTACTCACTATGACTGATACACCAATGAACACAAGTAAAATGAGTATTTTTAGAATACCTATTTGACGCATTTGTTTCCCTCCTTAATGACAGTAATGAATTCATGGTTATGTTTTGTAAATAGAGCGCTTTTATGTAAAGAAGACAAAAAAATCCAAACTTATATGTTTTAATCCATATACAAATAATAAGGAAAAACAGGAAAAGGAGTTTATCATGAAGCGTTTTTTCACATGTTTTGTATTAAGTGTGGTGTTTTTGACGACATACTGTAATACATATATTGATTCATCAATTGTTCATGCACAGCCACCATATGCCAAATGGGGAAAACTTGCAGTAGAAAAGACGAAAGAAAAATATCCAAAAGCTCAAATTATCGATTACCTTCATATTGGTAGAAAGCCCAAAACGGTCAATATTACTGTCGAGAAGTTTAAACTGTGGTTACGTGAAAATGAAAAAGAATACGGGGTTTTTGTGGATGTAGAATTTGAGACGAAGACAGAGAAGTTTTTGAAGATTATATTCCAAAAAACAAGTAGATGAAATATAGAAAACCCGCTGGTTTATTTTAAAACAGCGGGTTTAAACGTTAATTCCTACTTTTATACATGATTAAAATTCTCTTGTAAATGCTCTATAAATAATTTTAATGGTACCAACCCACGCTTCGGCATTTTACTGCTTATTACAGCTACAAGTTCTAACCTAGGAATGACAATAATGTATTGCCCTCCATATCCCATAGCAAAATACATACAATACGGTATGTGAAATCTTTCATGATCTAATACCCACCAATGATATCCATATGCCCCAACATGCTCATATGTTTGGAATCGAGCTACACTTGAATCTTCAATCCATCTTGGCGATACAATCTTATCTCCATCCCAAAATCCATTTTGCAAACATAATATCCCTAACTTTAATAAATCCTCGCTCTTCATTTTCATACCAAACCCACCAATATAAATTCCTTGCGGGTCTTGTTGCCATTCATACTCAGTAATTTGTAATGAGTCAAATAAATACTTCTTTGCAAATTGCTCAGTCGTCATTCCTGTTGCTACTTGCAAAATATAACTTAAAAGATGCGAGGAACCTGAATTATAATTCATTTTTGTGCCCATCTGTTCTATTAATGGTCTCTGTAAGATGTACTTTACCCAATCATCTGATTCTATAAAATCATTCGGAAATACAACTCCATTTCCGAACTCTTTCCAATCCTCACCAGTTGTCATTGTTAACAAATGATAAAGAGTCAGTTCTTTCTTTTCTTTAGGTACATTGGGAATCCATTTTGCTATAGATGTATGTATATCATTTATATAACCTTTGTCTATAGCAATACCGATTAACATCGATACGATACTTTTAGTGATGGAATTAATTTTATATAAATTGTTTGCACATTCTGCTATTTTATAATACTTTGTCGTTAATTCACCTCGCTGATACACAAGGAATGCATTCACTTTCTTTTTTATAAACGTATTTTCTAGCTTGTCAAAATCCAATTTATATTCCTCCAAATGCATACTGTTCTTTTCTATTTTTACTATTCTACTCAAATATTTCTATTCCTAATATACTTTCTAAAAAAGCATCCAATTTTGCATAAGATACGTGTTCATGTTGGTTTGGAATAAAGTTTGATTAGAAAGTGGTTGAAAATGTTGATTTCATCAAAAAAACCCCTCACTATTTTAAACAAAGATTGATTAAAATAAAGGTTGATCATCTATTTTGAACAGATATTCTAACATTTATTCTTATAAATTATGAAGTTGCTAAAACTAATAATTTTCATAAGGTTGAATAAAAACCTCATTTACTTTATGATACGGTTCTCCGTTGTATATCTAAATGAGTTTTTTCTCTTTTATAAATATCCTAACAACGCATTTAAGCAATCATTTTCCATCCTACTAAGCAGCTTACGGGCTTGTTCGATAATTCTATTTATAAAAATTCGCTCCTTTTTTATTGACAGAAAATTCAAATTTATTATATAATTTTTGGTATTACCAATGTCTTTAACATGTATTACCATAAAATAAAGGGGACGATGGCTTGAAAGAAAAGGAACGCTCCTCAGATAAAATTGAGAGTGAATTAATTAGATCCATATTGGCTGGTGTTTATTCTGTAGGAAGTACTTTACCGCCAGAAAGAGAGCTTGCGAAAGAATTTGGTGTTGGTCGCCCAACTATTCGGGAGGCACTTCAACGTTTAGGAAGGAGTGGATGGATAACAGGAAGAAAAGGGATGCCAGCGATTATTAATGATTATTGGAGCAATGGGAATCTAACGACACTTATTAATATTGTTGAGAATCATCATACCATTACAGATGAATTTATTATGTACTTATTAGAATTTAGAAGTTCGTTGACTCCGACTTATATTCGTGATGCTGTTACGTTTAATCAACCTAAAGTGGTTGCTCTCCTTGCCAATCTTGAGCAGCTTGAAGATAGTGCAGAAAGCTATGCAGCATTTGATTGGGATTTGCAAAAAAGGTGTGCTGGGCTTGCTGCCAATCCGATCTTTCTACTCATTTTAAATAGCTTCGATTCCATTTATGTAGATATGGCGAAAAGATATTTTTCTGTAAAAGATCATCGTGGGTTGTCCTTCAACTATTACCACGACTTATTAAAAGCTGCATTAAAGGGAGATGCAATTGAAGCGGAAAGATTGTGTAAGACAACAATGGAGAAAAGCTTGGCTCTCTGGAAAGATAGAAAAAAATAAAGAAAGCTGGAGGCGTGATAAATGAAACTAAAATATTTTAAAGAATATTTTTCCTACCCTGATATATTGATCATGAGCTGTCTTTTCCTCATTAGCTTTGGATTTATGATTCTACATTTAATCTCTATCGGAATTTGGGGTGCTTTTATTTTGGGAATGATTATGTATTCCTTAGCTGAGTACGCTACTCACAGGTTTATTTTTCATCTAAAGCCACCAAAGAATGCATTTTTATTAAAAATGCTTAAGCGCCTACATTATGACCACCATACAAGTCCGAATGAATTACATTTATTATTTTTACCCTTATGGTATAGTGTGCCAAACATTACAATTGCAGGAGCAATTTTTTATTTTCTTTCATCCAGCTTTGTCATGACAAACGCATTTATTGCAGGTATTATGCTCTTTTTATTATTTTATGAGTGGAAGCATTATATCGCGCATCGCCCCCTTCAACCAATATCACCATGGGGACGCTGGATGAAAAAGGTTCATTTATGGCACCACTTCAAAAATGAAAATTACTGGTATGGTGTTACGAACCCAGCCTATGATTTTCTCATGGGTACCTTTAAAGACCAAAAGGATGTTGACCAAAGTAAAACTGCTAAAAATCTAGAAAAACGTGGTGACCAGAAAATAGAATTATAAAAAATAATCCATTCTGATCATCCTGGAAATGTCGAATGAAAAGTGAACTAAACGCTCCAATTGGGGCGTTTAGTTTTTTGATTTGAGTATTGGCAATAAAAAGGATCTTCAATGGAAGATCTTTAAGTGGCTTAAAGTGTATAAATTTTCCCAAGGTGTTAGTAACTCCATTCGAAATATCCCTTAATTCAAGTACCACTTCTGCTATCGGCAAAAATAACATCCCATAGTTTGTAAAACTAGCATAGTCTGCTGGCTTCGTTGCAGTACACAAAACAATCTCCCTTGCACATCTATATATATACAAGTGATATGCTTGCTGGAGATCCCGTAGAAACATAAAATGCTAATCGAGTGTCAATGAAAATATTACTTTGGTCCGGAAGATACAAAGACTTACCTGGTTTCCCATCAAATTTAGGTTTTTAGCAGCAAGAATATCCCGTATCTGCTCTGATGTCCAGCTTCTAGTAGGGGGCTCATTGTTTAATAAGCGTTGTTGCTCTTGATACCAAAATTTCTTAGCATACATCTATGACCATACATTCACTCACAAGAGATATATGTCTTATAATCTATCAAAGTTTAAAATGAATTAATGGAATATCATTCAATAATTTTTATTTACCATTTTTCTATCTAACCACAGTTTTGAAAAAAAGAATTGGATTTTTAACCAATTCCTCTGGACTTTGTCTTAATGGGGTAAAATTCCAATCCACACCATCTTTAACACCAATTTTTTATCAATCTTTATTTTAATTAATCTAACTTTGTTATAAATGATCAATCTATTTTATAAAACCACAGTTCACTCATATATCCTCCCTTTAGTATGTTACTAAAAAATAATAAAAAAAGAGTTATCCCCAATTGTAAATTTCAGGATAACTCCTTTCTTGTATATGTTAAGTTGCAGTAAAGTTCTTTAAAAATGAAACAAATACTAAGTTCTGATGTTAGTTTTTTCCATATAGTTTATAATAAAAGTAAGAAATATTCATCATTCGAATAGTTAACCAAGGGAAAGTATATTATTTTTGGGGGCGAAATGTGAAAAAATTTAAAACAATAGTAATATGTACTTTTATAGTAGCTATCATTTTGCTTGGGATTGTTTTGTTTGAATTCGTGTTGTTACGATTATTGGGATTACAATATCAATCGTTTGGTGATTTAACTATTTTCTTTGTGATTTATTTATTCCTTGATGTGCCTTTGTCGCTTATTACAGATAATTTACCAAAAGCTTTAAAAACTGTTGGAATGATTAACTCGATCAGAGGGTTATCATTTATATTAGATATGGGAAAAGCTTATATATTAATTACAACGATTGATTATTTTATGGTAACCATCATGATTTCTTGGCAAGGAACATTAATATTTTCTCTGATAAGTGGGCTTATTGGTATGAAATTAAAGAAAAATGATACTGATCCTCCTATGATTGATAGCAAAAAATTTCAGGAATTAGATAAAAAATAAATTCCAATAATTAGAACTTCTTGGACGGTAGTTGTAGATTCGGTAATTAATTTACAATATATTATATTCCTATTTCCCGCATTTTTGCCGTGACTTTTTTCATCCTGTCGTCAATATCTGTGCCACTGGATTTCTTAAACCGCATTTCGTTCACGATTTTCCCGTCACACATAAACATAATACGCTCAGTCCTAGCTGCAATCTTTGCGTCGTGAGTTACAAGCATAACCGTAGTACCTTCTGTGTTAATTTCGGAAATTATGTCCATAATTTCCTGTGCGGATTTTGAGTTAAGCGCACCAGTCGGCTCGTCACCGAAGATAATTTTAGGATTGCTAATAAGTGCGCGGCATATTCCCGCACGCTGAAGCTGTCCTCCCGAAACTTGTGTAATATCACGCTTTTCCAGTTCCGCAATACCAACCTTTTTCATAAGCGCTCTTGCTTTTTCGGTAATCTTCGCAGCGCTTTTTCTATTATCCCGCATTGAAGGAAGAATGATATTATCAAGAATATTCAAGTTTTTAAGTAAAGTCGGCTGCTGAAAAACAAAACCCATTTTTGTTCTGCGTATGTCGGCAAGCTCCTTTTCACTAAGTGCTGATAGATCCTCGCCGTCAAAAGAAACCTTTCCGCCGTCAATGCCGTCCATTCCACTCAGTGCATACATCAGTGTCGATTTTCCTGAGCCCGAAGGCCCCATAACCGAAACGAACTCTCCCTCGTTTATTTCAACGGACACGCCATCGAGAACATTATGCTTTTCATTGCCTGCTCTGAAAGATTTCACTATATTTTCACCGATAATAATCTTCTTCATAATCTACTCCTTCATATTTTCAGATATTTTTATTTGTCCCGCGCTCGATGTGGCGATAATTGTTGCGATAAGTACTGAGCATATCATCATCAATGGACATAATAGATACGCAGAAAGTGGATTAACAACAAACTTAAACGACGACGCTCCAAACGATGAAATAACCGCGCTCGCAAGTACCTCTCCGAGAGTGTTTGCTAGAAGCGTTCCAAGAACAATTCCTACAATCAGAACAAATACCGAACGCGAAACATACTGTATTGTGATATCCGAGTTTGTAAAACCTAACGATTTCATTACGGCAATTGAGTATCTGTCCTTTGCGACAAGCATTTTCATAAACAAAAGTGTAACCAATACCGTTATAATCAGCGCAACGACAATTGCAGCATAGGAGGCTTTTTCGATGGAGCTTATTGTCGAGCCGAATGTCTGTGTAATATATTCATCAATGCCCGAAATCTTTGCAAAATTGAACCTATCCGCATATTCCGAAGTCTTTCCTCCGACAAGAGATTTATCCGAAAGCTCCGTGTAAATAACGCACCACATAATATCCGCCGAATTGTCAGAGAAAATAGCCTTTGCGGTTTTGCCGCCGTTAGTAATGTCAGAATAAATTCCGCATACCGTGAGATTTTTCTCTTTCCCCTGAACCACCAGCGTAATGACATCACCGACCTTTTTGCCCAGCTCATCAGTATTAATAACTGAAAGCGCAATTTCGTCTTCTTCGGCGGGTGCTCTGCCTTCGGAATATTCTATTGGGAATATCGAATGGTCGCCAAGTTCAATTTTTATTCCTTCCTCCGATCCGTACTCCGTCTTTGATTTAAATGTTTTGGTCGTAAACACAGCATATTTAGATATAGATTTGTCGTGCTCCAGCGTCTTTACAATTTCCGCTGCTTTTTTAGAAATATTGTCAGTCTGCTGAATGTCAATGCGCATATCACTACTTCCTATCCCCATATATGTGATGAAGCTTTTTGAGGAAATCGTGTTGTACAGGTTCTGTGGAACGATAATGATAAATGTCGAAATCACAAGTACTGCAAGCATTGTGGCGTAAAGACTTTTTCTTGCAAGAACATCTTTTACGCCCAGAAAAACATTCGTGTTAAGCAGCCTGTTTCCGCTCAGGCAAAAATGTTTTGCGCCTGCGGATTTTTCCTGTGAAATGCCAAAGCGTATTGCTTCCGCGGCTGATATTTTTCGAAAGCGTTTCAGCATCTTGCTTACATAGGCAATAATTGCAAGGAACACGATTAATATACCGATTATTCCGAAAAATAAAGCGAAAGAAGAATTTTCACTTTCCCCCATATAAAGCCGTATATTTTCAAGAAGCATGCCTCTGAACACAAATGAAAGTGCAAACCCGAGAGTACAACCAGCTGCCGCAATCACCGCGTATTTCGCAAGATAAATCTTTTTTATGTCGGAAACACGTAGCCCTATTGCTTTCATAACACCTATTTCTCGGTAATCGTCTTCGATTTTTGCAAGGAGAGTAAAGCGTATGCACATAAATGCGATTGCAACGACAAGCGCACTTACAAGAAGTATGACCGCAATCATCAGCCCATCGGAAATGGCATTAAGCATTTTGAAAAGCGGATATGTAATTGTCGGTCCGTTTGCTTCAAGTCCTGCGGAGGTGTAAGCAGTTTCGAATGCGCCAATTTCAGACAAGTCCTTTAATCTGAATTCAATTAGATATTCCGTGCTTCCGGAATCCTTTATTGCCGCATAATCATTTTCACTCACCAGAAACCTCTTTGATGAGGCAAGCAGCGAGTTCATCTGTGAATCGCGGAGAAATCCTGCAACGGTAAATTTCTTTCCGTCTATCACAACCTTGTCACCGACTTTTGCAGTGCCGTCCTTCATATAACCTACCGGAACATAAATTTCCCCATCGGATACATTTATTACGTTTCCGTCAAGATCAAGGAGATAATCAAATTTTTCGCTCTGTGTGCTGAAGCCGTTGTCCTGAACATTGTCCGCAAGCGAGTTTCCGTCAATTACAATCTGCGCACCGTCAACATTGAGAAATTCAAGCACCTGAAATTCCTCGACATTGCTATTTTGCTTCGCGAAATTCGCAAGCCGTACAGTATCAATATCACCCGAATGCATCTGCATAAAATGCGGAGTTTTCGCCTGCTTCATGAGTGTATCTATCGCACCCGAAAGATTTACGACAAGTATCGCCGAGAGAGAAACAAGCATAGCCGCGGCAGCGACAAATATCATTGTTGTTAATGTTATCAGTTTGCTTTTTGAAATGTCATTACGGATTATTCTGTAATGCATACGTCACCTCTATTTTCAAGCTTTTTAACTGATTTCAAGTTATACAGAAATACCGAAGTAACACATAACAAAATCCCCGCGATAATAATGAGTAATCCCATTCCTCTGCCACTGCCCGTGCCAATGATTTTCCCCATACTACTAGCAAGCAGTCCACCGTCAACTAACAAAGGAGTGAACACATAATCCGCAAGCACACCCGAAAGAGTATAAGCAGCAATAAATCCAAGCTGTGAGATTAATCCTATAACTGACCATGCCCTACCCTGAACGGAATTATCAATGTTGGTACGAACAAGAAAATCTAGGGTTGTGTTTGCAAATGGCATCATTGCGAAAAAAAGAAATCCCGATATACAGAGAAGCACGATATTTTCGCGAAGTCCGAATACCGCCATAAACATTCCTGCACAAAACAGCGAAATAGAAAGGATTTTCATAAAACCCTTTTTTATCGGAAGAATACCTATAATCACACTTGATACAAGCATTCCAGTAGCCACAATTGTTTCAAGCGTTCCTACTACTACACTGTCCGAAAAAGCAAGTATCATCGGCACGGAAAGCGTTTCTATGAAACCGAGAAAGAAAGTCAACACCGAAGACATCATCACAAGAACAAGAACACCCCTTTTTTTAGAAATGGCATCCCAGCCTTCTTTAAGTTCCCTGGTAAACGAATTTTCTTGTTCATTTTTCTTTGAAATAAGACCTTTACGTACAGCAAGAGTTGAAGCAACCGTTACAAAAAATGTACAGATATCAATTACAAGTAGCAACTTTATATCCACAACGGTGAGCAAAAAGCCTGCAATTATAGGAGAAATTAGATATTTTGCTGAACCCGCAACCTGAACAAAACCACTTGCCTTTGTATATTCCTCTTCGGTTAGCAAATCCGTAACCGTAGCCTTATATGCCGGATCAAGCATCGATGAAAAAATCGAACTTATTGTAACTCCCACACAAATCTGCCATATCTGCGCTTCACCGCCAAGCATACAAATCAAAATGAATATAAGTCCTATCATAGACAGACTGTCCCCCAGTATCATGAGAAGCCTACGGTCATAACGATCCGCAAGTACTCCTGCCACAGGACTTAAAAGAAGTGACGGCATAAACGCAAGTAAGGTTACCAGTGCCATTAACGATGCTCTTCCTGTTTGCTCAAAAACATAAATTGTAAGCCCGAACGAAGTAAGTCCACTTCCTATCGCTGAAATAAATTGTCCCGACCACAAAAGTAGGAATTTTCTGAATGACCCACCTGGATTATTCATTGCCGTTTCCATTTCATCTACCTCCATTTCCATTGTCGAACATCTTCATCATGTACATAAGACTTCCGCTTTCGACACCGAGTAGCCTTTCTACGTTGAAAACAAACGCCTGTATACGTGAAGCAAGCTCTTCGTTCGTCAAATTCACCATATCACCATCAAAAACAGTATTTGTATAAGCCACAACCATTTCCATGCATTCATACGGATATGGTGTATTGAACAATCCTTGCTCAATGCCCTCGCGGATTATTCCCGTCAGTATCTGTGGAACGCCATTTATGATAACCTTTTGTATTTTCTGATGCATCAGCGCATTCTGTGGCTTGTGAATGTGCTCAATAATTTCCTTTCCGTTTCCGTCACTAATGTTAAGTGCCATTACAACGCGGATAATACGCTCATTAACGGTAATGCTCTTGTCTGCGGCAATTCCCTTCGCAGCTCCTAAAATTCGGACAGTATACCGTTCAATTAGTGCGTCCATAATATCCTCCTTCGACTTGAAGTGATGATACAGCGTTCCCCGCGCAATCCCGACCTTTTCGAGAATATCGTTTGTACTTGTGCCATCAAAGCCCTTCCGACCGAATAGCTCATCAGCCGCGTCAAGTATTTCGTTCCTGCGCTCCTCGGCTTTTTTTATTACTCTCATTTTTACAACCCCTCTCAACAGACCGACTGCCTGTCTATTTTATACTGTTATATTAGCATGGTATTTTTTGGTAGTCAAGAGCGCACGTTAAAGTA
This sequence comes from Bacillus sp. AFS098217, assembly GCF_002551815.1. GTDB lineage: Bacteria > Bacillota > Bacilli > Bacillales > Bacillaceae_G > Bacillus_A. Next base: position 17,889 of record NZ_NVPR01000165.1, read on the forward strand.
TAGTTAAAAAAATTAAGATGTTCAGTAATTTGCAGCGCACCAAAGTTTACTCCTTCAAGAAGGCTTTAATCTGGCATTAAATCATAGAAACTAATTTATTAGGTGATTGTTTAATTAAATTAGAAAACCCTAAAATATTAGTAAAATAAACTATTGATTCAAGTAAAATTGGATTATATTTAGGTAATATTCATAGCTTTGTATTTTTCTGAAAAATAAAAATACTCTCTTGTAGATATAATACCTGAAGAGATTATTTTTTATCAAACTTTATTTCAAAGCCACATTTTCTTAAAGTAAAGTATCCAGTTCGAATATTAAAGATCATGTTCAATAATTGACTTTAAGTTCTTTTCACTTAATCCGTTTTGGCAAAAAGCAAATGATTTATTAGTTATTTTTTTGAACGATCAACAATTTTTATTTCTTTCTAAAGTCTAGTAAAGGGTTCGTATCGCTTAATTCAACGAAGAATGGGACAAGGAATAGAAAGAGAAGAGCTAAAATATCACTTGAAAAACGAAAGGTTTCTGATGATAAGTATTGCCTTTGATAACAATACGGACAATCTTTACCATCGTTTTGGAAATAAAGAGACCATACATCCTTTGCTTTCCATCTTGTTTTACAATTCGTACAACGAGTCACAAAACCCCTCCTAATCTTTTTATCCAATCTTTGGACTATACTCCTTATCTTTTCTTAATATTAATTTTACATAACTACAAAGAAAAAAGCACATCACTTTTCATTAAGTGGTGTGCATAAAGTTTATCAAAATACTTCTTTATAACTTCGTCCGAACATTCCAAAGCTCTGGGAAAAAGCGTTGATCCAACACGCGTTTTAAATAAGAAACACCCGATGATCCACCTGTTCCCATTTTATGACCAATAATGCGTTCTACGGTTTTCATGTGACGGAATCGCCACTGTTGTAACCAATCTTCTATATCAATTAACTTCTCCGCCAGTTGATATAAGTCCCAATATTTTTTTACATCAGCATACACTTCTAACCACGCTGCTTCAACTGTCGCATCTTCTTCATACGGCTGTGTAATATCACGATTTAGTACATCTTTGTGAATTGGGAATCCTTCTTTTACAAGCGCCTGAATTGCAACATCGTAAAGGCTTGGCGAATGAAGTGCTTTATGTAAACGAGCGTGTAATTCTGGATCTTTTTCATAAATTTTTAATGCGTGAGGTGTTTTATAACCAAGCGCATATTCAATCATCCGATATTGATACGATTGAAATCCTGATGCTTGGCCAAGCGAATCACGAAATTCAATGTATTCAGATGGTGTTAGCGTTGCAAGAATATCCCAAGACTGAATAATTTGCGATTGAATTTTTGAAACGCGCGCCAGCATTTTAAAAGCGGGTGCTAATTTATCATTTTGAATAGATTCAATCGCTGCGCTAAGCTCATGTAAAATTAGTTTCATCCAAAGTTCACTGGCTTGATGAATTACAATAAACAACATTTCATCATGATGATCGGAAAGTCTTTTTTGACTTCCTAGTAAACTATCTAATTGTAAATATTCCCCGTATGTCATATTCTCTCTGAAATCTGTATGAATTCCCTTTTCCATGATTACTTTTTCATTTTCTTTCATAAAAATGAACACCCCTTCTATGCATCATGTGCCTATTCTTATAGTGGTCTTATTACAGCACGAACTGGACTCCCATCCGCATCCATCAATGCGAGCGGCAAGGCAATCAGTTCATAATCTCCGTCTTGTACATGATCTAATACTACATTCTCTAAAATATGAATACCATGTTGAAATAATTGATGATGCGTTGCTAGTTCTTTATCATCTAACGGGTCTACAGAAGGTACATCTACTCCAATTAATCGAATGCCCTTTTCTGAAAGAAACGGTGCAATATCAGTACGTAAATATGGTATTGTCACCGGAAACTCCTGTGCATTTCCATGTGAAGAAGTACGCAGCAATAAGCGCTCTACACCTTCTAAATCAAATTTTTCTAATTCCACCATCCCAATACTATCCATGCCTGAAACATCAATGATACGTGCTGGGCCAACATACACATTCACATCTAAATCTAGTACTTTTTTCCCTTCATTATCAAAATGAAATGGCGCATCAATGTGTGTCCCTGTATGAATGCTCATCGTCAATTTCCCAACATTGACAGAGCCGCTTTGCTCTTTTGACCACGATACTTCGTACGAGAACGGCGTATCTCCTGGCCATGTCGCTATCTTATTATTTAATGGCTGTGAAATATCAATCCAGTCCGATTCTTTCATCGTTTATGCGACAACCTCTCGCTTATTTTTAAACTGTTTATATTCTTCATCTTTCATTATCTTTTTCAAAATTTGCACAGACTTCCACACTTCTTCATACGTGTTATATAAAGCAACTGGTGCAAGACGAACCCCATTTGGTGCACGAAAATCAGGAATAACTCCATTTGCTTTTAATGCTTTACATATACGTGCTGCTTCCGGATGCTCCAAATAAATATGTCCCCCGCGCTTTTCATCTTCTAATGGATTTCCAATTGTAAATCCCATACCCTTCAATTCATGGCTGATTAAATCTAACATATAGCGGGTAATATGTAATGACTTTTTACGCAGTTTGTTAATACCTGCTTCTTTAAAAATCTCTAATGAACCAATTAATGGAGCTGTACTTAACACATGAGGGGTCCCAATTTGATATGCCCCAGCATGTTCAGCTGCTGTTAATGTATGTTCCATGTCAAATTGTTTATCTTTTCGAGAGCTAAACCAACCAGAAAGTCCTGGAAGACGATCGAAATGTTTTTGGTTCACATATAATCCAGCAACACCACCAGGTCCTGCATTTAAATATTTATAATTACACCATACTGCAAAATCAACATCCCAACTCTTGAAATCATGCGGGATTGAACCAATAGAATGACATAAATCAAAGCCAATATGAATACCGCGTTTGTGCGCTTCAGTAGTTAATCGTTTCATATCTAAAATTTGTCCACTCCGATATAACACAGCAGGCAATAAAATTAACGCAATATCATCAGTCATTGCATCAATAATATCTTCTTCTTGAAGCGTCCTACCATCTTGACTCTTTACTTGTACAAGATGTTCATCTGGATCTAATCCTTTTAAACGAATTTGACTTTGCAAAGCATAAATATCTGATGGAAATGTTAACTCATCCGCAAGAATCTTTGTACGCATTCCCTTTGGTTCATAAAACGTCGCAATTACTTGATGAATATTCGTTGTCGTGGAACCGGTTACAATTACTTCTTCAGGTAAAGCACCTATAAGCGGTGCAGTTAATTCACCTAATTGTTCTGACAAAAAGAACCAAGGATATTCCCCTTCTGTCCACCCATCAATTCCATACTCTTTCCATGAATGTAACATCGTAAGTAAAGATTTCTCTGCTCTTTTAGAAAGCAATCCTAATGAATTTCCGTCTAAATATATTGTATCTGCTTTCTTATAAAATTCTTTTTGAAATTCAGCAAGTTCATCGTGCTTATCACATTCAATTGCATACTCGTAAGATGGTTCAAATGGCTCTTGATACATTTTTTTCACCTTCTCTTAATTTTCTTTTTATTCTAACTAATTGAAATATAACATCATAATTGACATGACGTCAATGATATTATGTCAGTTGACTTTTTACATTCGATTCAATTAGAATAAAATTATATTTTCAGATATTTCAGCATAAAGAGGTGATATTTTTTGGAAAAGAATCTTCTTTCAACAAGACAACAACGATCAATAGAAACAAGAAAGAAATTATTAAAATCAGGTCGTAGAGTTTTTTTAGAACACGGGTTTCAAAAAACAACAATCTCTCAAATTATTAAAGATGCTGAAACTGGCTATGGTACTGCATACGTATATTTTAAAAATAAAGATGATATTCTAATTGTCCTCATGGAAGATGTGATGAATCGTTTTTACACAATTGCTGAACGTTCCTTTTTTCCTAAAACAAAAATAGAAGCACATACTATGATTCAAAATCAAGTGCGGGCATTCTTACAATTAGCCGAAGAAGAAAGAAATATATTACAAATCGTCGAAGAGGCTATTGGAGCATCAAATACAGTTTGTCATAAATGGAACGAAATCCGTGAACGTTTTATTAGTCGAATTATGCAGGATATCACTTATTCACAAAATAATAGATTGGCACGAAGTGAGTTAAATAAAGCAATTGTGGCACGTGGTTGGTTTTATACGAATGAAATGTTTCTATGGGAAATCGTTCGAAATGAGAAGAAAGTAGATTTAGAGGAAGTTGTATTTACACTAACAGAGATGTACACCTCAGGACTATATAAAAAATCTTAATTTTCAAACTTAATTATAATCATAAAATATTTTTCAGGATATGACAAAGTTAACTATGGTATTTCGCTTATTTTAAAGTATTGAAGTTTGAGAAATTCCCTATCTATTGATTCTAACTTTCCTTCAACAACTTCACATTCAAAAAAAGAACCCTTAATTTACAAGGATTCTATGCATTATTTGCACTTTAATTTCCTATTTCGGAATAGGGGATTTAATAATATATATAAATCCATTTTAATTTTTCGACATCTAAATCCCTACTATGCAGAATAACAAGTAACCTATACTCGTTTACTCTTTCTGTTTTTACTTCGCATGTGGCGGAAAAAGGCCCTGACCGCTTCTATGCATGGCCAGATGCTCTCTCCCACCTAAAAAAGGGGGGGTGTTGGTTTTTTAATTGATGTATATATAGTTTGTCTGAATAAGTTTTTCACTCTATTTTATTAAACTTGCAGAATCCCAAGTAAATTTCCTGATTTTCCAACCGAGTTTTCCTGTAATTAGGAAATCCAGTCCCCATTTCCGAATCCATACCATTCCTCGTTCTGGTCCCAAGCCGATGCAGAAAAGATCCATGTATGCTCGGTGAGAGGGTGCAGGACGTTTGTTTATATCCGTCATAATGACTTTTGCCAATCGTATTGCTTGAGGAATGGCTTCTTTACATGTCATTCTGTCTGTTCGCCCACTTACCGGATCTATAATATGTGCACAATCCCCGATACTATAGACACCTGGAGCCCCCTTGACACGATAACTAGTATCCACCATGACTTGACCATCAACCGTGAGGGGTAATCCAAATTTGTGAAGTGCAGGGCTCGGCAACAAGACAAGTGTCCAGACACATAGGCCAACGGGTATGGATTTGCTACCAGACATTTTTTTCTTAATGGCGTTTATGGCATTAATTCCTGCGTATCCGCCTCCAATTATGATACATGTTCGTTCTTTCATACAAATCCACTCCTCCTTGCTTGTTTACACATATAACGAATCATAAGTTCAGTTTGTGACATAAACATAAAAATTTAATTTCACTTTGCTTCCAAACGAATCTTTTTTCATGATTTTTTTATACATACAACAATCATAGGGATAGGAGTGAATGGGTGAAAAAATTGAATAGAAGATACAGGACGAATCAATAGGCGAATTGAAAATAAGCAAAATAAAAATGATCTAAATAGACAACAACCAGGTTTTGTCATTAATACGAGCAACTACGAAGAGACAAGTAGAGGGAATTTGTATAAATTAAATACTGAAGGGAAGAAGAATCCTTTAACTACCCCAAGTGGTAAGACAATTACTATTAATAAGAACTACTTACATTACAACCCAATTCATAGTGAGAAAGGAAAGATTGAGGATTATTGGATTGAAGATGATTCCGTTCTAAACATTCTTGTACCTGCTTCATTACAAAAATATGAAGATGAAATAGAAGCTAACTTTCTTAAACATGAGTCGAATACAATACCCTATAACAAAAGAGACCCGCGAGGTCTCTTTTGTTTATCTTAATTAAAAATGATCAGCATGCGAGTATTGTATTACAGTTTCTTCTTTTTTCAGAGCATGTTGTGTACCACCTTCACTATTCAGACCAAATGCTAACGTTATTACTAACCCTAATGTTGCTAATACAATTTTTTTCATTATTTCAATGCTCCTTTACTAAAAATTTTTTGTTTCGCTTCGTAACACACATCAAAGTAATTACTAACTTTTTCATGATTATTTAACTTACGAAATTCAACAGCTAACAATTCTCCATATTCTTCAACGAAATCCCATAAACCTTGTTTCTTGAAATAAGAAATACCTTTTTTCGCTTCCTCTTCTACTACTTCAATAGGTTTGCTTTCATTTAATAAACGTAAAATATTAAAGTGATATACATATTCTTCATTTCCTATTTCATTACAAACTTTTAAACCTCTTTCGATGAGTTCTTGAGCGACATTTGTTTCTTTTAGCTTATAATGTTCACGCGCTTGTAAGAACAATGCTTTAAAATGATTTGGAATTTGTTCTGTAACTTCAGATAAGTGACGAATCGCTAATGTAGATAAATTTTGTGTTGCATATAATAATCCAAGATTATGACGTACTACTAAAATTAGTTTCTCTTCACCATGTTTTTGTAAAATGTCAATGGATCGATTCAAATGTTCTTCTGCTTTTTCAAATTGTTTTAAAAATATACAAGCAGTTCCTAATGTATTTTCACAAGATGCAACTTTCACTTCATATCCAGCATGTTTTACAAATATTTCTTTTGCTTTACTTGCGTACTCGATCGATGTTAGCATTTTAGAAGTGTGATGTAGCACAGCGAATTTTTGATTGAATTCAGCATGCTCTAATTCATCAGAAATATATTCTAATAAACTTTCAGCTTCTTCATATTGTCTTTTAGCTTCATTGTAATCACTAAACATTAAAGTATGTTCAGCTTTGAAAGAATGATAATAATAAGCTGTAAGCTTGTCTGTTGTTTCATCAATAGAATCAATTACATCAAAGCTGTCTTTTCTAATGCTTAATCTATCAGTAAGTAGTCTGTATTTAAAATCTAACAAGGAATAATATAATAATAAATTCTGATTTTGTTTTTCCTCTTTTTCTGTATGCTTAATGTGCTCTACTTTCTCATCTATTTCTTTTTTTAATTCTGTTGCTTTTATTAACTGCTGTGATAACATCAATTGATACAGATCGTTAAGTTGCTTCATGATTACTTCATGCGCGAAAACACCTGTGCTCATTCACTACGCCCCCCTCGATATTCTCTATCCCTCTAAATATTACCATAATTCTGTAAATTGCGTAGAAAAATACCTTCCCTGTAAATTGATAAATAAATGACTGAATATTATGTTTATTACAACACAGAACGCTTAGCGTACAAAAAATCCCTTATTCACTTCCATAAAATATCTTAGCCTGGGTTTTACGTCAAAATCTTGACGGTATCCCTACTACGAAGGCCACAATCCTTATAAATAGACACCTCTTTTTTTATTGTAGCCTACTCACAATCCCAAAAATAAACTTATACTCATCCCGTTTCTTTTTTACTTTCTTAAATCCTTCTTTTGAATCAAAGATTAAACAAGTCTTTCTAAACCAAATCCGTAAATAACATGATTCAAAATAAATAGGTTTCACAATCCCTTTTTGCTCAAATTCAGTTCCATCTTGACATTCTGTTTCTGTTCGAATGAACCACCTATTTCCGATTCCAATTTCTATGTATTTCACTTATAACTCTCCTTTAGGAAATTCTGTTTCTAAACATTCCTTTATTTCCCCGGTAAGCGCAGATTCCGACAAAACATACGCTTACATATAAAAGAAGTAGATTTCTAGCACTCTACTTCTTTACAATCGAAATCGTTGCTATATAAATCCATTTTAATTTTTCGATATCTAAATCCCTGCTATGCAGAATAAAAAGTAACCTACAC
>NZ_NVPR01000166.1 GCF_002551815.1 Bacillus sp. AFS098217
GGAATGCTTTTTTATAAAACTGATGAACTTTTTTTATTAAAAGCCAAGATACTACTTAAAACCCTTAACAACATTATGTTTTTGTTTAATGTCGGACATTGTAAGGGATAAATTATAAAGGATAGATGAGCAGTATAAAATATGCTCTATCTATCCTTTTTTGTACTATAAATGACCTCAGTTACTACAACAATATTTTTAGCACCTTATTAAACTTAATTTTTTGGGGATTTTTCAAAATAGAAACCTGTCCCATTTGCTTGTGGAACAAACCCTTCTTGAGCTGAACTATTTTCCACCATATCTTGCTCTTCTACTGTTATAACAGTGGTAACATCTTTCCCTTCTGCTACTGTACTTTCTCTTTGAACTTGTTCCTCTTTAGTAACAAGTTTGTATTGATCTCCATTAGTCTGTGCAACTACCTTTGTACTTTGAAAGTCTTTTGCAAATCCGATTGATAATGCTAAAGCACCTGAAAAAATAATAGATAATACTAATTTTCTTTTCATAAATAAACCTCCTAATATTTTTGGTAAATTGATCCATTTCATTATTGTAAATATAATACCATAAATAACTTGGTTAATCTTGTTCAACTAAACTGCCCGCTAGTTTAGTAAGAAATAGGGGATATTCAAACTTATCATTTTTATATTTTTTATTAAGTTTAGTAATTTCAATGAATATACTTCAACTATACTAGGGTACAGATATTTTTGAAGGAGAAACCTTTATTAATATGATACGAATAACAGTTGTTGTTGGAATTGCAAACAAGCCTGTTTATTAGGATATTAATTTGTTAGAATATTATTGTGTTAAAGATAGAATTTCATATTGTTAATTATTTATTCAGTGAATAGAAATAATATTGCGGGAGAAAAGATAGTTATTTAGTAGATATTACATTGGATGCAAAATAAATGGGATATGAAAAGGAGTTGAACACCGTGATTTATGATAAAGCAAAGTATCATTATAATGGCGATCTTCCAGAGGACTTGCCAATTGAACAAGCATATGTACATACTGGTATGTTTCTTGGGTGGATAATTGAAAATAATTTATATAGTAAAGCATTTGAAGAAAAGTCTCAAGATGACATTAATAAGTTTAAGCTTAGACAAATCACTGGTACGCAAATCTATATGAAGTGGGGGGGGGTATTTGCAGACGACATGTTAAATGATGAGGGCAATCAATTTGCAATGTATTACTTTAATAATGATAATGGTTGGGAATATCTAAATGATTATAGGGATGTTTTTATATTTGAGGGCGAAACACTTTATCATGTACAAGATACTTGGGAAAACTATTTTGAATTAAAAATAGAGGTTGATTATAGCTATTTGAATTGGAAAAACAACATACAGAAAAGGTAATTCATTGAAAAAATTACTTATGAAGCAGAAACTTACGGTGTTAATGTGAGTGTATTGTGTCCAACTTTTGTAGATACACCTATCTTTCGAAGATCCGTAGCAATTCATATTGACAAAGGTGTCATTATGAAACAATTAAAAATAAATAAGCTATGAAAGAAGTGTCTAAAATATTAATTCAAGAGTAGGAGAGGACAATGTTAGCCAACTTAAATGACTACTTAAAAGATTTAATGGTGTATATTCCTGAAGGAGAAATTCGCCTACGAGATTTTCGAAACGAACAAAAATGGATTAGTTCAAACTATAAATTTGGAATGCCGGGTATTAGGAAAAATTTAAAGGAAGTTGTATGGAATGTTGAGATAAAGCCATTTTATCTTGCTAAATATACGGTGACAGAAGAACTTTATACGATTATTATGAGGAAGAAATTTTTAACAATGACTGAGGTTCAAAAACCAGTTGTTAATGTTTCGTGGATAGATGCAGTGAATTTTTGTAATTTACTGTCTGATGCGCTTGGTTATGACAAGTTTTATGATTTTGATAATGAAAGTAAAGCAGTTGTTTGCAATTATAGTACTAATGGTTTTCGTTTACCAACAGATGCTGAATGGCAATATGCATGTAAGGCAAAATCAAAAGGATATCGGTATGGTGAAATTGATGAAATTGCTTGGTATAAAGATAATTCTAACGAACAAGTGCACGAAGTTGGTGAGAAAAAGCCTAATGAATGGGGCTTGTATGATATGGTTGGGAATGTTTGGGAGTGGTGCTGGGACTTATACGACGCAGAGACCTTCGGTACTTACAGAATAATTCGCGGAGGAAGTTGGGCAGAAGAAGAACGTGGATGTGGAGCTACTTGTCGCCGTAAGAGTATGCCTGATTTTTATATAGATGATATTGGATTTAGAATTGCTAGATCAATTATTTGATAATTATAAAATTCTGAGTTGATATATAATTGGAATTAAAGATTCCATTTTCGAGAATCAAGAAATAGTCCTATAGTTTGTGTGTGGAATCATGAACATTCTGCTGAGCTTGAACCAGTAAGTTATCATGTTGCAAATACCTTCCAAAAATTTCTGGATATGCTTCATTAATAAATTTTAAGCTGCTATTTAACAAAACAAGCGAAGTCGTCCGTTGAATGATAAGCAGTGCAAATATAGAGTCAATCGTGAAAAACAGATATGTATGATCAATTAATCAAAAAAATGGCTCCGGTACAATACCGAAACCATCTTTTAAGTGCTTAATTTTTAAAGGTCTTTTTATTAAACTGTCCATTTCATAGGGTACAGTTCAGCCACTTAATTTAGTAGTTTAGATTACAATTAGTTTATTCTTTTCCCGAGTAATCAACTATATAATTTTGGATCTTATTTACTACAACAACAAGTTTTTTTTGTTTATCATTTTTATTATATCCCCTAACTGTAATAAAACCCTTACGTTCTAAACTCTCAATTTTGACATCAGTCACTACAAAATCTATATTCTCTTCTTTCTTCATGTGTTGTATTGCAACTTCAGCAGCGTTGTCTTTTGAGACATTTCTATTATGAATAAATGCTGCCGTACTACCTATGGTTAGAATTATAATTGCTGCAATGATTAAAATTATAATATTTTTCTTTTTTGATTTCTCCATATTTTTCCTCCTGCAATTATCTTATACTAATACTATAAGTCTTTTTTGGGGAGAGAGAAACTATGAGTAATTCCGTTAGTGATAAAACTTTACAAAGATTAGCAAATGATAGCTATATAGATAGCTTTGAAATTGGAGTAAACATTGGGGATCATAAAGAGGTTTGGAAACGTATTACAATACCTGATGCTGTATTACATAATAAAAATAATAGTTTTGATGCAACTGTTTATAAAAATGAAGAAACTAAACAAGTTGTCATTGCTTTTCGGGGTTCGAAAGAAGGTCCGGATTTTTATGGTGCGGATACCTTTGATGTTATGGGGAGCCGACTTAGAAAAAATCAAGATAGTTTAGATAAATTGAATGTTCTTGATACTTCATCACTCCCTGTAACCACGCAGTTTAACTTTGCGATGGCTAAAGAAAGGGCACAAAAGGTAATTGCTGAAAGTCAATTTACTAATGCTGATGTTTTGGTAAAAGAAGTAAAAAATTATATGGCCCATCCTAAAAATGGCTTAAAGGGGTATCAACTTACATTAACTGGTCATTCTTTAGGTGGTGGGTTAAGCGAATATGCTGGAGTTATGAATAATGTAGGAGTTGTTAGTTATGAAGCTCCAAATGTTATTGATTTGCTTCCTAAAGATAAAAAGGAAAAAGCTTTAAGAGGAGAATACAAAAAACAAATCACGAGTATTGGGAATCCTCATGATACAGTGTTTACAGGTTTTAAAGGGAATGATAATAAACAAAGAGGTCGTATAGGTCATGTATTTTATACAGATGTACCGGATGCAAAAAATGATAATAAAATTCACAATATAAGTCACTTTGTTCCATTTCTACCATCTATAATAACTGGTTATAATACTTTACGTTTTTTTATGGGTTTTTTGGGTCCCAGTTATCATAGTATGGGTAACTTTACTTTTAATAAATACGGTTATTTTAATATGCCAAATATGGTAGATGGTGAAACGGGTAAGAGGGTTTCAGGTTCGCCTCGTGCAGGTGAAATAGTAATTGAATTAACAGTTGAAGAAGTAAAACAAATTGCAGCGGATTTAAAAAAAGAAATTGAAGATATAAATCAAAGGGTTAATAGTGCAGGTAATAAAATTATTAATACATTATATCGATCGCCAGCTAGTGTAGGTGGTAATTTAATTAATACAATCACTTATGCTGTTTATGGTTTTCAACGAGACTATATAGAACCGGCACGTTCAGTAGCAGATTTCATAGAAGAGCAAGCGAATAAACTTGAAAAAGCGGATAATGAAGGATAAAAGTGGGGATGATTGTATGGAAAATTATGAGCTTATGAATCATGTTATGGATGTAATAGCTGCCCAAAATGAATTAGTAATATGTATGTCAGAAATGGAAAAACATAAAACAAATTTAACTTTTGTAAAAAACATGTTATCTCACAGTTGGAAAGGGAACTCTTTAAAAGAAGCCGAAAGAAGATTAGAAGAAATTGAAAGTAAACTCAAGTACCGAATTGATGAATTTAGAAAAATAGAAGGTGACTTAGAAAATTATAGAAAGGCGATAGAAAGTCTATTAAACCAATTAACGATGATGGGACCAAAATATTGATAACCACATTTTGATAATACACATAAGATTCTTATACATATGGAAAATCATTGCTTTATTAAGGGGAAAATGAGATTTCCCTGTTTTGCTAATGGGGTAATTATTTACTAGCATGAAAGTGGTCATCCAACCGAAAAGTTTACTCCTTCTCCCTGCACAGTGTGTGTGGATTTTTTCATAAAGAAAAGACACTCAAATGAGTACCCATTTTTTTAGTATCCGAATCCGCCGCTCCAACAGCTGCATCCGATAATGATTAATAGGATGAATAGTACGATAAGTAAGGCGAACCCTCCACCTCACTCACCACAACTACCACCAAAATATGGATTTGTACATGTGGCTTAATAGTTATACGTCACTTTATGCTGTAGAAATCTAATTGAGCAGGTCCATTATAAAAGTAAATGTAAAGTAACTCTAAAATATACAATAAAAGTTAATTTTGGAGTTACTTTACGTTTGCGTACAGAAGGAATGAAGGGGTATAAAAATTATATGATGCATCTAAGAGGGGCTATAATTGGTATGCCTTTCCTCATAATAGTTAGTTTATTCATTGCAGGAATTGCTATGAATATTTAGTATGAGAAAGAAGGGTGTTAACTATTCATATATTACATTTTGTTTAAGGGGGATAAGGATGGACATTTTTATTAGAAAACTAGAAATAGAGGATTTGAATGCAATTCCTGCAATTGATGATAGTTTTACGGTTGATTCTAAGTTAGTTCTTTCATTAGCAGCGATGAATCAACGAATAGAATACACAGTGAAAGAAATACAAAGCTATGAGAAAAATTATTCAGAAGATATATATAATGAAGGTCAAGAGGATGATCTAGATTATAATGAATATATTAATAATCCAAATAAAATAATTTTTTTGGCGTTTATGAATCAACGCATGATTGGAATGATCATATTAAAAAGGAACTGGAACAGTTTTGCCTACGTGGAAGATATAAAAGTGGATAAGCAGTTTAGACAACTTGGAGTTGGTAGAAAATTAATTGAGCAGGCAAAGCATTGGGCGCAAGCTTGTGAAATGTCAGGAATTATGCTGGAGACACAGAGCAATAACGTTAGAGCATGCAAATTTTATGAGAGTTGTGGATTTGTTATAGGAGGCTTTGATTTTCTTGTATATAAAGGCATGAATGAGCAAAGTGATGGAGTTGCAATATATTGGTATTTAAGATTTTAATGCTTTCTTTTTAGTATAAAAGAAGTGCGGCAGAATCTATATTACATAAAAAAGAAGAGTGCCTTCAAAAGATGTGAAGGTACTCTTTTTCGCGTAATCAATATTATGAGTAGTTGTCGTGTTAAACTGAAATTTTTCTAAATGTACAAGGAATATGTCAGTTCAATGTATGTGTAAATTTCATCATCAGTAAATCTCAAACTTGTGTAGAATTTTTGACCTGAATCATTTTCAGGATGTACGGTTAAACGAATACAAACAAAATCTATGATTAGTGCTATGCAAATAAAGGGTGTTGAAGTTCTTGAAAAATTAGCTAGTAGAAGATAATTTGAAATGAAGGAGGACTTGTTTTGGATAAAAAAAGCGTAAACAAAGTAATAAGGAATGTAATTAAACTGGGTGATATTCATGAAGTCAAACAATTAATAGGTAATGAAAAAGAAATTTTGAACATAATGACTTCATTTGGTACATGGTTACATGTAGCAGCGAAGAAAGGGAACCTTGAAATAGTTAAGTATCTCATTGAAAAAGGGATAGATATAGATGCTAGAGGTGGTACATTCGATGCTTCTGCGTTAAATGTGGCAGTAGGAGCGGGACATTTGGAAATAGTAAAATATTTAGTAGAGACTGGCGCAGAAATAGATGTGAGCTTAGCAAAAATGCGTTTTTAAAAGAATATTTTAACTGTTAAAAGAGTGATTTTACTTCTGAAGCTAAACGAAACAGATAAGTTTTTTTAAGAAATATCAATCTCTAAACCATATCTTCAATGATTGTTTCAAAATAAATATAAAGTTTTGGCGAAACGTATGTTCGTATATAAATTGATATGATATACTAATAATGTAAATATATTCCGTATTTTTGTATCTGAAATTTCAGATATGTGAGAGAATGGGTATTATCATATGTATATGATCCAACGATGAGTTTATAAAAGAACTAGGGAGGCGTAGAAGATGGCAGTCGGTACATATCAGTTGTTTCAACACCTTAATATGACAGGGACACAAGAAGAATTAGCAATGCGTTACTTGCAGACGAGAGATGAAGAAGTTTTAAAACTTATAGAACAAACGACCATTCGCGAAAATAAGCGAAGTGATTTTGCTTGGCGGTTCATGAATGATTTTAGGAAGACGTATAAGCAAGATCCAGTTTTTTTTCGGTTATTTTATCATTTACTTGAGGATCAGCTCTTGAATGTTCTTCTCGTACGTTTTACACATGTGAGTTTTCTAGACATGAAGGTTTATTTTGAAAAAAGTGGCCTTTCATTTGATAGGCTTGTAACATCTGCTTGTAAGTATTTAACGAATCTTTCGCGTTCTGTAAATGAAGCGGATGTTTTTCTTAGACAATTAATTCAGGAAGATCCGAAGTATATAGAAGAACAGCTGCAAGTACTGACAGGTCAGCAAAAGCTGCTTTTGCTTCTAGTTATGTTAGATGCAGATTATGAGAGATTTCTTCCTTATCGTTCTTTGTTAGAAGAAGAATTGCAAACACATGCGGTGTTTATACTGAAGCTAAGCGGAGCAGAAGAGAAGATTGAAGCAGCTCAAAGGTACGTTCGAGGCGAATCGGTTAGTAAGGTGTTTGCCGGGGCATCTTTACCTGACTTTACTTGGCAGCAAATCTTTCGTATATATCCGCATTCAGATGTTGCAAGAAGATATATGGAATTGTTAGTGAAAAGCTCTGTTAAAAAATTTATGAATTATGCGATTTCACATGTCAGCCATACTCTTGAACAGTCTGGAAATTACAGGAAAACAAAGAGTTTTGATACACAAGTGTATGAAACAACCAGAAATTTGTGCGAGCAATTCGGTATTTCGGAAGAAAGATTTTTCGCATATCGCCTAACGCAGCATCATTTAGACTTTATTGATTTTGATCGAATATACGAATACAAATTATTGCTATGTATGGTGGAAGAGCAACCGGAATTTGTTAAGCGTACGTTGCAATATTTGAGCCAAAGTCATTACCTTTTTGTATCGCTGCTTTTGGCGGAAAAAGGATACGAGTTAAATAGAAACAAAGTACGTGAAGATTTTTTAAACGTTGTTCTGCAAACGAAGTCATCTGAAATACGTGGTACATATCGTAACTATTTATTAGGAAATTTATCATTTGAAGATATGAAGCAAGTGCTTGAAAATTCAAAGTATAGAAATAATTACTGGAGAATGTCTGTTTTAGAGGTTGCACTTCTTTGGGATATAGAGGAAGCGGCAAAGAGAGAAGCGGCTCTTACACTTCAACTCGGGAAAACCTATAACTATAGTTTATATGAACTTCTGCAGCGGTATGCTGATATGAAAAACTCACCGGAACAAATATTGGAGGATCTTCTTTCTTATGGTTTATCGAAAGAGAAGCTCATTACCTATTCTGTTGAACAAGCTTCCGAGCGTAATGAAAAAGGAAGTAGAGCAAGAGAAGTGCTCATTCGTTTGTTTGTAAAAGAACGGACATATGTGACAGGAGAATTTCCTGAGTATTCTGTAGATGAAAGGATTTTTATTTTGGATGAGTTGGCAAAGGATAACGCAGCTCAGACGCGTGATCTGCTCATTCAAAGCCTCGGAGATTCCTCTAAAAGAGTACGTACTGCTGCAGTTGAACTTCTTACAAAAGATGCGGAAGCTGCAGAGGATGTGGCAAAGGAATTGAGTAATAGAAAGAAAGTTGTGCGCGAAAATGTGATGCAAACACTTTTATACTATAAATCTGAAAAATATACACAGCTTGTGCAAGAAGCTTTGCAAGAAAAGAAAAACGCTTCCTTGATGGAGAAGTTTGCTCCGCTGCTTGGCGACGGGAACTTAGAAGGAGCATCAGGAAGTATAGAAGCTCTTTGCACGCGTATTTTAACACCGCAAAAAAGGAATGCACTTGTGCAGTGGCTCGGATTTGAACCGCAAATTCGTCTTCGCGATTCCGATACAATTGCAGATGCAATGATTCCTCTTGCATATTTTCAGCAGTATGTATCAGATTCTGTAATTGAGAAAAAAGAAGCGGCGGAAGCAATAGGCGCCGCTCTTAACGAACAAGATATGAAGGAAAATATACAAGCGATATATCAGCTATGGATTTCTCAAGGAGCGGAATCGAAGAAACGCGGTATTCTTTCGTTGTATGGCATTTACAGTGATGATGAAATGGCGCTACAACTCAAAAAGCAAATTGATGAGTGGGCACTTGGCATGCGCGGAGCTATTGCTGCTGCGGCTGTTCAGGCGTTGGCGTTGTCCTCATCACATCTTGGACTTATGTCTATTCATTCGATGGCATTTAAGTATAAACATAAGCAAGTGCGTAATGCTGCGAAAGAAGCGCTGAGTCTCGCTGCTAAAACGCGTGGTATAACAGAAGAAGAATTAGAAGATCAGCTTGTCCCAGACCTTGGTTTTAATAAACGCGGTGAAAAGACAATTGATTACGGAAGCAGGACGTTTACTGCCTATTTAACTCCTAACTTGAAAATTGAGTTAAAGACGGAAGAAGGAAAACGAATTAAGTCGCTTCCGAAACCAAATGCAAAAGATGATGCGGAAGAAGCAGAAGAGGCTAAGGCGGAGTTAACCTCTATAAAGAAGCAGCTCCGAAGTATGATTACAATGCAAACGCAGCGTCTTGAAACAGCGCTTTCTCTGAATCGCTATTGGTCACAAAATACATGGAAGTCTCTGTTTGTGGAAAATCCAATTATGCAGCAATTTGCTATCTCATTTATTTGGGGTGAATATAAGGAAGGAAAGTTGCTTGCAATGTTCCGCTATATGGAGGATGGCACGTTCAATACGATTGAAGAAGAAGAGCATGAACTTACGCCAGATACCGTTATTGGCTTAATTCATCCGCTAGAATTGTCTGAAGAGGAACGGGAGTTATGGAAGGAACAGCTAGATGATTATGAGGTTACTCAGCCATTTCCGCAAATTGACCGTGAAGTATTTCAGGTGGAGGAAGATGAGGAAGTTACTGTAGAAAGATTTGCTGGTATTCAAATCAATGGCCGTTCGCTGTTTGGTAAGATGACGAAGTACGGCTGGAGCCGTGGCTCGGTTCAAGATGCTGGTGTGTATTATACATTCTATAAGGAAGATACTCGCACAGGATTAGGTGCGGAGCTTGCGTTTGAAGGTGCACCGGTCGGATATGAAGGTGAGGAAGATGTGTGCGTATTTGAAATTCAATTTTATAAAGCAGGCACAGTGAGCCGCGGTTCATATGACTACGATGAAATTGATCATGAGAAACGCGTTTTACCAAAACAAGTATCGGAACGCTTTTTCAGTGAAATTTTATATGATATAAAACGGGCAACAGAATCGAACCTTGGCCGTGATGAAAACTGGCGCAGCAAGCGATAAGAAAGGAAATGACATATGCAGTCTATTAAACCATTAATGGAAGAATTATATGAAATAGAATTGAATGCTTTAGAAGCGAATGATTCGTTTCCAAAACCACCTAACTGGCGATTGTCACCGCGTGCTGTTCGTACGTTTATTACTGGACAAGAAGAACCGCTTCTTTGGGAAGGAAGAGAAGTAGAAATTAGTCGTAAGTTTTATGGTAATGATGCACTTGTGGAACGAGCGATTGTCACATTAGCAGGAAACCGCGGACTTATGCTAATCGGCGAGCCGGGAACAGCAAAAACGATGCTAAGCGAGCTGCTTTCTGCTGCGATATGCAGAAATAGCCGCAACACTGTGCAAGGAACAGCCGCTACGATGGAAGATACAATTAAGTACTCGTGGAACTATGCGCTTCTTCTTGCGAAAGGGCCTGTAAGAGAGGCACTTGTGCCAGGGCCACTTTTCATTGGGATGGAACAAGGAATATTAACTAGATTTGAAGAGTTGACGCGCTGCCCGCAGGAAGTGCAGGATTCGTTAATTAGCGTTTTGAGCGACAAAGTGCTGAATATTCCAGAGTTTGGGGAGCAAGGAATTCTTACGGCAAAGCCTGGGTTCAATATTATTGCGACGGCTAACACGCGCGATCGCGGTGTGAATGAAATGAGTAGTGCATTGAAGCGTCGTTTTAATTTTGAAACGGTGCATCCGATTAAGGATGTAAAGCTTGAAACAAAAATAATAGAGTCACAAGTAACGCGCTTATTAGGAGCATCAGGCATCACACCAGAAGTGGATGAGACGGTTGTTCAGCTGTTGGCGACTGTTTTTCATGAACTTAGGGAAGGTGTAACCGCTGAAGGAAAACGAATTGATCAGCCGTCTTCTGTTATGAGTACTGCAGAAGCAGTATCTGTCTATTATCAAAGTGCAATGGATGCGTACTATTATGGAAGCGGACAAGTGAAAATGGATGCGCTTGTTCGGTATTTATCGGGGACGATTGCGAAAGAAAACAAGGATGATTTAGAAAAGCTGCGCAGTTACTTTACAAGCATCGTCAGGGCGCGAGGTCAAGTAGGAGGAGAGGTATGGAAGTCGTTTTTCGAAGCTCGCAATCAGCTGAAGTAAATGCACTGTTTCAAAGGGCTTACAATTTAAGGAACAATGTCGTATACGTGCCGATTCGCCATCATAGCCCTGCGTGTTCTTTTCATGTACAAAAGATAGTTGAATTATATAAACCGGATGCGATTCTTATAGAAGGACCGATAGATTGTAATACTCTCATTCCACATATCGTGAGCACAGAGAGTGAGGCTCCGATTTGTATATATTGTAGTTATGATGATAAAACGGATCTGCTTGAAAGAGAAGAGAGTGGAAAGTACCGAGCGTACTATCCCTTTCTCGACTATTCACCGGAACTTGTCGCGCTGCGGGAAGGAGCTGCGTGCAATATTCCCGTTTCATTTATTGATCTTCCTTATAAAGAATATTTGTTTGTAACGAAAAACGAGGAAGAGCGCGAAAAGCATGACGAACAATACTTTCGGCATAGTCAATATGTTCGCATGCTTTCAGAAAAAACGGGGTGCCGAAGCTTTCATGAATTTTGGGAGAAATACTTTGAATTCCAAGGCTTTCATATGACAAGCGAGGAGTTTGTCCGTCAGCTCTTTCATTATTGTTATTATACGCGTGCGGACTATACACAGGAGATGTTGATAGAAGACGGATGCGAAGCCAGGGAGATACACATGGCAAAGGAAATTGAAAAAGCGCGTAAAGTGTATGATAAGGTGCTCGTTATTACTGGGGGCTTTCATGTGAAAGGGCTTCTTGAATTGGAAGGGAAAAAGAAAAAACTGTCCAAAAGCCCATTGTCTAAAGCGTATGCAAAAAACTATCTTATGCCATATTCCTTTATGGAAAGTGATCAGACACGTGGTTATGAGAGTGGTATGCCTGCACCTGCCTTTTATCAATATGTTTGGGAGAATAGGGACGAAGCGGCAGCTGAGCAATTTATGATACGGGTTGCTAGACAGTTAAAGGCAGAAGGGATATCAATAGCCGATGAGATTGAGGCTGCGCGAATGATACGTGAACTTGCGCTACTTCGGGGGAAGATGCAGCCTGGATTGTATGAGCTGATGGATGCAGTGCGTAGTGCATTTGTGAAAGGTGAGATATCTGCAGCAAATAAGCCTATGACACTGCTTCAGAAGAGTTTGCAAGGGACGAAACGAGGCAAATTGTCAAAAGAAGCGGATGTGCCGCCGCTCGTGCATGATTTTCGTGCTACTGTTCGTTCGTTTCGTCTTCCGGCGCGTTCTACTGTACCACATGAGACGATTCTTGACATATACAAGAACGAACGACACCAGCGTTTAAGTCAATTTTTTCATTGCCTCGCTTTTTTAGAAGTCCCGTTTTGCGAGAAGCTGCGCGGCCCAAATCTTACTAGAAAGCAGAACATCAATCTTATGCGAGAAACTTGGAAATATCGTTTCTCAGCGCAGGTGGAAAGTGCTCTCATTGATTTATCTGTGTATGGCGGAACGGTGAGAGAAGCCGCGCAAGAAGTGCTGCGAGCAAAGCTGTATAAGGCGAAAGGGCGTGCTGGAGAGGTGGCTCTTTTGTTGATGGAAGCCTACTTAAGTGGGTTGTTTTCCGAATTTACTATGTACACCCAATTTATAGAGGAAGCAATACAAGAGGATGGGGACTTTACGTCTATGGCAGATTGCGCCTACTATTTATCACAAATAGAAAAAGCAAATCAGCAAGCTGATAGTGCACGAAACAAAGCGCTTTCGCTATTCTCTGTTTTAGATGGTGGCGAACCAGGAATTATTGTGGAAAAGCTTATCGATTTGTATATGCTGCAACCTGCAGATCAGCAATTTATTGAAGCGCTGGAGCTTTATTTGCAAAAAGAGAAACGGGAAAGTCAGGTAGAAGGAGCAGTATTTGGGTTGTTAACTTCCTTAGCAAAGAGGACGGTTGATGAGGTAATGCAAGTGGCAGAAGGATACTTTTATGGAAGTGGCGATATGCAAAAGCAAGCTCCGATATTTTTGAATGGATTATTTGCTGGCGCAAAAGATATCTTCTTATATAACAAATCGCTGCTTGGCGGAATGTCTCATGTCCTAGAAGAACTTGATGAAGAGACATTTTTGCAAGTGCTGCCGCATTTGCGCCTCTTGTTCAGTCAATTTACACCGCTTGAGGTTGATACGATTGCTAGACAAATTGCTCGGTTATATGACACAACAGAAGAAACAATAAAAGAAGAAGGAATTTCGGAAGATGTGCTGACGTATGCAATGCAGTTAGATCGGAAGGCACGGGAGATTTTGATTAGACGGGGGCTAGAAGATGGAGAATAGGATTTCTTTAAATCGATGGCGTCTTGTTCTCGGAAAGCATGCGGATGACCAAATCACATTTCAGGAAGAAGGCCCTATATATAGGGAAATGGATGAGGTGCTGGAGTTTTTGTACGAACGGGAACGTGGAGAGGAACGCGGTGGATCCCTAGATCCCTCACAGCTAACAGTGCCGACTTGGATTTCGAAAGTGCGAGAGTTATTTCCGAAAGAAACCATTGAAATTATGGAAAATCATGCGCTAGAAAAGTATGAATTAACAGCACTATTGCAAGATAAGCAAACGCTTCAAAAAATGGAACCGAATATGAATTTACTAAAATGTATTTTACAATTTAAAGATTATATGAATCCAGATGTATTGGACACAGCTAAGCGTATTGTAGCGAAAGTAGCTGAGGAATTGCGTCGTAATTTAGAGCAGGAAGTGAAGCACGCTTTAAGCGGTAGACCGGATCGAAATCGTTCTAGCCGCGTTCGTACAATGCGCAACTTTGATTTTAAGAAAACGATTCGAAAGAACTTGAAGCACTTTGATAAGGAAACGAACACTATACTTATTGAAAAACCGTACTTTTATGCTGCGACGAAGCACGTTAGTCCATGGCGTGTAATCCTCGCAGTAGACGAGAGTGGGAGTATGATTGATTCTGTTATTCATAGTGCGGTTATGGCTGGTATTTTTGCAAGCTTACCGACGATTAAGACAGATTTGTTCATCTTTGATACATCCGTTGTTGATTTAACAGATCGTATTGACGATCCGGTGGAAACGCTTATGAGTGTACAGCTTGGGGGAGGAACATATATTGCTCAAGCGCTACGCTATGCAACAAATAAAATAGAGATGCCTCACAAAACAATTGTCGTGCTTGTAACGGATTTATATGAAGGCGGCAGTTACGCTGACATGTACCGAGAAGCGATGAAAATTGTAGAATCAGGGGCAAAGCTGATTGTACTTACTTCCCTTGATCCGACTGCACAGCCTTTTTATGATAAACAGGCAGCAAAAAAAATGGCGGCACTCGGTGCTCATGTAGCGGCGCTAACACCAGGGAGGTTGGCACAGTGGATCGCAACAATCATTTCTTAAATGTTCTTTCTTCTATTGATGAAACATATTTGATCGCGATGTCTAATAAAGGAACATACAAGAGAGCGATCAAGGATTTGGCTACCGTATCAAATGTCAAGGTGGACGTAGAAGAGAGTACAGTGCAAATACATTTTGATGACGGAATTACTGTAACGTTTACAGGTGATATACGTAGTTACTCCTGTACTTGTGAAGCCCGCTCGATTTGTAAGCATGTCATTATGGCTCTGTTGGAAGCTAAGAAGATGTATGAAGGAGAAGAGAAAACGAAGGTTGATTTCTCTGCTCTTTTGAATGTCGACGTTCGCAGTATTATCTCCGAAAAGATGTGGGCTGAAATGATGTTCCGTGAAACATTTCAGCCGAAAGTCGTTTTCGAAGAAGAGGCAGTTTTAATTGCGTCCTTTCCAGAAGAAAATATAATCGTTCGCTTTCTAACAGCTGAATCGGTAGTGGATGCGATCTGTACGTGCAAAGCAGAGGGAATATGCCGTCATAAGGCGGAAGCGGTATATTGGTATCAAAAAGAAAAAGGACTCTCGCATGAAACGAAACAGATGCGTCCTCTTATCATTGCGCCGGAAAAACTATCGGTTTTCAAAGAGATGATTGAGCGAGTTGTTCATTTAGGATTAACGCGGCTTACTGAAAATACAATCTATGAAATAGAACAACTTTCTGTAAAGGCTCGTTCTTTGAAACTAGCAAAGTTAGAGAATTTATTTCGTAAGCTCGGGGCGGATATTGGGCTCTATCGAATGAAACATGCGTCTTTTCAAATGGCATTCTATCGGCAAACACTGTCCACGATTTATGAACATATTTTGTTGTTAGAGCGCCACCATCTGCAAGAGAGTCCGTTTCGTTCGGAATATTATGAAGTTCCACCACTTACTTTACATGCTTTTGGTGCATCCGGCTGGCAAACGAAGTCTGGTTATGTTGGTGTGACATATTATTTCTATAATCGAGAACAGGAAAAGTGGATAACATACACGCAGTCGCGTCCGATGTTCTATGAAGGAAGTAGCACAACTCCTGAAGAACTCCATGAAAGGCAAGTTCCGTGGGGGATTGCAGAGAAAGGATACGAACTGTCTCGTTCATCTTTCCAGTTGAAACAGGCAAAACTTAATGCCGATTTTCAATTGTCATCTAGCTCACAGACAATAGGGGAGGTGGAAGGGAAAACAAATGTGGCAGAGTGGCAATCTCTATTTTTAACTTCATGGGAAGAACTATTAAAAATAGTAAAAGAGCAGAGGTTAGAGACAAATAAGCAAGGAGTCTTTTGCATAGAAGCTGCTGAAATAGGAGAATGGAAGTTTCAGCAGCAAGAACAAAAATGGATCATACCTCTTATCGATAAGGCTGGTAAAACATTGCAAATGCAAATGATGAAACGACCAGAAAATGAGCGGATGATTCGACTTGTAAAAATAAATATAGATTCGTTGCATGTAAAGCGAATGCTGGTCCATTCTTATCAGGAAGGGGCAAAGCTCGTTGTTACACCTGTCATTTTATATACAGAAGCAGGAGAGATTATAAATATTACACTCAATGAAGGAGAAACGTTCTATGATCGAGTTAATGCGCATAATCGATGAATTGGAACAAGTTCTAGATGAGATGCTTGTCTCGGGAGCAGGGACCGTACCTCTTTCTTTTTTTCATGATATAAAGCGGGAATGCGAAAAGTACGGTCTTTCTTATGCTGCTGCGCAGCTGCTTGTCATAGAGGAAGAACGAAACAAGGACCGCTTTCTTCATAAAGAAGAAACAAGTAGGCTGACAGAAGCGTTTTGTAAGTTACAGGAATATATTCAAGTTGTAAAGGCTGAAATGCTGCATTTATGATTCAGCCGAGAACATTCGTGATTTCAATCATAAGATGAATCGGCTTCGGACAAGATATGTCTTTTGGCACGTCTTGTCCGAAATATACAAAATGTATAATTAGAAAAAAACGGGTATTGGGTACAAATATTTATTCAAATACGCTAGCAATTACGATATTAAGGAGTTTGAAAATGAAAATAAATAATAGTGAGTATGGTGGTTTTGTTGTTTCAAAAAATATTCTTGCTGGAAAACCAGTTAGATATTCATTTAGAGAAGAAAGTTCTATCCCGAATTTAAATGGCTGGAATTTGTATGCTATAGATGATACTGATGAATATGTGAATTATGCGGGAAATTTTATCATTTTAAACGCGGAATCTATTTTTAAAATTGCTCCTGTAATGTTTGAGATTTTTGAAGCGCCTTATGGAACGGATCTATGCTGGCTGTATGAAGAAGGAGTTCATATAGGGTTTTATGATTTAGTCGCTGATAAAGAAGTGACAATTGATGAACTTATAAAATAAAACTAATTTTGTCATGTAGTGCTATTTTAAAAGTTCTTCAGCAGATGACAAACTTATGTATGCAATAAAGGAAGCCCCTTATAAGCCCCTTCCAACCCCCTTATAAACCCATACCAAGTAATAAATCATTAAATAAACAAAAGAAAAAACAACTACAAGAACTACTACAAAAAAATAAAAAAGTAACATTCTAGTACTAGTAAAAAATTATTAAATAAATCCGCCAAATTCCTGCCTGTAATCCTATATATATTAAGGGATTACCAATTCTATATTTACCACTAAAAGGGCAGGGGGAAGAAACATGGGAGTATACCGGAGTGTACAGGTGAATTTTTGGCAAGATGAATTTGTATTGGATTTAACGCCAGAGGAGCGATATTTTTATATTTATTTGCTGACATGTTCGAAAACGAGACAATGCGGGATTTATCCACTTCCGTTACGCTTGGTAGAGATGGAAACGGGGTATAATCGTGAGACTGTTGAGAAGTTGTTGCAGCGGTTTGTTGCGTATGGAAAGATATTATATGATGCGGAAACGAAGGAGTTATATGTTCTAAATTGGTTACGTTATAACCCTGTTACGAATACAAACATAGAGAAGTGTGTGTTACGTGAGTTAAAGACTGTGAAAAATAAAGAGTTTGTACATATGTTTCTTCAAAGATGCCTCGAGGAAGAATTGAACATTCCTTTATTGCTAGAGCATTTCGGAATGCCGATTGAAGCATCTGATATGATTCCGAAAGAAGTTGTTCAAGGTTATGAAACGAATGAGGAAGTACAAGAAGTAGTAGAGGAAGAAGTAGAAGAAGTAGAAGAAGTGAATCCAGGTAGCAGTGTATTCACGTTTTATGAACAAAACTTCGGTAGTTTGTCGTCTTATGCAGTGGCAGAATTAAGTGAATGGATGGCAGAATTGTCAGAGGAGCTCGTATTGAAGGCACTTCAAATTGCGTATGAAAATAATAAGCGGACGCTTGCTTATGTGAAAGGGATTTTACGAGATTGGCATGGAAAGGGATATACGAGTCTCAGTGAAATAGAGAAAGCGGCAGTGAAGTTTCGGAAGAAGGAGCCGTCTGCTATGTATGAGACGGAGAAGTTTCTGGAGGAGTGTGAAGAGTGGAAGAAGAATGTACCGTCTGAGGAAGAATTACAGAAATTCTTGCAGGAACAAGGGTGGAGGCCATGAGTATTTAACATGTCGAGGCTGAACAAACGGTATTAGGATCTTTGCTTCTTGATGGTGAACTGACTAAGGGGTGCCACCTGACCGAGCGGCACTTTTCTACGGCTGTGCATCAAGTTATATTCAAGTTGATACGAAAAATAAAGGAAGACGGGCAGCAACTTGATTTTGTCACACTTGTTTCAAAAATGGAGTCCCCGATTTTTCACCAACAACAAAAGCACCGTTGGATAAAGACCATATAAAGGACCTAGCTAAACGAATAAAAAAGTTATAGATCAATTAAGAAGTGTGGAGATTGAGTGCATAGCTAGCTGATTATATAAAAATTCGAAAGTTCATGAAGGTTTTACCATCATGGAGTTTTATTTTCATATAGGATAGTGTGATAAGAACGATAAATAAGCGAGAAAAAATTTTACTGGGTGACAAAGTGACAGAGAGAATCATTACAAAGGAGAAGGGTTATGAATTTGGAAAATATGGTAAGGGATATTTGGTATGGTGATATTCCAAATGATAGAATCGAAAATCTTAAATCTAAGCTAAAAGATGTTACAACTGAGAAAGAAAGCTTTCTCTTAATTAATGAATTGTTAAAATTAGGTGATTTCTCTGTAAAGGAATTACTCATACAACTTATGAATAGTACTCAAGATGAAGTGATTCTTAATTTATGTACAAGACTTTTTTGCTCAATCGCTACTCATGATGACTTATTAGACACAAATAACTTGAAATTCCTTTCAAATGCTTCAGAGGATGGTGTTCATAATTTTGTTGTAAGTGCCGGAGAGACTCTTTCATATAATGTGATTCCGTATCTTTTTGCTTTGTTAGAAGAATGGGAAGATACTTTTATTGAGAATGCAATCAGAAATACACTTGCATTAATGCTAGGAATTAACGATGACTATTATGAACAATCAATAGAAGAATTAGGAGAAATATATTTTGAGTTCGTTAAAAATAGTGACATCACCAAATATTACTATGATAACGATCTGTCATTTCCTGGGGACTTGGTAAAGGAATTAATTCCGAGAGTAATGATTTCTTTAAGAGACAAAAAAACATTTGATATGGTTACAATTCCATCTATTTTATCTATTTGGAGTGGACTTAAATGTCCTGTACAATATGGAACAATAATAACTGATGAAAAATACAGAGAGTTGATGTTATATATTGATTCTTTAACAAAAAAAGAATGGAAGATTGGTGAAAAATATTTTTATGGGCATTTAGTTGTGTGAATATACATGGTATGAATGTAACGATGGAAATACAATGCGATTGGTTCCTAGTATGAATGATAAACCTAGACACCTTGGTGGAGTTGGTGGGATAAACGCAGGAGCCTTTGAGCCTGAAGGATTTGCAAATAAATAATAAGGGGATTTTAAAATGACAATAAATGATGAAGTTTTTGGAGAACTTGACTATATGTATGGATGGGTTAGGTACACTACCATTGAGTTTTGTGGAAAGGAAGCTGAGATAGCGTTAATGGTAGATGGTGAAGAAGATGGTAAATTTGATAAAGAACAATATGAATCATATACTTCAGTCATACAAAATTGGGAGCAACTGCACCAAAGCTTTTTGCAGCCTATTTTAGATTATTACAAACAAAAAAGGCATGAACTCGGTTATGATATTGAATTCAATGAAAATTATCCTTTAATTGAAACAACCGAACAACTACTTGAAATGATAAGTTTAGTTGGAATTACTGTTCCATATGCAGGAATTTTTGAAGGGCGAGGAATTGGACTAACCTTCGACTGTACATGGGATATGGAAAATGGATTAGGACTTTGTCTTATAAATGAAAAAGTAACTGAAGTGGGCTATCAGGATGTTGCGATCTGAATATGGTAGAGCGATATAAAGATAGCTTAGAGTTGCTTTTAAAATATGAAATGGATGAAGAAAAAAAGACGCCCAATTATATTATGTGTAAAGAGTTTTAATTTATATTGAAATTTAAATGAATCATGAGGTGAATGAATTGCTTACAAAAGATACATACATTAGCTCGGTACAAGAAAATCTTGAAAAAAATTCAGAAAGATTGATTCATAATATAAGAGAAATTCTTAAATTTAATTATTATAGTAAAATAGAGTTGGTAGATTTTATGATTTTTATCGGATCGTTTGACCTTTCTATCATGATGTTTTCTATGAATAGAGAAGCAAGTGAAGTTTTTTACGAAGGAAACGATAGCAGTGTTTTTGCAGGAAGTCATGAATTACTCGAACGCATATCATATTATAACCTTTCTTATGATAAGTCAGACGAGTTTTGGGAGTTTTATGAACAGAATGATGAGATCATATCGGAAGATGAGGGGAAAATCCTTGTGGAATGGTTTGTTGATTGCTGGAATAAAGCAAACGGAGGAAGTATAAAATTACCTGCTTATTGTGGTTTC
The DNA here is from genome assembly GCF_002551815.1 of Bacillus sp. AFS098217. Taxonomy (GTDB): domain Bacteria; phylum Bacillota; class Bacilli; order Bacillales; family Bacillaceae_G; genus Bacillus_A. The sequence goes on from NZ_NVPR01000166.1 coordinate 20,765, forward strand.
CACGATACCAATCAATCATTTGACTTACAGAAAAATACATGGGTTTCTGATGAGGAAAAGTGGTGTGATTAAAACTCAAAAGATAACCGCCTGTTTTTTACTGACTAGTGTATGGAGTGAATAGGAAATAAAAAACTGTTTAATTTTTTCAAACAGCCTTTCTTAGGTAAAGTATATATAAAGTCTTGTAAGTCTTTTGCTCAGTCGAAAAATGAAAGTAAGAATATATGACATACTACAATCATTATAGATATCAATAGAATTTAAAGAAGGTGAGTCCTGTTGGAAATCATCTTCTTTATAGTGCGCAACTTTTTTCAAAATGTCCTTTACAAAGAGGACATTTCAAAATAGGTTCCTTCTTTAGGGGAATATTTAATTTCACGCATCGTTATTTAATGGAAATATAAAAGAACAAATGAATCGTCTACATTGCATGATTCTTATTGCTTTAGAGGAATTCATAAAAAAACTTCGAAAAATATATTATTGCAACTAATAAGAATAAAGTTAGTACCACGTCTTTACTATTAATAGATTGTAAAAGAAAGGAGCGGAATATGCATAAGATTCAGACAAATAAAGGCGCTGGATATATGATGATTTTATTTATTTTTTTATTTCTCATCATGATATTACGCTTTTTTTATATCCAGGCAGTAGGAGTCGTGCATAATGTTAATGTGAAGGATTTTGCGAATGAACAACATAATAAAAATGGTGCTTTAGAAGCTAATCGTGGTACGATTTATGACCAAAACGGAAAAGTGCTAGTTCAAGATTCAACAACATATCGTATCGTTGTAAATTTAAAAGGAAAAGATAAAGTTAAAAATAAAGAAGAAACTGCTCAAAGTTTAGCAGATGTACTTGAAATTGATAAAGATGAAGTCATTAAGTATTTTCACGAAGGGCCTACGCAAGTTGAAATCGGGAAGGTTGGAAGGGATTTATCTAGAGAAACAAAAGACAAAATTAAAGATTTAAAGATACCAGGTGTATCTTTTATAACGGAAAAAGCTAGAGTATATCCTAATGAAGATTTCGCATCGTATATACTTGGATTTGCAAGACCAGATGATAAGGGAAATGCTGAAGGTAAGTTTGGTCTCGAAAAAAGTCTCGATAAGTATTTACGTGCTACGAATGGTAGTGTTTCATATGTAGGATCACGAAAAGGGATTCCGCTTACAAATAATATAGAACAGGTAGAACCTACTCAAAATGGAAATAATGTGTATCTTACGTTAGATAAACAAATACAAAGTTTTTTAGAAGAAGCAATGAATACTGCAACAAAGCATTATGATCCTTCTATGCTAGTAGGTATTATCGCAAATCCGAAAACGGGAGAAATTTTAGCGATGTCCAGTAAACCTAGTTATAATCCGAATAAAGGAGATATTGAATATTTCTTAAATGATCCGATTGCAAATGCATATGAACCTGGATCTACAATGAAAATTTTCACATTAGCCGCCGCGATTAATGAAGGGGTTTATGATGGTAATCAATATTATCAATCTGGGAAATATGAGGTAGGCTCAGCGGAAATTAAAGACCATAATAGTGGTTATGGATGGGGGTCTATTACATTTGATGAAGGTTTTGAACGATCATCAAATGTTGCTTTTTCTATTTTAGAAGACCAACTACTAAAGCCAAATAACTTCAAGAAATACATAAATAAATTTGGTTTTAATCAAAAAACAGGGATAGACTTACCTGGAGAAAGCAAGAATAAACTATTATTAGATACGCAAATTCAACAAGTTACAACTGCTTTTGGACAAGGATCCACTGTCACTCCGATTCAATTAATACAAGCTGCTACTGCGATAGCTAACGATGGGAAAATAATGAAGCCTTATATTATCGATAAAATTGTAAATCCAATAGATAATCAAGTGATTATGGAAAATCAACCTAAAGAAATTGGAAATCCAGTTACAAAAGAAACTGCAGAGAAAGTAAGAAGCTTAATGGAACGTGTGATCACTTCATCAAAAGGTACCGGAACGATGTATAAAGTAGACGGTTATCCGATTGGTGGTAAAACAGGAACAGCACAAATTCCGAATCCTGAAAATGGCCGATATATGGAAGGGAAAGAAAATTATATTTTTTCATTTTTAGGAATGGCTCCAATTGATAATCCGCAATTAGTAATATATTTAGCCATTAAACAACCTAAATTAAAAGGTAATGAATATGGCGCTCAACCCCTCGCAGAAATTTTTAAACCAGTTATTAAAAATAGCTTAGAATACTTAAAAGTGAAACCATATACAGAAAAGCAAATAGCAGATGCTACAAAGCAATCTGAAGTGAAACTACAAAATTATGTAAATCAACCGATGGATACAGCAAAAAACATGACAGAAAAAGCGAAACTCCATCCGATAGTATTAGGGGAAGGAGAAATAATAAAACAATATCCAGAGGCCGGTGATGTAACTAGTAAAGGAGACCGTATTTTTCTAGTAGGCAGTAACGTGAAAATGCCTAACCTTAAAGGCTGGGCAATGCGTGATGTTATGTATTTATCTAAAATATTGAAGTTAGATTTAAAAACGACGGGTACGGGATATGTAACTAGTCAAAGTATAGAAAAAGGAAAAGATTTACAAGAAGGAGAAACCATAAAGATAGAGTTAGAACCTCCATTAGAACCGTTAATGGAAGCACAAACAAACTCAAGCAGAAACTCGTAAAGGGCCTATAGAAATAGGCTCTATTTTTTTGCGAAATATTCAATTTCACGCACCGCATCTTATATGAAAAATCAAACTAAAAACAGTATCCACATATTTTTACTTGTCAGTTGCTAAAAAACAATTTCTTTCATATATTTAAATTAGAACAATCGTTCAATTCTGAAAATTAAAAGATGAAAGGAGTAAATTTTGAATAAAAGACGATATGATGGTGAGTTAGCCAAACAAATCATAGCTGAAAAAGCTACAAAATTATTTTCTTTAAAAGGATATACAAAAACCTCAATTGAAGACATCGCAAAAGCTTCTGGCTACAGTAAAGGACATATTTATTATCATTATAAAAATAAAGAAAGTTTATTTGTTCATTTAGCAAAAAAAAGCATGCAACAATGGTATGAGAAGTGGAAAACAGCAGAAAAAAATTACCCCAATGCTTCCAAAAAATTATATGGGATGGCCCGGTACGTGCTACACAATTATAAAACGCCTTTATTGAGGGCAGGACAAGAACTTGCGGCTGATCCAAATACAAATCCCTCTACCGTTCAGCAGCTATATGGTTTAGCTGTTGTCCCCTTAACTGCATATCAACAAATTTTAGAAGAAGGCTTAAAAAGTGGTGAATTTTCAATAGAAAACGTTGAAAACTCAAGTATTTTATTAGGATCATGGTTAGGTGGATTATGTCAATTTATCCACACAGTTGAAACAAAAAAATTAGAACCATTATTTGAAGAAGCTATTACGATTTTCTTACTATCTATCTCAAAAGAAAGTGTCTAATACTCTTTGTCTTTTATTTCATTTACATGTAGAAAAGGAGGCATGTGAAATGCAAATAGGATTATATGGAGATAGTTTAACCGAAGGAAGACCAGGCGTTTCATTTTATAACATATTAAGTGAGCAATTTCCCAATGATACACTATACAATTTAGGGAAACCCGGTGAAACAGTTATAAGCTTAACAAATCGAATTAGCAATCAAAAACAAAATGATGTCTTTGATATTTCTTTCTTATGGATTGGTGTAAATGATATTTACGCAAAACTTTTAAAGGTAAAAGCAAATCCTATCGCATCAAATCAAGAAGAATTTCAAGAGCGTTATAAAATACTGCTCGAGAAAATTCTCAATCAATCAAAAAAAGTCATTGTAGTATCCCCCACTATAATTGGAGAAAATATAAATAATGAGTGGAATAAACAAATATATGAATTTGGAACAGTTATTTCTGCATTATCACAACAATATGAAAATGTAGTATATCTTAATTTATATAAAGAGTTTATTTCAATCCTCGAAAATTACGATACCTCTGAATATATAACAACAAATCCACTGAGAGTAATGTGGGAAGCTTTATTCTTGAAAAACCAAGAAAAAATTGATCGTATATCACAAAAGCGCGGCCTATATTTGACTTTAGACGGAGTACATTTAAATAGCAAAGGAGCGAAATTAGTTGCCGACCACTATGCCCAAATCATCCGTATGACAAAGAATTGAGGGTTTTATATTATGCTAATTAGAACGATTGTTCAATTTCTTAGATTCACCTGTACACGCCATGTATTTTCAAAAAAACAGGAGGTTTCAAGATGTCTAAGCAAAAAGTTGCAATTGTTACTGGTGGGGCTTCTGGTATCGGGCGGTCTTTGGCTATACAATTATCCAATAAAGATGTATTTGTTATTATTGCTGATATTAATGAAACAGATGGGGAAGCAGTTGTAAATTGTATAAAAAATTAATGCGTGTCGTTTGTCGGATTGGTCGTAAAGCGAAAATTAATTCGGAACAGACTGTCTGATTATTCTTTTTATTCATTTGCAACAAGAAGTCCTTGTGATAGTATGGATAAAATTATATGTGATAAAGAGAAGAGTAAATAAAATGAATTTTTCACAGAGAGCTCGATTAGCTGAAAAGGGGTTGAACCAAGCCTCTGAGCAGCGTATCGGAACCTTTTTAAATTGGACTGTTTGTAATAAAATTGCACGGTTTTAAAAAAAGAAAAACTGAAATCCTGATTTAATACAGGAGAGATTTCAGTTTTTCTTATTGTACTAACGGTCAGTTTAATTCAAGAAGGAGATATTCAAAAATTAAGGGTGAATAGAGGACATGAACAAAAAAGAGATTATTAAACATTTACATCAATCAATAATAAAGGATAATTTAACGGTTTATCGTGAAGTATTTATGGATACGAATATAAATGAAACGACAGCCCCATATTGGAAAGAAGCGTTAAAGTTGTATACGGAACTTTCTGGCGAAAATAAAGAGATAGTATTTAAAATAATTGAGCAAATAGAAGTAGATACCTTATCTACTATTTAACAAAACAATAATCGGCGAAGACGTTCGTTGAATGATAAGCAGTGCAAATATAGAGTCAATCTAAAAAAAGATTTTACTATTATTATTGCTGGATATGCTAACAAATATCTTTTGCGCTATACAATATTTTTGTTTGTAAAAAGGGGGGGACGTTGGATAACTGGAAGAATCATATAGCGATAATGGTGGTAGTGAAGCAGGATGTGGAGCATATATGGCCACAACACTTTCCAGAAGTTAGCGCCAATGAAGCAGATATTTGCCTTGTTGAGAAAAAAATAGGGTATAAACTTGATCAAAAGTATAGAGATTTCCTGAAATATGCTAATGGTTGGAAAGGGTTTTATCAAACAGTGGATTTTTAATTTGATTATTAGAATTTCACTCTTTTGTTATGTAAATGAATCAATTTCATAATTCT
>NZ_NVPR01000167.1 GCF_002551815.1 Bacillus sp. AFS098217
TTATGAAATTGATTCAAATATATATATTTTATTCTTGACTGTATCTATCTTATAAACTAAAATTGCGGTGAAAAAATAATTAAGATTCAGTTAGAGGAAGGACATAAATTACCGATAGCTCGCTAAATTATATTCTTTTTTCTATTTTTACTATATAATATCCCTCAGCTTTCCGACATTCCAGATAGTTGAACATCTTTTAGCATATCGTTCAGTCGTCACCTCGACTCATTAGAAGATGAAAAAAGGTGAAGTTTTCATGCTGAATATTATATATTTAATATATAAAAACAAAACAGTATAAATAAGGGGCGGAACAGATATATGAACAATACTAAAATTACCGTAGCTGGTATTGTAGCATTTACCACATTAACACTACCTACATCATCATTCGCAGAACTTGAAAAACAAAAACTAGATACAATTGAAATATAACAATACTAACTCGTTTAAGGACTCTTCAGCTCAAAAGCCATCTAAATTACATATTTTTCAATAAAATGAAAATATAAGGGGAATATAAAGATTATGAAAAGCACTAAAATAACTATCGCAGGAATCGTAGCATTAACTTCATTAGTACTACCTACTAGTTCATTTGCTGAACTCGAAAACCAAACTCAAGAAAAAATTGCACAAAACGAAACTAAATATACTCCTAATTTTAACGATGTTCCAGAATGGGCAAAGGAGTCTGTTAACTATCTAGTAAATAAAAATGTACTTACGGGAATGCCGGATGGAACATTTTCACCAAATTTAGAAATAGATAGAGGTTCAGCTGTAACTATGATGGCTAAAATACTAAATCTAAATATTGAGCCATCAGCAAAACCTTCTTTTACAGACTCTCAAAATCATTGGGCGACTCCATATATTGCAGCCGCAGAAAAAGCCGGAGTTATTAAGGGAGACGGGAGTGGAAAGTTTAATCCTTCTGGAAAACTAACTAGAGCATCTATGGCATCAATGCTTGTACATGCGTATAAGTTAGAAGGGAAAATACATGGGAATGTACCTACTGTATTTGGTGATTTAAAAGGACACTGGGGAGAAAAACAAGTAAATATCTTGGTAGGCTTAGGTATATCAAAAGGTTATGGTGATAATAGTTGGAAACCTGACCAAACTGTAACTCGTGTAGAGGCATCAAGCTTAATTGCTCGAACAGATATGTCTAAAGACAAAGAAGTGCAGTTAAAACAAATAGAAATGCCTAAAAATTTCTTTACATATAATGAGTCATCGTTATCATCAGGAATTGCGTATGAATATGAACCACAACCAGTGACAGTATTTGAAGAAAGAGAAGACGGCTGGATTAAAATTCAAACAGGATTAGGCTTTAAATGGGTTTGCTTAAATGAAAAGAAAATTGACATAGATAAAAACTTCTTTACGTATAATGCACCATCGTTATCATCGGGAATTGCATACGGATACGAACCACAGCCAGTGACAGTAATTGAAGAAAGAGAAGGTGGTTGGATTAGAATTAGTACAGGTTTGGGTCTTAAATGGGTTTGTTTAAATGAAAAGAAAATAGATATAAATAGAAGTTTTATCACATATAACGAACCATCGTTATCATCAGGAATTGCGTATGAGTATGAACCACAACCAGTAACAGTAATTGAAGAAAGAGAAGGTGGTTGGATTAGAATCCCTACAGGATTAGGATATAAATGGGTATTGTTAAACGAGAAAAGAGTAGATATTGATAGAGATTTTACAACGTATGATGATGCATCATTTTCAGCTAATGTATTAGGAGGGTATTCTCCTCAAACTGTAACGGTTGTAGAGGAAAGAGGGACTTGGCTACGTATTCGTACACAGGGAGGATTCCAATGGATGAATACACAAGAGCCTAGAACCGTAGTTGATAATTTTAAAACTATTCAAAACAACCAACAAGTGATTCTTGTGACAACAAACGGATACGGTACTAATAATGCTCAAATTAGAACATTTGACAAAAATTATGGTAAATGGAAAGAGATTAAAAACATCAATGGTAAAATTGGTAGAGACGGTTTTGCTAATCAAATGAGCGAAACGGTAACACAATCACCACGTGGAAAATATGGTATTGGTATGGCATTTGGTCGTCAAGGAAACCCTGGAACGAAATTACCCTGGCATGATATTCAGTCTAATGACGTTTGGGTAGACGATTCAAACTCTGAACTCTATAATACATTACAGAAAAAACCTGCTTATGGTCGTTGGAACTCCGCTGAAAATATGAACGTATCCGCATATGATTATGGATTTGTAATTAATTATAATACTGAACGAACACCGGGGAACGGAAGTGCAATCTTCTTCCACGTATCGAATACTTGGACTGCCGGATGCACTGGCGCATCTAAACAAGATGTTATCGACATTTTACGTTGGATTGACCCAGACAAAAACCCTGTTATTATCCAAGCGCCTGAAAGTGAATTAAGTAATTATTGATTTAATATTTGTAACTACTGGGGCATAAAGGTTATACACTTCACCAAGTGAAACATCTAGGTCTACCTCATCTCGAACTTAAAAAGGTGAGGTAGTGCTTCGTAGCGATTATCTCTATTTGTCTTGTGCTTTTAACTATGGGTTGAGTAATTAAAAGTATCAATTCCAATCAAACATACACTCTGTACAAATATCGTTAGCAACAACGCCTCCACATATTTTGCATCTATAGGACTGACTGTAAGAAGGGATTTCAGTTTTTCTTCTTGTATTAACGGTCAGTTTAATTCAAGAAGGAGATATCCGAAAATTAAGGCTGAATAGAGGACATGAACAAAAAAGAGATTATAAGAATTTCATAAAAACGAATAATGGTGGTTCTCCAGAAAAGAACTCTTTTATTTGTAATCTATGGATGAATAAAAAACATTGTTTTTGTATTAGTTGTTATATTCTCAATATATATGCTTATGAGTGAGTAATTAGCGGGAACAAGATTGGTAGGCTTTTGTTGGTACACTGAACTATAGGAGGGAATAAGATGTTAAATAAAGATGTCGTTCTCTACACTGAAGAAAATGGAATCGCAAGAATTACTCTAAACAGACCAGAAGCACTAAATGCATTAAACAAAGATGTACTTGAACAACTTTCATCCATTTTGGACAGGGTTAAAACTGATTCAAGTGTAAAGGCAGTGATAATTACTGGTGCCGGGAAAAAGGCATTTTCCGCAGGAGCGGACATTCAGTTTCTCAATAAAGTCACTCCTCTGGAAGTAAGAGATTTAGCTCAGCTGGCTGTTACGGTTACTAATAAAGTCGAGTCATTGGGAAAAGTGGTTGTTGCTGCTATTAACGGCTTCGCACTAGGAGGCGGGCTAGAATTAGCTGAATCCTGTGCGCTCCGTGTTGTTGCTAATCATGCTAGATTAGGACATCCTGAAGTCCGTATTGGAGCTGTTGCCGGTTTTGGGGGAACTACAAGACTCCCCAGACTTATTGGTAAAGGACGTGCTGCAGAACTGTTGCTCACTGGAAACGCGATAAGCGCAGATGAAGCTTATAGAATAGGACTGGTTAATAGAATTGTTGAACCTGATAAGTTACTATCAGAAGCAGAAACTCTTATCCTAGAAATTCTGTCTCAGGCTCCTATCGCAGTAAAAATGACTTGGGAGGCAATTCATCGGGGGTGTAATCTAACTTTAGAAGAGTCCGCGCTTCTCGGTGCAGATTATTTCGGTTTGATAGCGTCCACAGAGGACTTCAGGGAAGGAACTAAATCATTTTTAGAAAAGACTCAACCATCATTTAGAGGAAGATAGTTAATCGAACCCATCGTTTGTACCAACCTAGAGGGTGCTTATCTCGAATAAGATTTAGTCAATGATCTTCAACAATAGGGCGCAATTCTGTCGCAAGAATTGTGCTCGATCTTTATGTATTGAGCAACTATGTTGAATAAGAGCTGAAAAGCTGGATTAGGTTCGCATTTATGAAATGGAAGTATGAAAAACTGTAAAGACAATACATTTTGTTAAGGATCATGGTACATAAAACTAATAGCTTCCGAACATACTAATAAAATATTTTGGAGGTGGGTTTTATGGATAAAAAGGACTTTCAAAAAATTTATAATGAATACTTACAGCATGGGGAAGACCAAGCTCAATTGAAAGTAGTTGAGGAAGTCGATTCAGGAGTAGAACAAATTGTTGCAGTTCGTAAAAATGATGAGGATGATATCATTGCTTTTAAAACAAGTAGTGGAAGAGAATTGGATTATATTACTGCTCTTGATGAAGTAAAATCAGGGAAGTTAGCTCATGTGGACGTATTTCATAAGTATGGCAGGGATAGGGGCATACATAACAGTGCAGAAACAGTTGCCTTCATCACTTTGAGTTTATAACTCTAGAAAAATAGAGCAAATAAAAAGCCCTAGAGGGGGACTCTAGAGCTAATAACAGGGTAATAATAAAGACAAATGGTAGGGAATGACTTCCTTAGATATAAAAAGTTTAACATATAACTCGTAAAAATTTTATATACAGATGTTACGAAAATATGAACATATGATAGGCTGATGTGCTTATCATTTAAGGACAAAAAGAGCCCTGAGGGAGTCGGGGTTCAGGGCTCTAAAGTAAGGGTATTGTCGAATTGTCGAATCGACATCGTAATAATATCATGAATTTATTGGTAAAGGACCTGGTAAATGTGTCCAAATAAAAAGCTCTAGAGCTGGACGGGCTCTAGAGCAACTAACAAGGTGTTGCAAAAAGACAAACTATAATGAATGACTTCTTGGAATGTAATCAGTTTAACATAAAAATTAATAAAATTCTATATTTAGATTTAATGAAATTATACATATATGACAAGCTACTGTGCCTGTCATCATGATCGGGAGCATACATATACACCCACTCCACCGCGTTCTCATATCATCAAAACAAAATAAAAAGAGCTGATTATCCCTAATCAGCTCTGGGAGAAACAAATTTTACGCAGTGTTGTGAAAAGAGGAAGAAGTAAAAAATTAAATCATTTTAGAAATTATGTGTGAGTTTCTACCACCAAAAGAACTTTTAATTCGTTTCTTTGAAACATCTTTTAAAACCATAGAACAAAATCCATTTTTACAAAGTCTTTATCGAAGAGGTGAATATGATCGAATATTTATCAGAGGGTCTAACAAAACATAAAGGGTAAATTTCATTTATTATAAAATTGCTGCTTCAGTTTTCACTTACATAAAAATTATGATTCAGAGATGAGGTTCCGCCACATCGCTATCAAGTTAAGAAATACATTCTTCCCCAAAACGAAAAAACGAACTAAATTCCTATGGACAACGATGAAAGGATGAAATTTTCGTTTTAGGGATACTTCAAAATCTTAGGTTGATGGGTATAAGGTGGAACCTCAACATAGAATCATTCAGTATCCATATCTTCTTCAGATGAATATAAGAGGATCGACATTAATTCTTGCTTAAATACAGGCTTTATATTCTGTCATGATATTGTTGATGATTGTTTTGACTGGTAGAATTTCCTTGATTTCATGCACTCTTGCGCCAGCAAAAACAAGACCATTCTCACAATCACCATTCATTGATGTTATCAAAGAATCTAGCGTACAAAAACGATAAGAACAATTTTTTAGGCAATTCATGCACTTCTTTATTTTTATCTTTTTATCATCAGCTATCAGTTCAGTGAAGTTATTCTTAATTGCACGACCTTGGAGACCTACAGTTGTTTTGAGCAGCATAGTATCTTTCGTTCGAGCATTTACATATTTTTCTTTAAATGATAAGGGTGCGTCACACTCATCACTTGCAACAAATCTCGTCCCCATCTGTACTCCAGAGGCCCCCATACTTAAGGCACGAGCAAGATCTTTTCCGGTCATAATTCCTCCAGCAGCAATTACGGGAATTTTAACCGCTGCAACTACTTCAGGTAATATATCGAATAAAGGTCTTTCGGTTCCGAGGTGTCCCCCGGCTTCATGACCTTCTACAACAACTGCAGCTGCACCCAGGCGTTCAGATAATTTAGCAAGCTTCGCTGAAGAAACAATTGAAATAACTGGTATGCCGGCCTTTTTGCCCCAAGTATACATATCTCTTGAAATCCCAGCACCTGATATGATGAAATCAACTTTTTCTTCAATGGCCGCTTTCATTTTTTCAGCAAAATCATTCATCGCAAAAAGAACGTTTACTCCAATATAGCCGGCATTCTGTACCTTTTCTTTCGCCGCCCTTATATGTAGTCTCATTTCGTCGATGGAAATTCCAGTTCCTGATATAATTCCAATTCCTCCAGCATTTGCAACAGCAGATGCAAGTTTGCTTAATGAAATACCTACGCCCATGCCTCCCTGCATAATTGGAACCTTTGGCATCATATGACCGATTTTTAACTGTGGAAAGTTCAATTAAATACCCCATTTCATTACTGTTTTTAGAATGGACCGTTAAAGCTCCCTTAGTGTAACATAGCGTTTTGAATGGAAACCAGGAAATTAATACCTACTCCTAATAGTTTGTGGTGTTTTTTTGTTGTTTTTCACAAAATGTTCGAATAATATTCTATAAATCTTGAATTTTAAAAAGACACCCGTACGAGTTCCTTTCACCTGGTTATGGTGCGAAAATTTCAAAACAATGCAAGTAGGGGGAAAAGGAGCATCTGTGGGGGTCTGTATAGTGACCACTATCAGCATAACAAGGATATTTATTAGTTGATGAAGCTATTTGGCCATATGACCCAACAACAAACATTACGATACATTTGGATTGAGGTTGAAGAAGTTTTCGAAACTATGGAAGACTTTGTACTGTAAAAATTCGAGAGTGTTTTGGAGAGGCGATAGATAATTGATTTATAATATATGCCTATGAAGCAATAATAACGATTTAAATTTCACATTACTCTCTTATAACTGACTTTATGGTACATGCGTGTATACCAATTACATAATAACTACATAAACTACATTAGTTGAATATACTAAGGGATAGGAGAGTAGACTGTGAAAGTCATAATTTTATGTGGTGGAAAAGGACTCAGGATGCAAGGGGTTTTGGAAAATATACCCAAACCTTTAGTTCGTGTTCAGGGAAAACCTCTTATTTTGCATATAATGAACTGGTATAGGAAATATGGGCATTATGAATTTATTCTCCCATTAGGATATAAAGGTGATCAAATTAAAGAATATTTTATGAATTATAACTGGAGAGAACATGATTTTAGTTTAGATTTTAAAAATAATCAGTATCAATTACTTCAGGAACCAGAAGAGTGGAATATAAAGTTTATAGATACAGGAATTGAGACGTTGACCGGAGCAAGATTGAAAAAAATCGAAAAGTATATACAAGATGAAACATTTTTACTAACTTATAGTGACGGTTTAGCAAATATAGATATTAATGACCTTATAAAATTCCATAAAGAAAAAGGAAAAATCGCAACATTAACAGGTATTAAAAAGAATAGTCAATATGGTCTATTACAGGTCGAAAATGGGATAGCTGTAGATTTTAAGGAAAAGCCCTTGCTTGATGCGTTAATAAATGGAGGCTTTTTTGTATTTAACAGGGGGATATTTGATTATTTGAATTCCGAGAATGATTGCATTCTTGAAGAAGAACCACTACGTAATTTAATACAGAATCATGAACTTGCAGTTTATGAGTACAATGATTTTTGGATTAGTGTAGATACCCCAAAAGACCTAAAAGATGCAAATGAAACTTGGAATCCAAACAAAAAATAGTTGAGAGGAATGAATAAACATTGAACTTTAATGATGAAAAGAAAAATTTACCCCGCCTATATATTTCAACTAAAGTAGAAGAAGATGTTCAGATACCCCCAGATATAAATTCACCTCAAAAAACTACTATTAAGAAAATGAATCCTCTTTTCTATAATAAACAGACTGCTGAATCTAGAAACCACTTTTGTACCATAGTAGGGACAGAATATGTAGTCAAAATAATTGCATTACAAAAGTCTTTATTAAAGAGTGCCCAAAAATTCACACTGTGGATTTGCTGCATAGATTCAGTTGCGTATTCGATATTAAAAGGAATGAATTTGATTAATGTAAACCTTTTACCAGTAGATGATGTAGAAGATGAAAATCTAAAAGAAATAAAGAAAAAAAGGAAAGTTAACGAGTATTGTTGGACGTTAAAGTCCATATTAATTGAATATTTATTGGTAAATTATGATTTACCATCTGTTCTTTATTGTGATGGTGATTTATGTTTCTTCTCTGATCCTAACACTATATTTGAAGAGTGGGGGGAGAATTCTATCTTTCTTTGTCCACAGAGAGATCGTGATTGGGTAGAAGAAAAATATGGGAAGTATCAGGCAGGACTAATTGGATTTAAAAATGATTTGTACGGATTAAAAGGTGTGAGATGGTGGAAGGAAAAATGCTTAAATTGGTGTAGTGCTGAACCTGATAATGGAAGGTTTGGTGATCAAAAATATTTAGATTTCATTCCTATTTATTTTCCAAAAGTAAAAATATCACAGAATTTAGGTATAAATGCCGCACCTTGGAATTGTATTTATAATAATGATTATAAAATTTATAAAAATCAAGGTGATGTATATATTGAAACAGATAAACTGATTGTATATCATTTTGCCTGCATAACTATTTTCAGTGAGAAGGATTTCGATTTATGGTCGTTAGGTGAAATTTCGATACCAAATAATATATTAAATCATATTTATACCCCTTATTTAGAATTAATTCAGTTTATACTCAAAGGATTAAAAGAAAAATTCGGTGGAAATATAAAGCAACTATTAAGTGCTAAAGATATAAATAAAGCGCAAACTTTATATAAAGATTCACAATTAAGAAGAAAAATGAACCAATCAAATTATTCTATGAATTATGCAATGATTATAAGTCGAGAACGTTTAATTCAAGGACTAACTTGCTATTATTCATTGGAAAGTCATAGCGAAAATTTTACAATATGGATCTGCTGTATGGATGATGTAACTTATCGAATGCTAACAAACTTAAAATTGAAACATGCAATACTAATTCATGTGAAAGACATTGAAAATCAAGAACTTTTAAGCATGAAAAATGAAAGAAGTTTGCAGGAGTATTGTTGGACATTAAAAGCTCCTCTTTGCCTCCATATTCTTAATTATTATTCTGAAGTTGATCATATTGTATATTGTGATGCAGATATGTACTTCTTTACAAAACCTAATATAATTCTAGATGAATGGTGGAAGTATTCCGTATTTCTTTGTCCACAGAGAGGCACCACGGAGCTTGAAAATGTACATGGCATATATCAGGCAGGGCTAATTGGATTTAAAAATGATTCAAACAGTAAAGATATTTTAAGATGGTGGAAAGATAAGTGCCTAGAATATTGTAAAAATGTATATGATATTGAGATGAATAGATGGGGAGATCAAAAATATTTAGATTACATCCCTAATATATTTTCTAATATCAAAGTTATGACTCATAAGGGTATTGACGCAGCACCTTGGAATGTAATTTTAAACAACAGCCCTTCTATAACAAAAGTAGAAGATAAGATTTTTATAGATCAAGATGAATTAATTGCTTTCCATTTTGGAAGTATGCAAATTATTAATACAAATAAATTTGATTTATGGAAACAAGAAAGTATAGAAATGGA
Source organism: Bacillus sp. AFS098217 (assembly GCF_002551815.1). GTDB lineage: Bacteria > Bacillota > Bacilli > Bacillales > Bacillaceae_G > Bacillus_A. The sequence continues at coordinate 9,688 of NZ_NVPR01000167.1, forward strand.
TCAATCCATTTTAAAGTATATATATATTCCTTATATTGAAAAGATAAGAAAAACATGTCTTTTACTTTATAATGCTTTTGGAGACTCTCTTACGCCTTTATTTACTAGACCGGTAGATGAATCTTCAATAAAAAATTATTTACAATACTCCTCTTTGCAGCTCAGATGAAATCCATTTCCACTTTTCATGTAAGTGACATTATCCCTTGAAGTATATATAAACTAATAAATGTAACTATTTATCTCCTTTAATTGAAAATTACTTGAAAGGAGAGGTTGAGATTCAATGTATATGATTAATGATTTTAAAAATAAAACTTTTCTTATAACTGGTGGATTTGGATTTATTGGCTCTCATTTAGTAAGAAGGTTGTTAAACTTACAAGCAAACGTTGTTGTTTTCGCAAGAAAATCATCGAGTTCTTGGCGTCTTAAAGATGTACTAAGAAATATCAAAGTTTATGAGATAGATATACGAGATAAAATGCAAGTTCAAGATATGATAAAACAGATTCACCCAGATTATATTTTTCATCTTGCTGCTTATGGAGTAAATTCAGCCAATACAGATTACATGAGTGCTATTGAAACGAATGTTTTAGGTACAATTAATATTATTCAAGCAACAAAATTTATAGAGTGTCGTAAAATTATTAATATTGGAAGCAGTTCTGAATATGGGAATAAGACAGAACCTATTCAGGAAGACATGGTACTCACACCAGTAGACATTTATGGAAGTAGCAAAGCCGCAGCTACCATACTTGCTCATCAAATTGCTACTGATCAAAATATAAATCTTATAACTTTAAGGCCCTTTGGAATATTCGGAGAAGGTGAAGAATCACATAAAATTTTTAGTTATATTATTTTACAAGTATTGCAGGGTAAAAATGTAGACTTAACTTTATGTAACCAACTAAGAGATTACTGTTATATAGATAATATTATAGATGCATGTATATTAGCAATTGAACATAATTCTATACAAAATGAAATTTTTAATATTGGAAGTGGTGAAATCCATCCTTTAAAACATTATGTAGAATTACTCTTTAAACACTTACAGACAAATAAAAGCCCTAATTATGGTGCATTACCCTATAGAACTAATGAACGATGGATTCCTGAACCAAACATTAACAAAATTAAAACCATGCTTTCCTGGGAGCCAAGAATAAGTATTGAAGAGGGTATTATTAAGACTGTTAATTGGTATAAGCATAATGCACATTTATATCTGAATGCATGAAAATATATTGGTAGGGTGTGAATGAATTGTTAAGGGATGGCTTTAATAATGTATTTCGTGGAAAGAAAGTATTAATTACGGGACACACAGGTTTTAAAGGTTCTTGGCTGTCCATTTGGTTAAAAGAGTTAGGTGCGACTGTAATTGGATATTCTTTAGATCCTAAAAATAAAAAAGATAATTTTATAGTAACAAATCTTCAAAACGACATAATTGATATTCGTGGGGATATTAGAGACTTTAATAAATTAAATAAGGTCTTTGAAGAACATAAGCCTGAAATTGTATTTCATTTAGCCGCACAGCCACTTGTGAAATATTCTTATGATTTTCCTAAAGAAACGTATGATATAAATGTTATGGGAACAATGAATATATTGGAAGCAATTCGTTTACACGAATCAACTAAGGTAGGAATTATAGTGACGAGTGACAAGTGTTATGAAAATAGTGAATGGGTTTGGGGATATCGTGAAAATGATCCAATGGGGGGATATGATCTATATAGCTCTAGTAAGGGATGCTGCGAGCTTTTAATTTCATCTTATCGTAACTCATACTTTCCAGAAAAAAATTATGACCAGCATAAAAAAATAATTGTAAGTGTTCGAGCCGGAAATGTAATTGGTGGGGGAGATTGGTCTGTAGACAGGATTATACCGGATTGTATACGAGCATTGGAATCAAATCGTGAAATCGTTATAAGAAACCCTAATGCAATAAGACCTTGGCAACATGTTTTAGAACCTTTAAGTGGATACTTACTTTTAACTGAAAAAATTTTAACGGAGGGTGTTCGTTTTTCCGGTGCTTGGAACTTTGGTCCACCCCTAAATAATATGGTTTCAGTAAAACAACTTGTTACCGGTATTATAAAAATTTGGGGATATGGAGATTGGGTGTTATCAAATGAAAAGCAAGACGAATTTCATGAAGCAACATTCTTAAATCTTGATATAAGTAAAGCGAAATTTAAATTAAATTGGGAACCAAAATGGTCTCTCCAACAGACTTTAAAACATACAGTAGACTGGTATAAAAGTTATCATACTTATTCCCATACAAGGCTACGAAATTTATGTATTAGCCAAATTAAGCAATATTGTCAGTCTTAAGAAAAAAGACTTATAGTTTGCAGAAGACTGCTGGAAAAATGTCTACTTAGAATAAATAACAGGACTTTTATTAATATGCAGAAACCTAAAAGAGGATAAACTCTATATACAGTAGGTAGTTATCTTCCCAAAAATGTATTGAAATTGGTTTTATATCGTGTTGTTGGCGATATCACATAAACTATTCTAATAACCCAAGAAAAATGTACTCTTTATGAGTTATTAAACCTGTTATTTTAAGGTTCTGTTCCTTCTGAAATTGTTTCACTGCTAACTCCGTATATATGTCATAAATTCCGTGACATTTTCCTTTATAATATCCTGCTGTTTTTAATCTGCATTGAACAATTTGCACTAAATTCCCTCGTGAATTACTAGATAAAGTTTTAAATTCATGTTTTCCTATACCAGTGATGGGCCCATCAACATAAACTTCAGTACCAACTGGGATTTTATCAAATAGTTTTTCAACATCTCTATTGTGCATACGAATACATCCACTACTAACCCTTTCGCCAATTAACCAAGCTTTATTGGTCCCATGTATGCCATATTTTCCCCATGGGACATCTAATCCAAGCCAACATGATCCAAATCCACTTCCCCATCCCTTTGATTTATTTGTAATATGAAATTTACCAATTGGAGTAGGGGACTGGTCTTTTCCAGGAGAAATAGGATATTCCTCAATTACTTTATTGTTTTGAATGAAATACAATTTGCTAGTCCATAAATTAATGTAGATTTTGTATTCGTTGGTTTTCGCACAAACAATATTTGTTGCAAAACAAAGAAAAGCAAGGAGCAAAATTAAAATTTTACAATACCATTTCTTCATACACTACTCACCTAGTTAACGTTTTAAAATTGGGGTCATGAATCCCTTAATGATGGAGGCTTTATCTGGTTTAGTATGCGAAGTTTAGGAGAGAATAGTCATGGATTTTCATTTGAGGGGGAATTTTGTTTTGTTAGCTTGATAGTGATGTTATGCTGTCCCTTCTTCATCAGTTAGTAACGAAGTAAACAGTTGATTTTTAATCCACGCCTGGGCTTTCGGTGTAACGATAGGACGTGATACTTTCACCTTCTCTTCCATTATGTTTCTTATACCGACGAATTTATCCGGTATACTTGCCATTTGTTATCAAAACCTAAATTGTAAAAAGTCATAAAAAATTAAGGATATTACATATTAGCCACTTATAATATGTAATATCCTTTTATTTTGATTGAGATATTAAATCATTACCTTATAAGAATAAATTATAAATATAGATAATTAAGTTGTAATTTACTCTGTTGAAGTGATGCACCTAAAATGAAAGTAACTATTATATAAGGGGTAATTTTATGAGTAATAAATTGAAATATTTATTAGGGATTAGCATTACCGGATTTGGGGATGGAATTCAACAAATTGCTTTGTTATGGTATATTTTTCATTTAACAGGACAATCAACTTCCATCGGATTAATGATTGCTATTTATTATATACCAAGTGTCATTTTAACACCTTTTGTGTCTGTTTATGTAGATCATCATGATTCTAAAAATATTGTTGTTCTAACAGATAGTATTCGATTTGTACTTGTTTTAATCATGGCAATTCTTGTTTTCATAAAATGTGAATCAGTAGTTGTTTTCTACATTATGCAATTCTTATTAGCAGTTTGCTATACCGTTTACAAACCCGCATCTTCTGCATTTATTAAGGAAGCATTCTGTAATCAGGATATACCATTTGTCATATCAAAAGCATCTTCATTAAATGAAGCAGCATTAATAGTGGGAACTGGTATTTCTGGGTTACTTCTAGTCAAATTTTCTTTAGCTACTAGTTTCTTTATTAATTCTGTAACATTTTTAGTTGCGGCTATTTTCTTTTCTTCTTTAAAAAGAATGAACCCTAAAAAAATAAAGAATACAAGAATATCCTACCTTGCAGAATTAATATCGGGATGGCATTTTATTAATCAAACAGAAGGAATGAAATACTTACTGTTTTTATCCATTTTGAATAGCATTAGTATACAAATGACAACAACTTTATTATTACCTCTTGCAGAACAGTTTGAAGGAGGTAGCGGACTCTACTCAATATTTGAGATAGCATTTTCAGTAGGAGGAATTATAGCAGGTTTTATTGCTATCTATTTTTTAAAAAGGTTTAAACATAAAGTTATTTTTATTACGATGGTGGGTATGGCAACATCTTCTTTTTTATTATATTTGAATGACTATAAAACAACGGCCGTTATTTGTATATTTATAATGGGGTTATTTACCATGTCGCACTTGATTATTGTGCAAACGTTAATACAGTTGAATACTACAACAGAATATATTGGCAGGGTAATAGGCTTAAGAACAATTCTAGCATCATTTGTTAAGATATCATCGGCTCTATTAACTGGTATTTTAATAACTCATATGGGAGTAAATAATATTTTGCTTTTATTTTCTATCTTAATATTGGCTAGCTTTACTACGATTGGAAATATGAAAAAGCAAATGTATTAAAGTGAAGGGAAATACACATGGAAGATTAGCCATAGATGCTATTACGATTGTAAATAACTTGCGAATCGGGGGATAAAATGGTTAATATACGTTCGAAAACAGAAGAACTAAGGGCAAAATTAAAAACTATATTGAGTCGAGAATATAAAGAATTGGCTGTTCAAGAGTTAAAAGTAGTAGGAAATGGAGTACAAAATATTGTGTTTTGAGGGGATTAGATGAGTTGTGTGAAATGGAGATCAGTAGATGAACCTGTTTCTACAAAAGATGTATATGAAGCTGCAAAAGAAATAGGTGTAAAGTTTCCACGAATAAATAGTTGTTACATCAGAGGTGACATATGGACTGTAATTTAATCTATCCTTTAGAGGATGATGTAAAGGTTGCATTTATTTTGACTATTGCTGAAAAAATCTTTCAAACTATAAAAAAAGACGATGAGAGATATCTAGCAGGAAGAGATGCTTTAGATAAATGTTGGATTTGGGTTGAAAGTAAAGGAGTATCTGGTGATGATTTGTATGAGTTGATAGATAATGCAGATTGTACAAGTATATTTGAGTTTGCTGAAGATGAAGAAGATTTAAGAATTGCGAGATTATGGTCTTCATTAGTTGATATAGTTGCTTATACGGCATGGAAAGCGTATATAAGGGAAAAAACAAAATATTTACCACAAACATTAGAGGGCATCAAAGAAGAGCATTTAGAAATTGTAATAGAAAGTGCTATCGAGACTACCTTTATTACGAAGGAAGAAATCCAATCTATGCAACAAAGTCTTTTGTCTACTTTTCAAGTAACAAGTGATGGAATAATAGAATTTTAATTAGGGGAGGGATGATAGCTGTGGTTACTGTGAATTTAGTGGTGCTTAATGATTCGAATTCTAATAAGTATCTTCCTTTGATTAGAAAGAAAACATCTAAATCGATAAGTGAGGTAAAACAAAATATGAAAACAGAAAAACCTGTAATGGAATGCAATTATGATGATGCAGATCAATTGAAATCTTTAGTGAAATCTGCTGAGGAATTAATTGCAATGGGAGCAAGTATAAAAATGTATGAAGATGAAGCATTGATTACACTTGAAATGGTAAGAAATTCAATTGAGACAATAGAAGGGATTGCAAAATACAGGGAAGAAATCGATAATCTAATGTTTGGGGAGGATTATATAAATTAAGTGGGATTATAAAATGGGTATTTCCATCTACTACATGTACACGCTGCGAGATCGTGTCAGTATCTAGATTGGTACGGTTTTCCGAGTCGTTGATAGCTATTTTCCATTTTTCTAATCCAGATTGAAAGTTGTCTTCTAACATAATAGGATCGTTTGTTTCCTTAAACATAGACTTCTTTTCTTTTTTGGAGACATCCGATTGAGGAACTGTCTTTTTTATATCAATCAATACGATACCACCTACAAGTAAACTGACAGATAGGACAAATATAGCAAGAATTTTTTTCATCGTTCATCGCACTCCATCTAGTTTGTTTTTCTTTAGTAACTCCACCTTATAACGCTGTAAATGTCGCATCCCATTTGGTTGGAATTTGATAGTCTCGTATTTAAAAGCCTAATGCTGATAAACTGGAGTTTTTTCTATAAGAGGTCACTGCATCGATTTTAAAGGATTATTAGAAAGTATAACGCTTTTTTACACTTGGAGGTAGTTAATATTTTTAAGTTGATGGATGTGTAGCGAGACCCAAAAATACAAATATGAATTATTGCATATTAAAATGTGTTGATGAATTTGCAAGTGCTTACTATAATAGGGGTATAAAGATTTATTACATCTTACTACTCAAGAAAAAAGGAGGACATAATATGGAAATCGCAATGGCAATTTTAAAATTTGTAGGTGGAGTACTTCCATTAGTTCAAGAACTTTTAAAAGCATTTATGTAAGTTTATCATTCAGCAATTATTTATAAGAATTATCATACAAATGATCTGTATATCAACAATGAATTGATATGCAGATCATTTGCGTGAACAATGCACAAAAAATCCCCAGACAAAGTGCAGGGATCAAAAGTAAACCTTTCATTTAGATGAACAACTTCATAGTAATACATTCATTCTCCACCAATTTGATCTGTCTGTAGGGATTAACCGAGACACATGTAAAATTAGGTCACAGGAATACATAATTTATTTCAGTTACTAAGATAGAAAATTTTAATATAGTTGTTTAAAAAAGATGGTGTGATTTGGAATTTTACACCATCTTTTTTTTGTTATCCTGTATAATAAAAAAAGAATATTTCGATAGTTTTCGAGTGTGAATAAGGACGGTTATTTGAAAGGAGTGATGTTTGATGAAAAAACAGAAGAAAATAAAATATGAGGTAAAAACAATTTGAGTATGCGTATCATGCCTCTATAAACTACGTTCGCTCAAAGTTAGGAGCAGCGCGTGATAAATATCGCAATAGGAAAAAATCAATACCCTATAACAATAGCTGAGTATCATAATTTTAATTGGTTAAAGGATGTAGAAGTGTTTACTGTTTTTGATCAGCACGATTCAGGTAATATTAACTTTGGTATTATTGAAAATGGGCAGCGTTACTTTTTGAAGTATGCTGGTGCACGCAATTTAGAATACAAGGGCAATGTAGAGGATGCAATCCAACGATTAATGAAGGCAAAAGAAGTGTATGAACAAATTCAACATCCTTTGCTAGTCCCATATATTAATTCCATTCAAATGGAAAATGGATTTTGCTTAAGGTTTCATTGGGTTGATGGGGAATGCATGCACAATCATTGGGATTTTACACCGTATGAAAAGTACCATGCACTACATTCACCGTTTGTGAAGCTAAGACAACTATGTGTGACTAAACGACTCAGCATATTGACACAAATTTTTGAATTTGCAGCGTATGTCGAGTCATTAGGATACGTCATGGTTGATTTTTATGACGGTAGCATTTTATATAATTTTGAGCAATCAAAGCTTACGATTTGTGATATTGATTTCTTTCAAAAAGCACCTGTATTCAATAAAATCGGGGAGGATTTTTGGGGATCAAGTCGCTTCAAAGCACCTGAGGAATACGAACTACATGCACAAATTACAAGTGAAACGAATGTGTATGTATTAGCAGGAATTGCTTTTGCCTTTATAGGTGGAAAAAGTGATAAAGGCTATGAAAAATGGGAAAGTACACAAGACTTATATAATGTATGTCAAAAAGCTCTACATAAAGAAAAAGCTAAAAGATATCCTACTATTCAAGCATTTTATGAAGCGTGGCTTGCATATATAGAATAAATAATCAGAGGCTAGTTTTCATTAATACCCTTTAAAATTATAGAACTTTATTATTCTTCAAAATAACAAGTTGCTGCACTATTATTCAAATTTCAAATAATTTTAATGGCCTACTGTTATCCAAGTTGATAGTAGGCTGTTGCATTTTAGAGGATAAAATTAAATGTAGTGTAGTGCTTTGTACATTCAATAGTAATCTTTAAATATAGAAAAATACTTGTTTTCGACCAAAAGACAGGTATTTTTGACATTTACAATAAAAATGTTTAAAAATGCCGGTCATGTTATTCCATTAAAGGAGCAGATTGTGGAATAACGCAGTCTTCCTGACGTTAGCTGTCAGGGAAGTTATATTATAATAGGTTATATCAATTGTGATTGGAGTGTTATTGGATGCAAACAAAAAAAGTTTATCTTTATGTATTTAATACAATGTCAGACTGGGAATATGGATATTTAATTGCTGAATTAAACTCAGGAAGATATTTCAAAAAAGATGTAGCACCTTTAAAAGTAGTTACAGTAGGAGCTAATAAAGAAATTATTACTACGATGGGAGGACTGAGCATAAAACCAGATATTTCCCTTGATGAATGTACTCTTGAGAGTAAAGATCTTTTAGTTTTACCTGGAGGGAATACTTGGAGAGAAGATATTCATCAACCTATCTTGAAAAAAATTAGCGAAGCTTTAAAGCTTGGCACTATTGTTGCTGCAATTTGTGGCGCAACTGAGGCCCTCGCGAATATGGGATACTTAGATTCTAGAAAGCACACAAGCAATGACTTAGAGTATATTAAAATGGTCTGTCCTAATTATAAAGGAGAAAAATTTTATGAGATGGAACCTGCGGTATCTGGTGAGGATTTGGTTACTGCATCAGGAGTAGCACCTCTGGAATTTACGATGGAAGTACTGAAAAAATTAGATGTATTTGCACCAGACACATTACATGCATGGTATAACCTAAATAAGACTCATAAACCTGAATACTTCTTCCAGTTAATGAATTCAATAAAATGAAGAAGTTTTTTAAATTTGGGTGTTTAGGTATTATTGCCCTTGTAGTGATCGGTATCGTAGTAGCTGTTGCCGGTGGAGGAGATTCTGAAGAAACTAAAACAGAAAAAGCCAAAACTTATAAGGTCAATGAAGTTGTAAAAGCTAAAAAGGTTGATGTAACAGTTACAAAAGTAGAAGAAAAAGCATCTGTTGGACCTGGAATTGTTAAAAAAGATGCTAGTAATGGTGGTACTATTGTAGCAGTTCAATACAATATGAAAAACACTTCTGATAAACCAGTAAATTCTTTCTCATTGCCAACTATTCAATTAGTAGATGAGAAGGGAACTAAATATGATGCTGATGTTGAAGCAAGTGCAAGTTACGCAACTGAAACAAATATCGATAACTCAAAAGTTTTAAGTGACCTAAACCCAGATATCCAAGTAACAGGTACTAAAGCGTTTGAAGTAAGTAAAGAAAAATATGGTGCAGGTAAATGGTACTTGCTAATTGATGGAGACTACAAGGTTGAAATCAAGTAAGCATAAACAGACTGTAGACAAACTTGATGAAAATCGAGTTTGCCTACAGTCTGTTTTGTTTTAGAAATAGAAGTAATACAATGCTTGAGGTGATTAGACGTAAATTAACTTCAAAATATACAATAAAAGTGAATTTTAGGGTTATTTTTTGTTTGCGTTTCAGATAAAATGATAAAATTAAACAAAAACCTTGTATAAAGATGGGGGAAAAGATGAACATTTCCAAACAATTTATTAAACCGTTTCCTGCATATGAAGAAGTATTTTATGATAATTTGGAACAGCATAAAAAACACTTTTTACCCATTTGCTCTATAAATTTACAATGCATTGAACCTGAATGGAACGAATGGGTACATATTGTGTCAGCAAAGGAAATTCACGACGGGTGCGTTGGCGATTTTACCCAACCGTTTCACACGAATTTTACAAAAGAAGATACGTTAGGCTTTGATGTCGTTGACGGAAAGTATAAATTTGAAGTAGATTGGAATTACTTTGAAATTGAGCAAAACCCTTCCGACATTATAGAGAAAACCTATGTACGTAATGAAAAAGACTATCAAATCCGTAAAGAATTTTTCCAACGTAATCAGAAAATTTATCCTTATTCTAGCTTTGGAAAAGAATTTACATCCGTAGAAGCATTGGAGCAAGAGTTTGTCGAAAAGCAAACAAATGGCTGGGGATTAGATTATCCCGAGGTAAATGGAATTCTGGATGATATACGTTTTATGACAGAAGAAGGGCAAGAATTAAAGGAAAGTTTGAACAGGGGGATGAAAAATGTCCGATATGGAGTTAATTAGTATACTTATTTCATTGTCTAGTATATTAGGTTTTGGTTTACTCATGAATCATGTTGTAACCACAATAAAAAAGAACATCAAAACTAATGTGTAGCTATTTTCTCAAAATATCTAAATGTAAAATCAATTTTCAGAAATATCAAATTATAATAAAATCTATTTGAAAGGGGTTTACCTAATTATGAAATTTAAAAACGAAAAAGAGCTAAATGAGGCTTTTGAGGCAGCTAAGGCAACTTTAGAAATTGAAGGAATGACCGTTACAAAAGAAATGGAAAGAGTTATTAAAGCAAAGTTAGGAGGGAAGATAACACGGGAACAACTTATTTCATTAGCCGATGTTATCGTAAAACGTGAATGAACAATCCAAATACTGTTAGCCTGGAACCGATGTATTAAAAAATAAAATGAATTATCCAGATCAGGAACAACTTAAAAAAAATTGAAACTAAAAAGAAAAAAACAAAACAAAAAAGTCATGATATGGAGCTATAAGGGGGCGACTATCTATGGATATTTTAAGGTTTATTATTAGGGCAATTTTAAAGATATTGATGTTTACAATTACAATCTCATTCGCAGTTATTAAGTTTGTGGTTGTTATTATTTTATTGATTTTTACACTCGGAGCTTTTGCATCAAAGACTTCAAAATATTAAATACATTTAATTTCTATCCTCATGATTCTATTGGCGACAATTACGAAATTGTTAGTTATACAAAAGATGTAGGGATAGGATTCGCAGAATCTCACACCATTAGTAAAAAAGAATTTGTCGAGATTATCGAAAAATACGCACATTTATTTGCTACAGATAAATCTTTACAAAATTGTTCATACTCTACTTATGAAGTAGTAGGATAAAAAGGAATGTGGGTGGAACCCCACATTCATCAAGCTAAGATTTTAAAGTATCCCCAAAACAAAAATTTTCTCTCTCTACAGTTATTTATGAGAGTAATTACCCTTCTCTACTTCTGAATTTAATAAAGAATATTCTGTTAAATGTGATAAAGTTAGAATAGAAATGTTTAAGGAAGGCGGTATAACGTATGATTTCTGAATTAAATAAGAGTGATTTTTATAAGTGTAAAGGTTTAGTAAATGAAAAAGGACAATTAGAAGTAAAAGCTGTAATTGAAGGAGTTAATCCTGGTCGTATATTTGTAGATAATATTTTTTCTCCTAATTCTGGACTTATTTGGTTAGGTAATAATGATGGATTTTTATTTATTGGAAATGAAGAGAATGAAGAATTTAATAACGAAATTAATGATTTTATTGATAAAGTAATAGAACCTGAAGCAAAGAAGGTCGGGCTAAATTGTTTTGAAGGAATTGGTAATCATCAAAAATGGAATAAGACAATTGAAAGAATGTTTAAACATCGTAAATTAAGTAGCTGGAATCAAAGAGTATATACGCTAAAAAAAGGGGACTATAAAGATAAGCATGAACCTAAAATTGAACAAGGATATACTGTTCTAAAGATCAGTAAAACTCTCTATGAAAATAATAAAAATTCATTTAAGAACATTGAATTTTTACAATCTAAAATTTTAGAGTTTTGGTCTTCACCTGATAGTTTTTTTAATGAGGGAATTGGTTATTGTATTGTTTACGACAATACAATTGTAAGTGTTTGTTTTTTAGGCTTTGTCGTTAAAAATATACACTGTATAGATATTGAAACATTAGAAAATCATCGAGGGGGAAATTTAGCTCAAAAGACAACTCATAGTTTTGTAAAAGATTGTTTGGGGAATGACATAATTCCATATTGGGATTGTATGGAATTGAACAAGCCTTCTATCGCAGTTGCAGAAAATATAGGGTTCACAAATGCATTTAACTATGTAGGCTATTATTTTCCATTTGAATAATTTGTTGTTCACTTATAGGGTGCTAATTTAACAAGACATTATAAATGATCAAACTTTATTTAAATCAATATTACATCGAAGTTAGAATAATCGCGTATTTCGTACGTTAAGAAAGTTCCTTAAACGACCGTTTTCGGTATTTTTTAAGGATACTAGATTGGATATATATGGTAGTATGGGGAGGGGGATGAAGAAATATACTTAAGCTAACTGGCAGGTTAGTGGGAGAAAGAATTTAAGTTAGACAAGTCGAAATTTAGGGTAGGAAAGGAGTTTGAAATGATTAATCTAGAAAAGAAGATACTTAAATTAATGAATGAAATATATCCAGTGGATTTTATTAAGGTTAAATCAGTAACAAATGAAATGTATCAGTGTATTGCGGAACAAGGTGACTACTTCGTTAGAATAACTAACTATAAAACGTATGAAGAACAGTTGGAAGAAGTTAAATATACAGACTTTTTATATAGGGAAGGTTTAGGAGTACCTCCAATAATAACTTCTTTAAATGGTAAATTAGTAGAAAAAATAACATTAGACAGAGAGCTTTTTATTGTATTGTATAAAGCTGCTTCTGGTATACACTTACCAAAAAGTCAATGGAATTCCAGTGTGTTGAAAAAATTGGGTCAGCAAATTGGTAGATTACATCGTTTATCTAAAAAGTTTGAAAATATTGAACCGATAAAACATATAAACGATTGGTATGACAATGAGGAATATTCTTTTCTTACCTATATCCCTAAAGAAGAAGGTATTATTAGAGAATTTGCACATGAGGTTTTGTCTTCGATAAAGAAACTGCCAAAGAGCCCTTCAAATTATGGCTTGATACACGGCGATTTATGGTTAGAAAATATATTAGTAGAAAATGATTTGAATTTGACAATGATTGATTTTCAAGATTGTGAGAAACATTTTTATATATTTGATTTAGCAGTTCCAATTTATAGCGCGATGGAGTATTCGTTTGTAGGGAATGGTAACATAGTTGACTATGGGAATTCTATTACACAAGCAATAGTTGACGGATACCGAGAGGAAAATGAAATATCTAAGGAAATGATAGATAAGCTTCCTTTGTTTATTAAATTAAAGGAAGTATTTGAATATAGCTTAATGCATATGTACTGGAATAAAGAGGAATTAACTGAAGAACAAGTACGAATAATGAACCTTTATAGAATAAGGATTGAGAATAACTATCCTTTTCTTAATATTCAGTTAAAATAATGTTTTAGACTGAACAGCATTGGCTTAATTGGATTTATCCATTCTTATTTTTCAAATTTAATAAAATAAAGATTTAGATTGATGAATAAGTTTTATTTCGTGAAAAAAGTTATTATTTAAAATAAAGTTACGATATTTCTATAATCTTTTAATAATAAATTAGTTGGAAATAAAAGACTACATACTATACGCGAAAGAGTATAAAACAGGGAATTATGTATCAGGGGCTGATTGGTTTTGGAGGAGGACGAGGCCTATAGCGGGGGATGTATCCGCAGATACGAAGCACCGAGGACCATAGAAAATAAGAATTAATTAGCTATCTAGACAGACCGATGAGTTATCGACTCATGCGAATACACCAGTGCATCTTGTTGAGTGATAATAAAGTTGCTGAAGAAGCTTTGAGGCCTGAGGAAAGCATCCAGTTTATCGATGTAGAAATTCATTCTCTCCTCAGAGGAAACCCTGAAAAAGGAGTTAAACCACATCCATATACGAAGTTACTTCTTTCTTTTCTTTTTGTAAGTGAAAATATTGCTTGTACTCTAATCGGTGTTATTGGCGATATAGAGCGCTTTAATACATATAAAGAATCTCGGTGTTTCAGCCGAAAATTCACAATCTGGAACTTCTGTATGCTCGACTAAACAAACATATAGTGGTGTTCGAGATACGCGTCGGATACTTTATCAGATGTCTATGATGATGTTAGCAACTGGAACACGAAAATCTGATTTCCCTTATCTTTCTGGACCAAAAATCTTCAATTGTATAGCTTCATCAACAGGTTGTAAGGATGCTAGCGCGAAAATATATGTGGTTTCACCATTCGGTTCTGTTATTGGTTGAATAAATAAGCGATATTTTTATATTATTTGCATCTTATCTTCATTTATTTCTGTTAATATATCTATTAAGAGATATGCATTAAGGGTTTAGATGTATGATTTGCAATATACTTATTTAAAGGATTTTCCTTTATTACTTGAATAGGCTAAAAAGAAAGGAGGACCTATAGATTTCGGTTGATTATATGAAATGAAAAATCAAGTTGTTATCTTTTGGGTTCAGATTACCATTATTTAAACTATTATTCATACTAAAAGAAGTACAAGGAGGAAGGTATATCCATTAAAATAGTGAGATATACCAAATTAGAAATGAGAATTAAATTTAATAAAAAAGTAGTAGCATTAACAACAGGATTAACGGTTTTAACTTCACCATTAGCATCATTTGCAGAGGAACAACAGGGAGGTAATAATATTAAGCCTGCGGAAGTTCAAGGGCAAGGTAAGACAGATCAACTTAAAGTTTCAGAAGAACAGGCTTTACAAAGTATTGAAGAAGGTTTTAAAGATGTAGATGGAAGGGGTATCAGTAAAGAAGAAGTTACTGACAAGGTAAAACCTTCAGAAGAAGAAACAGGTAGACTAACACCACCTAAAAACAAGTTATCTAACCGTAGTTTGAGCGGTAAATATTTAAGTAGTGGTACTAGTACAATAAACGGTGTTCCATTTACAGAATGGATTGTTCCACCAGGAAACGATAATATCAGACCTCAAAACCGGATGGAACCGAAGTACATTACAATTCATGAAACTGATAATACTAGTGTTGGAGCAGGAGCAAAAAGCCATGCTAAATACCTATATAACCAAGCAGTAGGGGATACAAACCGAGTAGCATCATGGCACTTTACAGTAGACGATAAAGAAATTTATCAACATATTCCTATCAATGAAAACGCATGGCATGCTGGTGACGGTAATGGTTCAGGTAACCGAGAGTCTATTGCAATTGAAATCGCAGTTAACCGAGATGGTAACTATGATAGAGCATTAGAAAACGCTAAGAAATTAGTAGCATATTTAATGAAAGAAACTGGTATTACAGTAGATAATGTAGTAAAACATCAAAAATGGAGCGGTAAGCATTGCCCAGACAATATTATTAATAGAGGACTTTGGAGTTCATTCTTAGGAGGTTCTCAATGGTATTATGATACTAATTATAAACCTCAAGACGATATTACAGGTGGTTGGTATGAATCTAGTATTCGTGAGTTAAATAAAAGGGGTATTATGCAAGGTGAAGGAGACGGAGTATTCTCACCTAACAGAGAGGTAACAAGAGCAGAATTTGCTCAATTAATCTCTAAATCTCTAAATCTACCAAGTGGAGATGCTACATTTAAAGACTTAGATGATGCACATCCATCTTTACAAGACGGTATTCGACGTGTAGCAAGTGCAGGAATCATTCAAGGTAGAGGTGACGGTTACTTTGACCCTAATGCACCGATTACAAGAGAAGAATCAGCAATCATTGTAAACAAGGCTTTACAAACTAAAGACTTATGGGGACCAGTTGCAAACCTACCATTCTCAGACTTAGACCAAATTAACTATAAAGAAGACGTTCAAAGACTATATGGTTTAGGTATTATAAAAGGTAAAGGTAATAACGTATTCGACCCTAGGAGTACAACAACTCGTGGTGAGACAGCAAAAATGATTTTAAGTATGCTCCAAGTAATTGAAACTGGGAGTATTCAAAATGTAATTGGAACGGCTCAAATCAATGGTATTGGGGTAAATATTCGAAGCGGAGCAGGTACAAATTACTCTATTGTTAGAAACGCAAGTAAAGGCGAAAAAGTTACAGTATATGAAGAAAAGAACGGTTGGCTAAGAATTGGAACAGGTCAGTGGGTTTATTATGACTCTAGTTATATCAACTATAACAGATGATATAAAAGTAAATAGTTAAAGGAACAAGTCATGTAGAGATATATGATTTGTTCTCAGGATGTGGAGAAAGTCTTCTCCACATCCTGTTTTTGTGTTTGGACCTTTTTTATCCGTCAACACTGATAAAAAAGAAGAAAAGTTAAGCTACAGTGACAGCGTTATGTCACTCCCTATATTTGTAATAAAGCGCTAAAGGATAATATGTGTAAGTGCGAAACTGACGATCATTGAGGACAAGCCTATTTTTTATTTATGTAAGAAGGAAAATAACATGATAGTATAAATAATTGACATTTAGTTATTTACAGAATATACTTCATATATGAAGTATAAGGTGGTTTTCAGAGAAGTAAGAAAAGTATATGAGGAATAGTTGTAAACTCCATATAAATTATTTGACATAAAAATATGATTATCTATATTTAATTTGTCCAATGTAGGCTTCATTTTCTGAAGAAAGGAGTTTTTCTATGCAAATAGCGGCAAGAGAATTATATGCTTTGATTAGAGATGTATATCATCAATTACAAAGTAATCTCGAAAAGGAATTAGAACAATTTGATATCAGTATAGTGCAATTTGGAGTAATACAAGTGTTATCAGATACAGAAAAAACTTCTATGTCTGATCTAAAACAAAAAATTGGTTGTGCTCCTAGTAATGTTACCACTATGATTCAACGAATGAAGAGAGATGGTTTTGTAACAACCACTAAAAATCCAGCTGATCAAAGAGAAACATTAGTATTTTTAACTGAAAAGGGAAAAGAAACAAAAGAAAAAGTAAATGTTCAATATAATTTATTTCTTAAAGAAAACTTTTCTTACTTTAATGAAGAAAAGTTTATAACGTTATCAGAAATCCTTGAAGATTATAAATGTCATTTACTAAATGTTGAAAAGAGAATAACAAAATTGTAACTAGTGACTAATAGTTACAATTTGCTTATATATATAATTCATATATGAAGTAATTTCTGGAGACAAGGAGAGATTTGAATGAATGACAAAGGCATTAAACCTATGTTATTTCTACTAGCAATTGTAGCATTTTTTATTGGGATGGATTCTTTAGTGGTATCACCTTTAATTCCTGATATCGCCAAATCAACTGCAACACCAATGGAAAAAGGAGGGTGGTTAATTACTTCTTATGCTTTATTTTATGGGTTAACTGCTCCATTTTTCGGACCGATTTCTGACAAATTTGGGCGTAAACAAATGATTGTAACAGGGATGCTAATATTCTCAATAGGAACTTTTTGTACTGGATTAACACAAGACTTTAACACAATTTTAGTTTTTCGTGCATTAACAGGCTTATCAGGAGCAATGATAATGCCAAGTATATTTGCATTAATAGGTGATAAAATACCTTATAAAATGCGTGGAATGGCGATGGGAATGATAATGGGGGCTATGGTTGGATCTACTGTTTTAGGAGTACCAATTGGGGCTTTCTTAACTTCTGTTGGTAACTGGCAATGGACTTTTTATGGCATAGGAATTTTAGCATTGTTAGTTGCGTTTATTGTAATTGGAATGTTGCCTAAAACACCACCAACAAATCAAATTCAAGTTTCTGCACCAGTAGCAATGATTTCTGCAATTAAAACAGCTTTTACAAATTCATCTGTGTTCTTTGCATTATTATCCACTTTCTTGTGGACTGTTAGTTTACAAGGTATGTTCTCTTATATTGGAGTGTATTACAAAGAAAACTTTGATTTTAGTGTTGAAAAAACTGGAATGGTAATCTTTTTTGCAGGAGCTGGTAGTATTATTGGAAACGTCATAGGTGGTAAATTGTCTGATAAAATAGGTAAAAAAGCAGTTGTTTCAATTGCTACTATTATCGCGGCAGTTGGAGTTGTTAGTTTCTCATTGTTAACTGACCATGTAATAGCTGCAATGATTGCACACGTATTATGGAGTACATCAATTGGTTTTGGACAATCTTCATTAACAGCCTTAATCTCAGAATTAAGTCCGAAGGTCAGAGGTACTGTAATGGCTCTTAATAGCTCAGCAATGTATATTGGAATGATGTTTGCATCTGCAGGTGCTTCTTGGCTATTGGTGAGAGGACAGTCATTCTTAGCTATTGGTATACTATGTGCAATTGCTAGTTTTCTAGTACTACCAATTGTTTATTTTTTAGTAAAAGAAGGCTCAGCTACAACAGTAAATGAACAACAAGCCCAACTAAAATAGTAAGAGTAAATAATATCCGTGTACATATTAAAATTATTTATACAAACATTTCTTCTGTGTTAAAGCAACAATTTTTTCTTGTAAAATGAATTATTATAAATGGAATTATTTACAAATGAATCTCCGTATGATATAAGTATTACGTGGGAATTTTAACATGGAATATTTTTTTTGAGAATATACTTCATATATGAATTTCATATATGAAGTATATTCTGAAACCAAATTAAGATTTTTAATTTATACTATGTTGGAAATAGGGAAGTAAAAATGAACACCATTAAAATCGATTATTGTATTATTGGCGGAAGTCCAGTTGGTTTAACACTTGCTCTGTTACTCAGCAAACAAGGAGGAAAAGTAGCTGTTTTAGAGCGTAATAAAGATTTTAACAATAAAAATGGTGGAGTAATATTGCAACCTAAGACATTAGAATTATTTGATCAACTAGGAGTTCTTGAGGAACTTGAAAAGGTTTCAGAAAAAATATTAAGTGTGGGAGAATATATTTACCAAGAAACTCTTTTTGAAAAAGATTATAACTCGTATCCAAATTTAAAATATCCTTTTGCATTAAGTATTTCAAATGCTAATCTACAAGAAATTATTTTATCACTTGTAAAAGTAGAAAAGAATATTACTTTGTACCCCAATACATCTATTCAAGATTTAATTGAGGATTTTTCAGATAAATATGAGGTAATTACTAAAACTGATGAAGAATCGAATCTCTTTAAACCACAACTTATTTTCGCTTGCGATGGGAAGTTTTCTGAAACTATAAAGAAAGCTAATATTCATGCTGAGATTGAGGAATTTAAACAAGTAAGTGTGATTATGAAAGTTGAAAGACCCAAAGGCTGGCCCTCAAAATTGAAATTATATCATGGAAAAAACAGTTTATTTATTATCCCGCTTAAAGAGAATTTTGTATATCTTATTTATCTGAAGAATAAGGATGAGTTAACTAACTTAAAAGGTTCTCCAATTAATACGTTATTAAACGAATTAATCAGTATTGAGCCCGAACTTAAAGAAACATTATTGGAGTTAGTATAGTCATATGGACACAACTTAGTTAAATCCTTACAATGGGTTTCAAGGAGGAAGTACCCATATGACAAACAAGAAATTTAATGAAGAGTTTAAAAAATGGTTGTTGAATTATATCGTTCTGGACAACCTGTCAAACAATTAAGCAGTGAGTATGGCGTATCAGAGGTAACCGTTTATAAATGGATTAAACTATATTCTCCTATCACATCAGTTGATGAAGATGAAATAACACTAGAAGAGATATTGAATATCACGTTAAAAATGAATTATTACCCGACATCCCTGACTTATATGTCATTCATTCAGTTTATGAAGATGGTGAACCTACGCAATATCGGCTTCATACACATGGGCTTTTAAGAGCGGGAGTAACGGAAGTGGAATTAATCATTCCAAACCGTCTTTCTTCTTACTACGGTATTCCCGACCTCTTTCAAACATTTGCTAATAACGCAATTGAAAATGGATATGTCCCGATTAACGAGCCTGTAATTATAGCACAAAGTCAGCAAGGTACGATACATACCGTAGCCGTTCCGTGGGAAAAAGGCCTATCTTATATTGGGCATAAAACGAGTATTACGCAATTAACCTCGATTGAAGAGGAAGAAGTATCCATTCAACCAACGGATGCAAATAAATTATTTCTTGGAGGTATGGACGCTCGAGACGAATACCATCAGCTTCCGTCTGTCGTATTGTTTTATTTTAATGCTGAAGAAGGATATATTGAAAGCTTTTTCAACGAACAAGAAGAGAATACAGGATTGATGTTCTACAAAACTAATGCTGAAACAGATCGAATGGCTTACAATGCGAAAAATAGCTTTGGGTATTTCGCCAACATTTTTAACATTGAACAAAACAATGAGGACTTTCGTTTCCTTGCCAAATTTGGTATTCATTATGAAGAAGGCAAAAGTGAACACATGTGGTTTGAAATGAAGAACATTACAGAAGACAACATCAACGGAGTACTCATTAATCATCCATATTTTATTGAGCATATGACTGAAGGAATTTCATACAATCTAGATTTCGAAAACTTAACGGAATGGGTCATTTATCGGAAAATTGGAAAGAAAACTCCATCTTCAAAACGTGCAGGGCATAGCCCAGTTTAAGGTGGAGATGAATTGCCATCGAATTTGTAAAAATATTTTTGTAGAACGGCGAATATATGTTCTTTTTGGCTGTTTTGTAGTATCATGAAGAAAAGAAGGTGGTGAACAGGATGACAAAAGGAAAAGAATATGCAACCTATCAAATTTGGATCAAGAAAGGTCATAAGTTATACTCTTACTTCCTAGAAATGTGTCAAAACGCAAAAAATCTCTACAATACAACAAACTTCTATATTCGCCAAGTGTATACGGCCTTACGAACAGAGAAACCATTACAGCCACTTCAACAAGAAGTTCTCCATACATTACAAGCATATATTGAAATCATGAATGAAAATCAACTTCGTGCATATCAAAAACGTGTGCAAAAGCAGAAAGAAAAACCGGCAGAAGAACGGAAAGAAATCAAATGTAATCTGTTTACATTACCGACAAAAGAGAGATCATTCCTATCCTATAACTTCCTAGATTGTTTGTTTAAAACAATGAAGCAACAAGACTATATAACCCTACCATCACAAGTGAATCAAGCAGTTATGAAGAAATTATATCAAAATTGGAAATCATTCTTCGCTTCCATGAAAGCATATCAGAAACATCATTCCACTTTTACGGGCAGACCTCGTATTCCCAAATATATCAAATCATCTATGAAAGAAGTTGTCTTCACGAATCAAGTATGTAAACTCCAAGATAAGTATATTCGTTTTCCAAAAACAAGCATAAAATTAAATATAGGTAAATTGTTTGGACGGATTGACAATCTCAAAGAGGTACGTGTTTCTCCTGCTTATGGGAAGTTTAAGATTGAAATTGTGACAGAACAATCTGAGCCAGTACTTAAGCATGTGGACAATAATCGTTATATGAGTATTGATTTAGGGATTCATAACATTGCAACTATCACAACGAATACAGGGGCTACTCCTGTGTTGGTAAAGGGCAATGTGATCAAAAGTATCAATCAATACTACAACAAACAAAAGGCGCGTTTACTGGGTATTCTTCGTCATGGAAAAGAACCCAAAGAAGGACCACACACATCCAAGCGTTTAGAGAGGCTTCATGAAAAACGGTTTCTCAAAATAAAAGATTTCTTTCACAAAATGAGTTACCAGATTGTTCAGTTTGCGATTCAACATGAGATTTCTATGATTGTCATTGGGAAAAATATATCATGGAAACAAAACAGTGATATGGGAAAACGACAGAATCAATCCTTCTGCCATATCCCGCATAATCTACTCATTGAAATGATCACATATAAGGCGAAGCGACATGGCATAATGGTACAAGTCATGGAAGAATCGTATACAAGCAAGGCATCCTTTCTAGACAATGATGATATCTCCACTTACGGTGAGGAATACATCCCTGTATTCAGTGGAAGACGTATCAAACGTGGCTTGTATCGTACGAAAGAGAACAAACTACTGAACGCTGATGTGAATGGCTCCTATAATATCTTAAAAAAAGCAGTTCCAAAGGCATTTGCCAATGGAATAGAGGGGTTGTGCCATCAGGCAGCTGTGTCAACTCCACTCGTGTTAAGCATCTCTTGCAGGTGATACACGAGAAACCCCCACTTCAAGATCCGAAGGAGATAAGTGGCGGGAGTTTTCATGCAGGGGATGAAGTCATAAAACCTAGCAACTTATATTTGTTTTTTGAATAAACAGCTTTCCAAAGCACTGGCGCTTTGGGGCCTTCAATGATTAGAAAATTTTTTGCTCAAGCTATGTCTTTTGTTACTCCATTGCAGGATCTAAATAAGCTTTAGAACTTCGCAACGAAAAGGAGTTGGTCCAGTATTCGAAGCATCGACTAGGCACCATTATATCCGTATAAGGGGAAGTTGAAGCCATTTCATCCCGTATTAACGGGCAGTAATACTCCCACCTCAAAATGCTAAGATCGTTCCATTTGAAAATAGTGGCCACGGTTTATTTATAGAAGAAAGAGTGAAGATGAATAGGGAGCTTTTGCAATTTGTTATGTCATGAGAAATTGTGTTTTTCCTTGCAATTAATTTAGTGAATATTATACAATTTATAAAAGGAACGTACGTTCTTTTTCTCGTGTGAGAAAACATATTGAAAGGGGATGGATTTATTTGAAAACTCATTTTGAATTTCCGTTGATTTTACAGCCATATAAAGATGTATTAGAAAACACAATACGATCGTATATACAGGTTACTGCGCATAAGGGGAATACCTCTTTGTCTCAAAGTAAATTTGGAGGTTATCCGTATCTGCCATTAACAGCGGAACATCCAAAAGATGAGAATGGGAAAGTCATGATGCTATTAGCACAGCTGAATTTTACAGATATTCCAAAACTAGAAAATATGCCTGAAAAGGGAATTTTACAGTTTTTCATTTCATATGAAGATGATGTTTATGGCATTGACTTTGATGAACAAACGAATCAGAAAAATTTCCGAACAGTATACTATGAAAACGTTATTACAGATGAGTCCTTGCTTGTGACGGATTTTGCTTATATGGATGAGATTGATAAAGATATGCTTCCATTTATAGAAGAGTACAAGCTGTCCTTTCAATTAAAATACGAAGCAATGAGTATGACTGATTATCGTTTCGAAGAGCTAATTGAGGGAGTCATAGACTTAGATGAAGAAGTGGAAGTTGATGGAGAAACTTTTGATATGTGGGATGTGTGTGGTGAGTATTTAAGTGGAGCTGGGCATAAAGTAGGAGGATATCCGTGCTTCACACAAACTGATCCGAGAGAACGAGAAACAAACTATTCTGGTTACGATATTCTTCTTTTACAAATTGATACGGATGATGGGGAAAATGATATTATGTGGGGAGACTCAGGTGTTGCAAATTTCTTTATTAAAGAAGAAGATTTGCGAAACTTAAACTTCTCTAATGTTTTGTATAACTGGGATTGTTGTTAAAACGATTATTTATCAAATACAACCCCGACCATGATAACAGGTCGGGGTTACGTTATTATTTTCAATTTCTCCTAAGATATCTTCTTTTTTTCTTTTTTAATACCACTAGTAATTGTTTCGTCTAAATTCTCAAATCACTTTAAATCATTACTTGCTCGCGAAGAACATTCAGTAATAATACACAAAATACTTGTAGTTATGTTGATCGTGAAATGGCGTATCGTATAGTACAAGAGTTTATCAAAGCTAGGACAGTACCGGAATTTATAGAATGGATTGATTTATATCATATAGATTTTGATCATGGATTTTAAGTGATTAATATTTATGAATTTTTTAATGAGGTTGTTGCTGACCTCATTAATTGTGCTTTTAGCCGTGCTATCAATGGGAAAAAGAACGATTTCTTTGAAACTATTTTTGAAATCTATAAAGCAGGTGGCTTTCCTTGTGGTTGGGATGGAGAGTACCCTGGCGATGGAAGAATTATCGCTTATTTTGAAAAAAGATGAAGAATTGTAGAAAATATACTAGACTGAAAAATGGGAAGGTTTTTATTAGACGAACAAAAGTTTAGGGGGAGTTTAAAAATGGCTATAAAAATAATAAGGGCAACAGGAATGATGGGCGGAGCTACAAGAGTGGCTTTAAAGGTGGATAATGAAGCTGTAATGAAATTAGAAAATAATGAAGAGTACATGCTCCCTTCTGATGTAGAAGAAGCGAAGATAAAAGCAAATCAATTGTTTTTTGGAAGTAAAGAAAAACAAGTAAAAAGTGGCGATATAGTCGAAATTAAGATTAATGGTATAGCGATGCTATTGTGTATGGTATCGTTAATAGCGGTGTTATTTGGTTCAATGATTGATCCTAATCTTATCTGGTTTGGTGTAAGCGGCTGTTTGATAACGATGATATATTCAATAAATAATTGGTTCAAGTTAGAAGTTAAATAACAGGGAACAGCAGAGATTTTAAAAACTCTGCTGTTTTTTACATCATAATCATTTACACAGTATTTCGTATATTAGGTAACCAGTAAGTGTCAGTAAAATAGATGGAAAATGGATTGGAAATTAAGTAGAACAAGATTAAACTGTTAAAAAATAACGTTGCGAATGAAATCAGGAGGTACATCATGAGTTATAAAGAACAACTTGCTATTTTATATAAAATGCGCTTTATGGAAAATGAAGGCGATGATATTGAAGAATTTGAAGAAATATTAAATGAATTATCATTTCATGCAGGAAATGAAGTGATTCCAGAACTTTGTAAAGTATTTGAAGACGAGGTAGCGGAACCTTCTGCAGACAGCGATGTAATGGAAACTATTTTTTATATTGCAAGCCGGAATGGATTAGAGGATGGACTTGTACAGTTAGCGAATGGAATACCAAATATGTTACCCCAGGCAGAATTTTGGGCAGATAGAATTCATCGAACACTTTTAAATTCAGAAGAGTTAATTTTACCATATATTAAAGCTTTACAACGAGTTGATGAGTATACGAAACAAATAGTGAAAGAGATTTTGTGTAATGTAAGGAGTGAGATGCCCGAGTTATTTGCGGAAAAGGTTGATTTTATGTTAAATCATTTGGCGAAATAAGGTAGTCTATTCACATCACGACAACAACTATGAAGAAATCTTCATTAATTCTTCCATTCATCAATTTGCAGAAAGCCTTCTATTGTTTTCGAAGTTAATTGACGAAGCGATTCACTTAAATGGTGAATTTGCTTTTTTAGATAATGAAATTCCTGAATCAGTGTGTATCTGGTTTGAAAATGAATTAAAGCGTATCGATCCAAAGGCTGTAGAAAAGAATACATTTTGGTCTGAAGAACTTGAAAATCTTATTGAATAAAGGCGTGCATTTTATGAATAGTTAAGAAAAGAATTTGTAATAATACGAGTCAGTGAATGAGGAGTATTATGTTTAGATGTTAAAGGAAAGAGGCGGAGATAAATGAAGTATGGGGAACACACAAAATTAGTAGAAGAAGTAATCGAGTTTATACAAAAACAGAATTTATTCGATATAAGAAATACTGAGATATATTCTTTGTTAAATGATATAGAAGTTATTCATGATTTTAATATTGCGCAAGAATTAGCTTGGTCTCAAGATTTAGATATGATTCAGGTAGTCTGGGATGATATTAAATCTGAAGAAAGTGCAAATGTATTAGAAGGGACTTATAATACAAGCATGGAAACTCAAAAAGATATGTTATATGAAGTTTTTTCTAATGTACAGAACTATTCTCAGGATTTCATTTCTATAAGTTATATAGATATTTTTGAAGAAGTAGAAAGAGACTTTGAGATGTGTGCACTAAATCGTTTAGTAAATGGAAAAACGGATAATTTTTATGAGAGGATTTTTAATGTATATAAACTTGGTGGTTGGCCTTGTGGGTGGAAAGGTGAGTATCCAAAAGGAAAAATGATAGTTTATATACCTGAAACATAATGAATATGAAATAATCTATTTTGACGAACGGTGAGTAATTAGATTTAGAAGTAAAGCTTTAAAGGAGCGATCTCATTGTTAAATCGTTTTAAAAATTTAAGTGCTGATAAACAAGCAGGTTTTCTACTAGGGTTAAGTGAAATAGTGATTGATGTATTGTCACACTCTTCTGGATATGAAGAAGCTAAAGAAGCGATGATTAATAGATGAGTTATCTAGCATTGGGTGAATACTCCTAATAAACAGGTAAGAATGAATAAAGGATGATTAATATCGAAAATCCAGGTGTGATGTCTCTATGGCTAGGGAATTTCAAAAGTAAAGAAATGTTGCAAAAGTATGTAGAAATAAAATTTGATGAAAAGGGAGATAGAATCCCATCACAATTTATGAGAGATTTTCAAATTAATTTTATAGATTACAATGAAGACCTATTGGAAATCACATTTATCGGAAATTTGGCAAGAAAACTCCATTTTCAAAACGTGCAGGGCATAGCCCAGTTTAAGGTGGAGATGAATTGCCATCGAATGTGTAAAAATATTTTTTGATATGGCGAATGTATGTTCTTTTTGGCTGTTTTGTAGTATCATGAAGAAAAGAAGGTGGTGAACATGATGACAAAAGAAAAAGAATATGCAACCTATCAAATTTGGATCAAGAAAGGTCATAAATTGTACGCCTACTTTATGGAAATGTGTAAGAATGCAAAAAATCTCTACAATACAACAAACTTCTACATTCGCCAAGTGTATACGGCTTTACGTACAGAGAAAACTCTACAGCCCCTTCAACAAGAAGTTCTCCATACATTACAAGCATATATTGAAATCATAAATGAAAATCAACTTCATGCGTATCAAAAACGTGTGCAAAAGCAGAAAGAAAAGCCGGCAGAAGAACGGAAAGAAATCAAGTGTAATCTGTTTACGTTACCGACAAAAGAGAAATCATTCCTATCCTATAACTTCCTAGATTGTTTGTTTAAAACAATGAAGCAGCAAGACTATATAAATCTACCATCACAAGTGAATCAAGCAGTTATGAAGAAGTTACATCAAAATTGGAAATCATTCTTCGCTTCCATGAAAGCATATCAGAAACATCATTCCACTTTTACGGGCAGACCTCGCATTCCCAAATATATCAAATCATCTATGAAAGAAATTGTATTCACGAATCAAGTATGTAAACTCCAAGATAAGTACATTCGTTTTCCAAAAACAAGCATAAAATTAAATATAGGTAAATTGTTTGGACGGATTGGCAATCTCAGAGAGGTACGTGTTTCTCCTGCTTATGGGAAGTTTAAGATTGAAATTGTGACAGAACAATCTGGGCCAGCACTTAAGCATGTGGACAATAATCGTTATATGAGTATTGATTTAGGGATTCATAACATTGCAACCATCGTAACGAATACAGGGGCTACTCCTGTGTTAGTAAAGGGCAATGTCATCAAAAGTATCAATCAATACTACAACAAACAAAAGGCGCATTTGCTGAGTATTCTTCGACATGGAAAAGAACCCAAAGAAGGACCACATACA
This sequence comes from Bacillus sp. AFS098217, assembly GCF_002551815.1. Lineage (GTDB taxonomy): Bacteria > Bacillota > Bacilli > Bacillales > Bacillaceae_G > Bacillus_A. Next base: position 37,460 of record NZ_NVPR01000167.1, read on the forward strand.
TCCAAGCGTTTAGAGAGGCTTCATGAAAAACGGTTTCTCAAAATAAAAGATCTCTTTCACAAAATGAGTTACCATATTGTTCATTTCGCAGTTCAACATGAGATCTCTATAATTGTCATTGGGAAAAATACATCATGGAAACAAAACAGTGATATGGGAAAACGACAGAATCAATCCTTCTGCCATATCCCGCATAATCTACTCATTGAAATGATTAACTACAAGGCGAAGCGACATGGCATAATGGTACAAGTCGTAGAAGAATCGTATACAAGCAAGGCATCCTTTTTAGACGCTGATGATATTCCAACCTATGGTGAGCAAGACATTTCTGTATTCAGTGGAAAACGTATCAAACGTGGCTTGTATCGTACGAAAGAAAACAAACTACTGAACGCAGATGTGAATGGTTCCTATAATATCTTAAAAAAAGCAGTTCCAAAGGCATTTGCCGATGGAATAGAGGGGTTGTGCCATCAGGCAGCTGTGTCAACTCCACTCGTGTTAAGCATCTCTTGAAGGTGATACATGAGAAACCCCCACTTCAAGATCCGAAGGAGATAAGTGGCGGGAGTTTTCATGAAGAGTGGGACGAATAATATTGGTGAAGATATTTATGGTCAAAGTATCTGCTGCTTATAATGTGATGAAACGTTCAAAGCATAATACGTGTGTTTTAAATTTTTCATTTAATCTTTAATGAGAAATATTCGGAGAGTATGAACGCATGAAAACTTCCTCTATTCAATTTTTTGAAAATGATATATTTTCCTGAATATCATAATACATTATAGAAAAATGCCGAGAGGGGTGTATGTGATGGGCTTCCCGCCTCAACAACAAAGTAAACCTGGCATTGAATCATTAATGATACCCAGACCTATATTTGATAACCCCAACTACAAACCAGCAGGTAAGCTTATAAATAAGGTAGCGCTTATAACTGGTGGGGATAGTGGAATTGGGAGAGCTGTCGCTGTAGCCTTCGCGAAAGAGGGGGCAGACATAGCAATCTCATACCTAAATGAACACAGCGATGCAAAAGAAACGGAGTTCTATGTCAAAAAGTATGGACGTAGTTGCATTACTATTCCAGGTGATATTGGGTATGAGCAGCATTGCCAACAAGCAGTAATGCAAACAATTTGCCAATTTGGCCGTATTGACATTTTGGTGAATAATGCCGGTGTACTATACATAAGGAACAGTCTACTTGATGTAGATTCGAATCAACGGGCAAGTACCTTTCACACAAATGTTTTTTCGCAGTTTATTCTTACGAAAGCCGCTTTGCCATACATGAATTCAGGAAGCTCCATAATAAATACAACATCCCTTAGTGCCTATGATGGAGATCAAGATGCAATTGACTACGCAGCATCTAAAGGGGCTATTGTTTCATTTACACGTTCACTATCATTGTCACTGGCATCGCAAGGGATTCGAGTTAATGGTGTGGCCCCAGGACCAATTTGGACCCCATTAATTCCATCTTCCTTACCTCCAGAATGGCTTGCCACATTTGGAGATCATGTTCCTATGAAGCGAGCCGGTCAACCGTTTGAAGTGGCACCTGCTTATGTATTCTTGGCTTCCGATGATGCATCTTACATATCAGGACAAATTCTGCACGTGAATGGTGGGGAAATTTTAAATGGATAAATACTTATAAAATTGATATTAATTGTTATTATTCAAAATAATTCATAGTTTTTTAGATGTTTAATGATATATTTGTAGATTTGAAAGAAAGTCGAGATATTTATAAAAAGATGCGAAGTGTCACCCCTTTTGGATATAGTTTGTCTAAAGGGGGCTTTTTATGGTTAAAGGGAAATGAACATCTGATGTTGAGAAGCAGGTTAATATACTGTTGACTGAATATAAAGTTGTTCCGTTAAAGGACCATATTGCTCAGTAAGATAAAAGTATATTTATGTTAAAATAAAGGGAGATTCTGAATAAATGCACTTAAGCTGAAATATACAGATTATTTGAACATGAATATTTAAAATGTAGGGGGAAATAAATTGGAAACAATTGAAATGGTAGACTTAGACGAAGGGAATTTAGATGATGAGGGATGTTATTGCCTTCGTAGTAAGCCAAATTCAGCAGGTTACATAAATAAAAACAAATGGCTTATGGGAAGGTTCAATGAAGGTTTGAAGTATATAAAAATAATGGAGAATAGCAAACCGGCAGGGTTTATTGAATATACACCTATTGAATATTCTTCAAGAGTTGTCTATGGTGAAAATTATTTAGTTATTCATTGCTTATGGGTAAATATTACAGGAAAAGGGTATGCCTCAAAATTGATTAATAAATGTATTCAAGATGCTAAGGAACAAAATAAAGATGGCGTTATTGTGATTACAAATCCAGACACTTCTTGGACACCTAGTAAGGATATTTTTATAAAAAACAATTTCATTGAAGTAGATTATGCACCTTATGGTTTTGAATTACTTGTTAATAAATTTGGAAATTCACCCAATCCTTATTTTCCAAATGATTGGGATGAGCGACTTAAACCTTTTAAAAAATTAACAATCCTTCGCACACAGCAGTGCCCATTTGTAGATATATCAACCGATAATGTTGTTAAGGGAGCAAACAAATTGGGTATAAACGCAGAAATTATTTACATAAAAAACAGGGAAGAATTGTTGCGATTTTCACCTACCCCATATGGTATCTATGGCGTCATCTACAAGAATAAATTAATTTCTTTTCATAGACTTACGGTACACTCTGTAATGAAGCGATTAAAAGAGTTAGTTTAATTAACTATAATGTGTTTGGATTTGAGTCAATATTTTGGACACAAGAAAGTTAAGTCTATGCTACTTTTTTAGCTAGATCTTCTATTGCTTGAGGAGTTTTATAGCCAATGCTACTATGGATCCTCTTACGGTTATACCATCCCTCGATGTATTGAAAAAGCGCTGGATTGTTATCCATCGAAAAGAAATAAAATCCTGAAGGAGGAACGAAGGTTATGAAAATCTTTGAATCAAAATCATTGGAAATCACATTTGATGAATCTTCTCCAGCGCTACAGCTTCTCAATCTGTATAAACGATTCGGCGAGTCTATTGCAGTTAATCATATTGACTTAATGGTACCAAGTGGTTCATTCTACGGAGTGGTTGGACCAAACGGAGCAGGTAAGACTACTTCATTGTCAATGGCTGTAGGATTACTAAGACCGGATGGTGGGGATGCTAAAATTTTTGGGATCGATGTCTGGAGAAATCCAACACATGCTAAAATGCTGGTTGGAGTACTGCCAGACGGGCTATCTATGCCAGAAAGGCTTACTGGACGCGAACTATTAACATATATAGGGCTATTGAGAGGGATGGATGCTAAGAAAGTCGCTCATCGTACAGAGGAACTACTTACAGTACTAGAATTGAACAATGCTGAACAAACGCTAGTTATCAATTACTCTACTGGAATGCGTAAAAAAATCGGGCTAGCTCTTGCACTTCTTCATGCTCCAAAGTTGCTTGTTCTCGACGAGCCGTTTGAGGCCGTAGACCCCATTTCTGCAGCTACTATTAAAAAGATTTTACAGAGATTTGTTGCTTCAGGTGGTTCTGTAGTATTTTCTAGTCACGTTATGGCGTTGGTTGAACAACTGTGTGACTACGTTGCTGTTATCACCAAAGGGCGTGTGGCTGCGTCAGGAACAATGGATTATGTTTGTGGTGAACAAAGTCTTGAAGAAGCGTTCGTTCGGTTAGTAGGCAGTCGTACCGCTCAGGGAGGGGAATTGCCTTGGTTAATGTATTAGTCCGAATGAAGTTAGCAATACTTAGGCATTCGATGAATGGAGGGAGAGCCGTCCTTTTAATTATGGGTGGATTATTTGGCCTATTACTAGCGATTGGAACTGTCCTGCTTTTTGTCTTTTATCCTACTAATCCTACCGTATCGAAGGATATTCTTTACATTGTCTTTGCAGTGTGGACTATCGGTTGGATAATGGGACCGATGCTCACTGGTGGAGATGGGCTATTACGTCCGGAATATTTCATGTTGCTCCCACTCAACTCATATAAACTGGCTAGGGCATTACTTGTTGTAGCTTTTATAGGATTGGGACCACTGATTAGTCTAGTAGCCTTTATGGGTCTCTTGTTGTACGCAGCACGGCTTAATCTAGGGGCAATTATAGTTGCTGTTCCGGCAATTATTTTACAATTAGTCTTTGTAGTGCTGCTATCAAAAGTAGTGATTAGTATCATGGGCGAGACGATGAAATCTCGAATCGGCATGGAGATTGGAGCGATGCTCATTGGTTTTATTATAGCGTTTTTAAACGTAGGTTGGTATGCACTTTCTGCCATCAACTGGATAACAACAAAAAATTCTACTGTACTGTACATCTTCCCATCGAGCTGGGCGATACTTGCTGTAGATCAGGCTAGTCAATCAAATTGGTTATTAGCTTCTGTTTCTTTAATTGTTCTAACAATACTTTGCGGACTTCTGTTATACATATGGGCGAAATTATTGACAAGAAGTACAACGACAAATTTTACAAAAATAAAAGGTTGGACTACTGCAAAAAATCATAGGAATGTTCTCCGAATCCTTCCTGAAACTAAAACAGGAGCAATAATGACTAAGGAACTACAATGTTGGATAAGAGATCCACAGCGTGGTCGTTTTCTCCGGATGGGTCTATGGACAGGGCTGTTCTATGGCTTCCTAGTTACGATTGCTGGTATACCTGGCTTAATGCCGTGGGCAGGAGTAATTATGATTGTTTTCACAAGTATGTTTGCCTGTAATTTATATGGTTTTGATGGGAGTGCATTGTGGCTGACATTGGTGACTCCTGGTGCAGAACGGATCGATGTACGCGGTCGACAAGGAGCTTGGTTACTGGTTGTCGGTCCAGTTGCCATTGTAGTGACAGTTATTTTTACCACTTCTAGCGGACTTACTTGGGTTTATCCATGGGTATTCGCATTAATTCCTGCATTACTGGGTGGAGCTGCAGGTCTTATTGTATTGTTCTCGGTATTTAACTTAATCCCTATAACAGATCCTCAAAGGCGAGGGCGTGGTACTATTGTATCCGGTGACGATATGAATGCTGGGAAAATGTTTATAACAACTTGGCTTATGATGGTGATGGTACTAGCAACTGCTATACCTGCTTTGGCAGTTGTATGGATTGGGACATTGCTTCATTTAAATTTCTTACAATGGATGGGTGTACCTACTGGCATTTGTACTGGAGTGTTTTTTGCCTGGTGGTTTGGCCGCATTGCTTATGTAAAGCTTGAATTAAGTGGCCCCGAATTACTAGCTAAAATGAAAAATGGCATGAAAACTCGGCGAAAGGATAGTGAAAAGAAAGTACAAAATAAAGCGACTGAATTACCTAAGAAAAAACTTGCTGTTGTTGTACTTCTTGTATTTATCGGTATCTTTTCTTTGATTCATCAAAGTATAGTACCACTCGTTTTTGAAATACTTAGTATAGACGAAAAAGTGCGTCTTTTCTTTCTTCCACGTTATCTTCCACATACAGTTCGAATTCCTGTAATCATTGTATTTGCTGTATTAGGTCTAGCTTCTTTGTATAAGGCTATATTAATCAAGAAAAAACATGTAAACGAACATCAGAAAGTAAACGATGGCATATAAATGGAAATGGTGATTTTTATAAATTCATTCAAGTCAATGTAATCACAAGCGAATCCAGACAAAATTAAAAGGCATAAGTCAGTACAATACCGAGCTCATCCTCAACAAGCTGCCTAACGGAATACCTGTCTAACTTTATGGGGGCACTTCATTGAGGGTGTCTTTTTTACGACAAAAGCCGACTTGTATTTTTCTATTCGACGAATTGTGACAAAAAAGTTACAACTCTATTTGTTATGATGTTCCAGAAATCTTATATTTTATTATTCGAAGCGAGGTAGAAGAATGATGGTATGAATTTAGCCAAATTAGCTCATAGAGGCTCTGACAAAAAGAAGTATATTTAATACAAAGACTTGAAACGTTCGAAGAAGGGGAATAAGACATGGAAACACAAGCCTATAAATATCCTAGACAAAAGATTAATGGGATTTGGTTAATAATTTCTGGAATAGCAACGTTTTTACTTTTAATAAAACATAACGGCTATCCAGATATTCGGCCTTTTATTATTGTTTATGCATTAGGTATGATTTGGCAACTAAACCCTAGAACCAGGAAGAAATTAGCAGTTGGTTCTGGAACAAAGGGGCAAAAAAAATGGTCTAATTTTTCAATGATTCTATTGACTATTTTAGTTGTTCCCATTTTTAATTTTTTTTCGGATGATTATAGAATTTGCTGGTTATTAATTCTTTTAGCTGTAGGCATTCATTTTTTAACTTTCATTCCAGTACATGGGAAATTAATGCTTTTTCTAGCAATCAGTTTAACGATTAATGCAATCATAGGATTATACATTACTAACGTAAGTCTAGATGTCTTTTTTGTAATAGATGGCCTAATAAAAATTTTATTTGGTGGTATTTTTATTAGGTTAAGTCCTGTTAATTTTTAAAAAATATGAGCTAGAAGGTGCAAAATTCACTTTTGCTAAGATGACTGGAAGTAATGTAAAGGGCTTGGAACTCCAAGCTCTTTTATTGAGAATTGATATGTGAATTAACTAAGAAAAGATAGATTCATACGGTAGGGATTATATTGAGAAAAAAATCTTTCTTTTTGAAATTAAAGATACATAAGTAATGCTTATCGAAAATCATAATTTATCAATATTTCACTTATTGTATTTGGCGATATAAAATGAAAGAGGATTTAGAAAGTGTTAAAAAAATTATTTGGTTATAGAAGAATTCAAATTTCAATTGATAATGGGAGTGGATTTTATGATTCTTGGTTTGCATCACGCTCAGATAACTATTCCAAAAGGTGCTGAAGAAGAAGGGGAAAAATTTTATTGTGGAATTCTTGGTCTACCTAAGAAAGAAAAGCCCGAATCACTAAAGGGGCGTGGAGGATTTTGGTTAAAAGTCGGAGATAGAGATGTGCATATAGGTACAGAAGATGGTTTTGATCGATTAACAACAAAAGCTCATTTAGCTTATCAAGTGGAGGATGTATCATACTGGAGAAAGGTGTTAGAGCAAAATAACATTCAGATAATTGAAGGAGTACCAATATCAGGATTTGAACGTTTCGAGTTCAGAGACCCATTCGGAAACAGAGTGGAAATGATTCAAGAAATTTAGTTACTCCATTAATTAAATTTGGTATTGATGAAGATAAATATAATTAAAAATAGACAAAGAGCTTAGGGGGAATTTCTAAGCTCTTTGTTGTGATTTATACTGAGAATTCGTTTGATATTTAATTGCGATTTACGATGAGAAGTGGTACGTTTTTTATCGTTTTGCACCGCAAAAGTGAACCCGTTAAAATTTTTTCAAAATGGTTTCTTTTTTTCGATTGTCAAATACGAAATTGAAGGGCATTTTTTAATCAATTTTTATTTTAAAGCTACAGAAAAAGAACGGAATGTTATCCTTCATTCTGATATAAGAGAATATTTTAATTCATATTGGTTTCTTGAGATGATTGGCTGGATTGGCAATTACAATATTAGCTTATTTCCTGTAACACCAGGTATTGAACCTCATTTATTTACAAATTGTGTCCGAGATTATTTATCTCTTAAAAAGAGAGAAGAAATATATATCCCAATAGGATTTGAAAGTAGCGGGATGTTAATCCTTATGAACAATCGTACTGGAGAAATTGTTATTGAGGATTTTGAAACTGAAGAGTGTCGGTATCTCAGTACAAATTTAAAGGAACTCATTTCGGAAATAAGCTTCAAATGAACTTGGTATTAGTATATCTGTTAAGGGATGCGTGTTAATGAAAGAGCTTTATCACTCTAAAAAGAAGAAAATTCGAGGTTGGAAACGACATAAGAGAAAGGTAGAAAGATGGAAGCAAAATGTAATCAACATACATATGAATTACATTCGTGAGCATCAAAGAGATTACGCAAAATTGTGAATTCATCTCTTTTATTCTTTAGTCCGTAGAAACCCTCCTAATTGGTATAACCGTTTATTATTAAACGAAATGATAGATGTGTATCTAAACTGGTATGAAAAAATGACAATGGAAAATGAAAACTTTTACCTGGAAATTTGGTTATATGAACCAGACTTTATAAGTTCTCAAATTGTCGTTTCTTACAAAGATTGTATAAATACTTACAATGATATCTTTGACAAAAAACTTACCACAAAGAAATTTCCATTTCATAAATATGAATCATTAAAGGATAAATTAGCTTTGTTTGATTGGGAAGCTCACATTGATGCCGAAATGTATTGGGATGAGGAACTAAAAGAAGATATAGTAACAGGCTTTAGAACAAAAAACGAGGTAAATGAAATAATAAATAAATCTTATAAAACCGAGAAGGTTAAACTCAGTTATGGAGATGACGTTCTTTATAAGGTTAATGTTGGGGAAGTTTGGTTGGGAACACAAAAAAAGGGAATCTCTCACAATAAAGGTGTTTGCCTATTTTTTTGACCCAATTATCAACATTAAAAATTAATAGAGCCGTCTTTTTTGAAAGCTTTATACAAGAATGTATCCATACATATTTTATTAAGTGTGCTTTCTCAAAATTGGTCTTATTTACCGTATAAAGATCGCATATCTGCTATTTAGTCTAATACTTTATTTTGATAAAAACTTTCTTCACGAAATGAAACTTAGTCATTAGTCTAAATCTTTATTGTACTTAAAATAGAAAAATAAGAGTGGGAGAATCTAATTAGGTCAACGATGTTTGATCTAAAACATTTTCATAACAGGACAGAAGGCATAAATACAATGGTCTAGGATGGCGGGAGGATTTATATAACGAAACAATTTTGTAAAGAAGCGATTGCATACTTAAAACCAGTAGTAAAAGAGAATCTTGATGAAGAGTGCCTTACTTTATCTGAAGAAGATAGTATGGTCCATACATTTTTCAATGAAGATTTAATGAGTACATTTTTAGTTGAAGATTACAAAAATGAACTTTTTCAATATGTTCAAAATAGGCATGTAACAGTAGAAGGATTAGATAAGGAGCAATTATTAGAAATCGGGATAAATAATCTTTATAAATTAACAGATGAAAAAGAGCTTCGGGTTCACACATTAATGGAAGAGTGTTTTGCTTTAATTCTTGACGGAAATTTCGAAGCTAGTTTAATTGTTTTAGATGACTTATGGGAACATTCATTAAAACAATTCGTATCAAATGGCTATGCTGTTGCGATACCGGCAAGAGATATTCTTGTCTTTTGTGATTGTAACGCTAGTAACGGAATTGAAAAAATGAAAAGTATAATAGAAAAGGTTTGGGAAGACGGTGATCATTTACTCGTTGATAAAATTTTAGTGAGAAGTGAGGGAAAATGGAAATATTTATAAGTGATTCCAAACGCTTATAAATATAAGAGCTTTTCTTGATAAAAGAGAAGATGGATATCATATTATTGTACATGATTATACAAAGAATCCATTTAAGAAGTGACTGGCATCATGATCGAATAAAAGACTAGGTAAATGGAAGTTATCATGTTACTGGGCTTAGTACAGAAGGAATAGACCGAAAAGGATTAACTTTAACACCTAAATAATGTGTGTAAGACTCTTACTCTTGTAGGAGTTTTTTTAATTTTTATACAAAACTTAATAAAAATGATTTTCTTATAAAACGACAGTATACCATAATCGAATTATGGAATGTTATAATTTAGGGAAATATAGTTTCATGGTCTTACTATATGAGTGAGAATTCAAATAGAGAGGTAAATACATGACAAATTGCTATTTTGAGTTTCTAATACACAAAGAAGCTCACTTTCATAAACTAAGAGAATTTTTTTACAAGCTTAAGGAAGAGAAAGAAAAGGAGATGATAAATTCCAGTGATTCTATGTGGCTAGATTATTTTGAAGAAGATATATTAAAACAGTTTTGGTGGCCGACTGAAGAAGAATTATATAACTACTGGATTTTATGGGAACAAACCCCTGTTGAAGAACGTTTAAGGGAGCCTAAGCTTGTAACCCCATGGGATTTTGAATCTATGATTGATGCGTTTGCTTGCGGAGAATATGAACTGATATCTTGTGAAAAGGCATCAAACAATATTGGAAGAATTGAATTTCATCCCTATGCATGGCCATATGGGGGCAGCGATGTGTTTAGAGCGTTGATTGCGTATAGTGGATTCAAAATTATCGATGAGAGCGTATAAGTAGAGAATAAATAATAGTTTGGGAGAAGTGAAAATGAAAGAAGAAATGAAGCAGTATTTTCACAAATTACTTAAGGCGTGGAAAGACTATAATCATTCATTACCAAAATATTTGTGGATAGAAGAAGCTGTTTTAATCATGGCAATTCTCGTTTTCATAAGATGTGAACCAGTATTTGTTTTTTACATTATGCAATTCTTATTAGCAGCTTGCTACACTGTTCTACATTTATTAAGGAAGCATTCTGTAATCAGGATATACCATTTGTCATATCAAAAGCATCTTCATTAAATGAAGCAGTATCAATGGTAGGAACTGGTATTTCTAGGTTATTTCTAGTTAAATTTTCTTGAGCTACTAGTTTCTTTATTAATTCTGTAACATTTTTAGTTGCGGCTATTTTCTTTTCTTCCTTAAAAAGAATGAACCCTAAAAAAATAAAAAATACAAGAATATCCCACCTTGCAGAATTAATATCGGGATGGCATTTTATTAATCAAACAGAAGGAATAAAATACTTACTGTTTTTATTTATTTTGAATAGCATTAGTATACAAATGAAAACAACTTTATTATTACCTCTTGCAGAACAGTTTGAAGGAGGGAGCGGACTCTACTCAATATTTGAGATGGCATTTTCAGTAGGAGGGATTATAGCAGGTTTTATTGCTATCTATTTTGTAAAAAAGTTTAAACATAAAGTTATTTTTATTACGATGATGGGTACAGTTCACTTAGCGTATGGAAATCAGGATTTTAACTTCAAAAAAATGTTTTATTATATAAGATCAGCATTTTATCGGCAGAATCTGTTTCATTTTTGTACATTTCTAGGAGATTTAACTAAATGACACAAACTGCATGTTTAGAAAGGTAAACAGAAATGCAATATTGCATAATACATTATTTTATCTTAATATAGTGTTATTATTTTGGATGGATTAGATAAACGGAGGAAATGGTATGAAAAAGAAATCAAAATTTACTCAAATGATGCTCGGTATTAGTACAATGGCCTTATCATTTGGAGGTATTCAAACACAAGTGTCAGCGGAAGAAAACACACCTTATAATGTGTTGCAAAAGAAACCAATTGGGATAGAAACTTCAACAGATGAAATTGCACATTCTACAATAGCAGACGAAATGTTGTCTTATGAAGAACGTTTAAAAGTAGGCAATTTTTCACAACGTCCAGCTAAGGCCGTGAAACGAGCAGCGGCAAAACAATATCAGCAAAAGTATTCTGTGGCAGAGCTGAATAGAATGAGTAATGACGAATTAATCAATACATTGGCAAATGTTAGTTGGGATCAAATCATAGATTTAGGTCAATTTAATCAAGAAACAAAAGCGTTTTATCAAAATAAAGGGCGAATACAGGTTATTATTGATGAATTAGGTCGCCGCGGAAGCACATTTACAAAAGATGATACAAAAGGGATTGAGACGTTTGTTGAAGTATTATATTGCGGTTTTTATTTAGGCTTTAATAATAAAGAATTAGACTATTTAAATGAGCGAAGCTTCCATGATAAATGTTTACCGGCATTAAAAGCAATTGCAAAAAATCCGAATTTTAAACTTGGTACAGATAAACAGGATACAGTGGTATCTGCATACGGTAAATTAATTAGAAGTGCTTCTTGTGATGCTGAAACAGTTCAATATGCAGGGAATATATTAAAGCAGTATAACGATAATATTTCTGCATATATAAATGACAAGAATAAAGGAGATGCTTTGTATAATCTTCTCCAAGCGATTGATGATGATATACAGTCTTACGTGAATGGTACAAGAAAAAAAGCGGATGAAACAATATGGTATGGGAAAATTGATGGTTTTATAAATGAAATTAGTCGAATGGCTCTTCTAAATCATGTAACACCAGAAAATACCTGGTTAATTAATAATGGTGTTTATTATACTGGTCGTTTCGGGAAATTCCATAGTAATCCAAATAAACCTTTAGAAGTACTTACACAAGCAATGCGTATGTATCCTCGTTTTAGTGAAGCTTATTTTCATGCTGTACAAGAAATTGCAACAAACTATGGTGGAAAAGATTATTATGGAAATACAGTAGATTTAAAGAAAATCCGTGAAGAAGGCCAAAAGCAGTACTTACCAAAAACGTATACATTCGATGACGGTGCTATTGTATTTAAAACAGGAGATAAAGTAACGGAAGAAAAGGTTAAGAGATTATATTGGGCTGCTAAAGAAGTAAAAGCGCAATATCATCGCGTAATTGGAAACGATGCAGCGTTAGAATCAGGGAAAGCTGATGATGTACTGACAATCGTTATTTATAATAATCCAGATGAATATAAAAAAAATAGCCAACTATATGGATATGATACGAATAATGGTGGAATTTACATTGAAAGCATTGGAACGTTCTTTACATTTGAACGTACACCGCAGCAAAGTATTTATAGTTTAGAAGAATTGTTCCGTCATGAGTTTACACACTATTTACAGGGAAGATACGAAGTTTCAGGATCATGGGGACAAGGAGAAATGTATCAAGATCAACGTTTGACTTGGTTTGAAGAAGGAAATGCAGAATTTTTTGCGGGATCTACTCGTACGAATAATGTTGTTCCGCGCAAAAGTATAATTAGCGGATTATCATCTGATCCTGCACAGCGTTATACAGCAGAACGAACATTATTTTCGAAATATGGAGACGGACCAGATAAATGGGACTTTTATAATTATTCTTTTGCATTGCAGTCTTATTTATATACTCATCAATTTGAAACTTTCAATAGGATTCAAGATTTAATTCGTGCAAATGATGTGAATGGTTATGATGCATATCGTGAAGCTTTAAGTAAGGATCCAAATTTAAATAAAGGATACCAAGACTATATGAAGCAGTTAGTTGATAATCAGGGTACATATAATACCCCGCAAGTATCAGATGATTATTTAGCTGACCATGCACCAAAGCCACTAGCTGAGGTAAAGAAAGACATTACAGATGTAGCAAAGATAAAAGATGCAACAATTACAAAGCATAAGTCTCAATTCTTTGACACGTTTACATTAGAAGGAACATATACGGGCGGCGTAACAAAAGGAGAATCTGAGGATTGGAAAACGATGAGCAAGAAAATCAATCAATCTTTAGAACAGTTAACGCAGAAAGAATGGAGCGGCTACAAAACAGTTACAGCGTATTTTGTCAATTATCGTGTGAATGCGAACAATCAATTTGAATACGATATTGTATTCCATGGCGTTGCAACGGGAGAAGAAGAAAAACAGACGATTAAAGTAAATATGAATGGACCGTACAATGAGATAGTAAATGAAAAAGTTGAGTTTCATAGCGATGGTACAGAAAGCACAAGTGGAAAAATTGTTTCTTACCTCTGGGATTTTGGCGATGGTGCAACAAGTACAGAAGCAAATCCTACTCATGTATATGGAAAAGAAGGAACATATAATGCAAAGCTAACAGTGAAAGATAATAAAGGAAAAGTAGGCCGAGCACAAACAACGGTTACCGTAAAAAAGGATGAGCCAGCAGGTCATAACTATCAAGAGGCAAAGGTACTTAGTTTTAATAAGCTTTCAAAAGGAAATATGGATCGACCTAATATGGCGTATATGTACACATTCAATGTCACATCTCCAAAAGAAGTAGATATTTCTTTTATAGATGAACAGGGAATTGGGATACAATGGGATGTGTATCACGAATCAGATCTAGGAAATCCTGTCATTACGGGTCGAGCGGATGGAAATAATATAAAAGGGAAATTTGAAGCGAAACCTGGGAAGTATTACTTAGTTTCATTTTTTGAAGAGGAAAATAGAAATGGAACATATTCATTATTAGTAAAATAAATCTATTTCCAATTTATAACTTTAATTTTTGGGAGGAGCCTGTCACTATGGCTCCTTCTGTTCTTTTTTTGAGGGTCTATCTAAGAGTTTTTTCCTAAGATGAAATGAATAAAAATTGCGGAAAATTAATCCTTGAAAGAGATGAAGCACACATATAAAGAGCCTGCCACATTGCCATCAAACTCAGAAATCTATTGTTCTCCAAAACGAAAAAAATAAACTGAATTCCCATGGATACCTATGAAAAAAAGAAGTTTTCGTTTTGGAGGCACTTCAAAATGTTAGCTTGATAGCGATGGGGTACCGCCAACCAAATGACATAAACCTCACGCTAATACATGTTATGGAAGTGGAAAATTAAATTTTCCCTCGCTAGAGGTTTAGCCGAGATACGTGTAAAAGGAGTTTGTGTAGCAATGGAACAAACCCCTTTCTACGCTCTTAGATACCAGAAAATTCAAATTTGTTCAAATGGTGTTCGAGGGATATTAGTGTGACATTCTTGAATCGCTACATCTAACCTTTAAAGGGTGCAAATAATTTTATAAATTTACAATTTCTTAATGATTAAAAAACTAAACATTTACAAGTTTTTTATTTTTATACAAAACTTAATAAAAATGCTTTTCTTATAAAACGACAGTATACCATAATCAAATTATGGAATGTTATAATTTAGGGAAATATAGTTTCATGGTCTTACTATATGAATGAGAATTCAAATAGAGAGGTGAGTACATGACGAATTGCTATTTTGAGTTTCTAATACACAAAGAAGCTTACTTTCATAAACTAAGAGAATGTTTTTATAAACTGAAGGAAGAGAAAGAAAAGGAGATGATAGATTCCAGTGATTCTATGTGGTTAGAGTATTTTGATGAAGATGTATTAAAACAGTTTTGGTGGCCGACTGAAGAAGAATTACATAACCACTGGATTTTATGGGAACAAACCCCTGTTGAAGAACGTTTAAGGGAACCTAAGCTTGAAACCCCATGGGATTTTGAATCTATGATTGATACATTTGCTTGTGGGGAATATGAACTAGTCTTTTGTGAAAAGGTATCGAACAATATTGGAAGAATTGAATTTTATCCCAATGCATGGCCATATGGAGGCAGCGATGTGTTTAGAGCGTTGATTGAGTATAGTGGATTCAAAATTATTGATGAGAGTGCATAAGTAGAGAATAAATAATGGTTTGGGAGAAGTAAAAATGAAAGAAGAAATGAAGC
Source organism: Bacillus sp. AFS098217 (assembly GCF_002551815.1). Taxonomy (GTDB): domain Bacteria; phylum Bacillota; class Bacilli; order Bacillales; family Bacillaceae_G; genus Bacillus_A. The sequence continues at coordinate 52,875 of NZ_NVPR01000167.1, forward strand.
AGTATTTTCATAAATTACTTAAGGAATGGAAAGACTATAATCATTCATTACCAAAATCTGTGTGGATAGAAGAAGCAGAGTCCTTTATATATGAAGGGGAACCAGATACAGAGGGATATATCTTTTGGAAGCCTGTAGAAAAAGATGTAATTCATGATTTTTCTGATACAGAAAAGAAATTAGCAGTACAATTACATCATTCGATTAAAGAATACTATAATTCTTACTGGTTTTTTGATTTAGCTGGTAGTTATTTAGAGTATGGAATTGAGCTAAACCCTGTTATACCAGGAATTGAAGTTCGAGACTTTTATACCTCTTTACAAGGTTATAAAGAAGCGCACCATAATGAGTTAAAGAATATTCCTATAGGTATAGAGTCTAATGGGCTTTTGGTAGTTGTAGATAATGAAAATGGACAAGTGAAGATAGAAGATTATGAAAGAGGGAGCTTTGAAGTTATTAGTAAGAGTTTAGCAGAACTCATTTCAATGCTTTAAATGTAGAAATGAAAGGGGGATGGTTATATGGAACAAAAACTTGCATTTCTAAGAAAATATAAAAGAAATGTAAAGCTTCAATTAATAGATAAAATACATAATAAAGCCATACCTAGTATTTGGTATGGAATTTTTAAAGAACACGATAGAAATAAGAGAATAAAAATGGTTTTAGAGATTTGGAGAACATACGTAGGGAAAGAATTAAGAAACACAATCTCATATTTGGAAGCGCACCTTTTCAATGTGGAGTTAATAGAAAATAACGGTATGTATTCGATGTTATATACACTGGAGACGCCGGATGGTGAGATAGCATATTATGAAGCAGGAAATCCTATGGATAGATTTCATAATAAAGTGCTAGAAGTTTCATGGGGTAGAATTCCCATTTCAGTTCGAGAATTTTATGAAAAAGTTCATAATGGATTTTATTATTATGCGAGCGGTGCTATGGGATTAGTGTCTTTGGAATGTGTTACTTATTTTGATGATGATGAGTGGGGAATTATTGAAGAGTTAGAGGAGCCCTTACAAATTGATTTGAAAACAACTTTTGGATTTTTTAAAAGTGGAATGGGCGGTTATGTAGCCATTGACTATAGCAATTGCAAATATGATAAAGCTACATTATGGTTTACAAACGATCAGCCAGAATATAATGTTGATTTCTGGAATGTAGTAGATGAATGGATCGTGATTGGTTTTGAAGTATAGTATGTAAAAGGTTTAAGAATAATTTTTGTGTGCTGAAAAATTATAGATGAATGGAGTTTGTATGCATGGAAAAAGAAGGTGTGGTCTCATTATGGCTAGGAAATATGGAGTCTCAAGATTTTTTAGAAGATTATTTCAGCATAAAATATACAGATGATGGTGATTCCATACCATCACCATTTATAAAAGAATTTTATATTTGTATGTATGATATTGATGAGGACTTTATTGAAAAAGAGTTTTATTTAGAACGAAGTGATAATCTAGAAGCCTTACTAGCAGGGTGTTCTTATGAAGAAGTTGTGATACCACAGATGAAAAGATTGGCTTCGAATATACTAGAGATGAAATACAATACAATTATTATGATATATAACTATGAATATAGTGGTGAAATAACAAATAAAAATGAAAATCTTTATACAATGAGATACATAGGAACAGTTTCATATAAATGATAATAAAAAGAGGATGAGAACATGGAAGTTAGAGAAGTACATCCGTTTCATTTAAAAACAGAAGAGGAATTTTCTGAAGTTCAAGATAGCTTAGTGAGTCAAATTGAATTGAAAAATAACTTTCACTTAGAAGATGTGAGATTAATAGCTGGAGTAGATTTAGCTTATTGGGAAAAAGAAGATAAGCACTATGGGGCTTGTTGTATCGTGGTTATTCATTATCATACGAAGGAAGTAGTGGAGAAAGTCTATAGTTATGGTGAAGTAACGGTGCCGTATATACCAGGTTTTTTAGCGTTTCGTGAGTTACCTTTAGTAATAGAGGCAACCAAAAAGCTTACTTCTGATCCAGATATATTTATGTTCGATGGAAATGGTTATTTACACTATAAACATATGGGGATCGCGACACATGCTTCTTTTTTCTTACATAAGCCTACAATCGGTGTAGCGAAAAGTTATCTTAAGATTAAAGATGTTGATTTTAATATGCCAGAGAATAAGGCGTTTGCTTTTAGCGATATTATTATCGATGAAGAGGTATATGGAAGAGCTCTAAGAACGAAAGAGAATGTAAAACCGATTTTTGTCTCTTGCGGAAACAATATAGTTTTAGATACGAGTATTCAAATTGTATCGGATTTAATTGGAAAGGAAAGTAGATTACCAATTCCAGTTAGATTAGCAGATTTAGAAACACATAAGGTAAGAAGAGACAAGAGCGAAAAATGAAGGATTATATTCATCAGTATACATATAAACTGAAAACCTCATTTCTGTTTAGATGGACAAGAGCATCTGGCCATGCATAGAAGCGGTCAGGGATTTTTTCTGCCACATGCAAGGGTGAAAACAAAGGGAGAAAGCGAGTGCAGGTCATGTTTTCTTTTGTATAGCAGCCACTTATATGTTGAAAAATTAAAATGGATTATCAATATAAAAAAGGATAGGGGAACTATCCTTTTTTGTTTTCGTTCGACAAAAAAAGACAATGTAGAGGAGCCTTGTTTGTTATGATGTTTTTTGGAATCGTACACTTTTTATAGGGGGAACTAACAGCATGAAGAAACGAAGACCGGAACTCATTACGGGACTAATCGGTTCTATAATAGGAACAGTAATGGGGGGAGCAATATTTGTTATATATGGTTTTATTATGGCCATTCATAATGCGATAACATGGTCACTTATAATACCGTTCCTCATTTTTATTCTCCAAATTGTAGCTATTGTTTTAAGCTGCAGTGTCAATAAAATGAATCATAAGCTATACGGAGGATTGATGATTGCTATTGGTGTTATTACGATAGTTGGATCGGTTTTATTTTTATATATACCGGCCATTTTATATATAGTTTCTGGCGGGATGGCTTTTAGAAAATTAAGAGATCCTTCACAAACAACATGATAGTACGAATTATAACTTACACATGCGTATCAATTTTACAGTAAAGAAGCTGAGGCAGTGATTAAGGACTGATATAAAAAAATAAATTTAATTAAAAAATAAGCAAGTTTTGGAATTCGTTACATATATTTTAGTGAAAGGCCTTTCACCATTTTATCACCTAGGGGGCAATCATAATGAAATTTTTGTCTTACCTTACAATAATTTTGGTGATTCTTGGCGGTTTGAATTGGTTGTTTGTGGCGTTTGATTATAATGTGGTCGAAAAGCTATTTGGTTCTACACCAGCTCTCGTTGATACTGTTTATTGGCTTTTTGGTCTTTCTGCTCTTTATCAAATTTATGATCGGTTCTTTGCGAACAGTTAATTCCTATATATATGATTAGGGTGTTAAGCGAGATAAAATGCTTAACACTCTTTTTGCATGTTTATAAATAAAACTGTATTTGCAAACGGTTCCATTGCGTCTTACACCGTAATAAAGCGAAACAAATTGACCGTATATTTTATATGGTGTATAATTCAGAAAGTTTAAAAATTAATAAATATAGAAATAGGGGGTCATACGGGTGATGGAGAGAGTTTATAATTTTTCAGCGGGACCATCTATACTCCCTTTGCCAGTTTTAGAAAAAGTGCAAAAGGAGCTTTTGAATTATAATGGGACAGGCATGTCCATAATGGAAATGAGTCACCGATCTTCGCATTTTCAAAATATTATAGAAGAAGCAAGTAGTTTGCTTCGTGAATTGATGCACATTCCTGATAACTATGATGTTTTATTTTTACAAGGAGGAGCATCCTTACAGTTTTCAATGGTTCCACTGAATGTAATGAATGAACATAAAAGGGCTGGATATGTACTTACGGGCTCATGGTCTAAGAAGGCATTGCAAGAGGCAGAGAAAGTAGGAGAAATCAAAGTCATTGCTTCTTCTGAGCAAGAAAAATTTACAACCATTCCCCGTATAGATACTTCAATGATTCATCCGGAGCTAGATTATATACATATTACAACGAATAATACAATTGAAGGAACAAAATATGTGGAACTGCCGCAATTAGAAACAATTCCACTTGTCGCTGACATGTCATCGAATATTTTATCGGAAGAATATGATGTTGAGAAGTTTGGTTTAATCTATGCGGGAGCGCAAAAGAATTTAGGACCAGCAGGATTAACAATTGCGATTATCAAAAAGGATTTAATAGGTAAAGCGAATGCTTCTTGTCCGGTTATGCTAAACTATGAAACTTATAGTAAAAACAATTCCTTATATAATACACCGCCATCTTTTAGTATTTATGTGACGAAGCTTGTGTTAGAGTGGCTGAAAGAGCAAGGCGGAGTACCTGCAATTGAAGAACAAAATAGAAAGAAAGCATCACTTCTTTATCGTTTCTTGGATGAATCGGAATTATTTACTTCACCAGTGGATCCTAAGTATCGTTCCCTTATGAATATTCCATTTACAACACCATCAGAAGAGCTAAATGAACAATTTTTACAAAGGGCTAAGGCACTTGGGCTTGTCACATTAAAAGGGCATCGTTCAGTCGGCGGTATGCGCGCTAGTATTTATAATGCTATGCCGATAGAAGGCGTTCAAAAATTAGTAGATTATATGAAGGACTTTGAGCTAGAGAATAGATAGGGAGATGGAGCTATGTTTCGCGTTCAAACGTTAAATCAGATTGCTGAAAAAGGGTTACAAATTTTTGGAGCAGATCAATATAAAGTAGGCGAAGGAGTAGAGCATCCAGACGGGATTTTATTGCGCAGCTATTCTTTACATCAAGAAGAGTTTTCAAAGGATTTAAAGGCAATTGCAAGAGCTGGAGCGGGTGTAAATAATATCCCTGTAGAGCGCTGTACGGAAAAAGGAATTGTTGTATTTAATACACCAGGCGCAAATGCAAATGCGGTAAAGGAATTGATCATTGCGAGTCTGATTATGTCTTCTCGTAATATTATAAATGGAGTTGGCTGGACAAAGGGATTAGAAGGTGAAGAAGTCCCACAACTTGTTGAAGCAGGGAAAAAGCAATTCGTTGGATCAGAGATTGCTGGAAAGCGCTTAGGGATTATTGGGCTAGGTGCAATTGGCGCACTTGTCGCAAATGATGCGTTATCTCTTGGAATGGATGTTGTAGGTTATGACCCATACGTATCAGTTGAAACAGCATGGCGTCTATCTACACAGGTACAACGTGCGTTTAGCTTAGATGAAATCTTTGCAACATGCGATTATATTACGCTACATATTCCACTCACAGATCAAACAAGAGGGATTATTGGAGAGCATGCGATCCAAACGATGAAAAAAGGTGTGCGCCTATTTAACTTTTCAAGGGGAGAACTTGTGGACGAAGTGGTTTTAGAAAAAGCATTAGAGGAAGAAATCATTAGTCATTATGTAACAGACTTTCCGAATGAAAATGTAATAAAAATGAAGAATGTAACGGCAACACCACATCTTGGGGCTTCTACATATGAGTCTGAAGAAAATTGCGCTGTGATGGCAGCACGCCAATTGCGAGACTATTTAGAAACAGGAAACATCCGTAATTCAGTAAACTATCCGAATGTAGAACTCCCTTATGTCGGAAAAAAACGCATTACCATTATGCATCAAAACGTTCCTAACATGGTAGGACAAATTTCAAGGTGCCTAGCGGAGCATCACATCAATATTGCGGACATGATTAACCGCAGTAAAAACTTTTGGGCCTATACGATGATTGATATTGATAATGGGATTGATGATATAATAAAAGAAAATGTTGTTGAAAATATAAGACAAATCACAGGCGTTGTAGCCGTTCGAATGATTGTGTAAAGGAGAGAGAAACTTGGCAACAATTCGACCATTTCGAGCCATTCGTCCAGTAGCAGACAAAGCTGCGCAAGTTGCAGCGTTACCATACGATGTATTAAATAGTGAAGAAGCAAGAGAAGTTGCAAAAGGGAATCCATATTCGTTTTTACATGTTGATAAAGCAGAAATTGACTTAGATCCAGCTGTTTCACCATATGATAATCGTGTATATGAAAAGGCAAATGAAAACTTACAACGCTTAATAAACGAAGAAGTACTGATTCAAGATGAAGAGCCGTGTTTTTATATTTATCAACTGACGATGCAAGGGAGAACTCAGTCTGGAATTGTTGTTTGTACATCAATCGATGAGTATACCGATAATACAATTAAAAAGCATGAGCGAACTCGTCATGAAAAAGAACAAGATCGCATTCGTCATGTAGATGTATGTAATGCCAATACTGGGCCCATTTTTTTAACATACCGTACGAAAGAAACCATAACAAAGTTAATTGTAAATTGGCAAGAGAATCACGCGCCAATTTATCAATTTACTGCGGATGACGGTGTGGAGCATGTAATCTGGAAGATTGCAGAAAGCGATGTAGTTTCTGCATTGGTAGAATCATTTGAAGAGATTCCTTCCTTATATATCGCGGACGGACATCATCGTTCAGCATCTGCTGTAAAAGTAGGACTCATGCGTAGGGAACAATATCCGAACTATACAGGAGAAGAAGAATTTAATTTCTTTTTATCTGTTTTATTCCCTCATGATGAACTATCGATTTGGGATTACAATCGTGTTGTGAAAGATTTAAATGGTCTATCTGAAGAACAATTTTTACAGCAAATCTCGCAATACTTTTATGTGGAAAAGGCAGGTGTATCTCCATATAAACCAACTGAACCAAAATCATTTTGTATGTATTTGGATCATCTATGGTACAAACTAACTGTGAAAAAAGAAACATTTGATGTTCATGATGTTGTAAAACGGTTAGATGTATCTATTTTACAAGATCATCTGTTAAGCCAAGTGCTACAAATTCACGATCCACGTGCAGATGCACGGATTGATTTCGTCGGTGGAATTCGAGGTTTAGAGGAACTAGAGCGTCTTGTAAATCGTGGTGACTATAAGGTAGCGTTCGCATTATATCCAACATCAATGGAGGATTTATTAATGATTGCGGATGCGGGAGAAGTTATGCCACCGAAGTCAACTTGGTTTGAACCGAAGCTTCGTAGCGGACTGATTATACATTCTTTAGAATAGATAAAAAGACAGCATACTTTGTAAAGACAAGTGAATGGACTTTCTTATTACAAGAATAGTAAAGTGTCTTTCATGTTACACATTATATTAATTTAAGTACATCACTTATAAATCGTGGTGTACTTTTTTGTTTGTAAGACCTCTTAATGAACTCATTTACTACAATAACAACTAAACGACAATACAAAATGGGTGACTAATCATTTTGTATTGGTTAAGTAATGGAAAGTTTAAATTTCCTCTATCTCTTATTAATAATGAGCAGTTTAGTTTTATAAAGTTTATATATCTAAAATATGATAAAATAGTATTGATGTAAAATTATAAATTTTTAGAAAGAAGGAATTGAATGATTTATGAAGCAGATAACAATGTAAGGAAAAAGTTAGTATCTATGTTTGAAAATATTGATAGTACTATTGTCCTTTCATATCTCCAAGGACATATGGGAAATGCTTGGGTAGACAACCTTGAGAATCCAACTGTGGCTCAAATAACTGTCGGGATTTTTGTATTTTATGCTGGAAATCCCGACATAGAGGAAGCTGAAGAATTACTTCATAATCTTCCTGATTTTACTCTTGCAATTGTTGATTCGGATGAATGGAAAAATCGGATAGAGACTGTTCACAAAGGATCAATTGAGAAATTTCAGCGATTTAGATTTAAAAAGAACCCTGAGGATTTAGATAGGGTACACATACAGGAACTACTGTCTGCATTACCTGAAGAATACGAAATTAAAAGAATCGATAAAAACATAGCAAAAGCCTCGTCATTCCATGAACTTTCAGAGGACTTTATAAGTCAGTTTGATTCTATTGATGATTTTATTGATAGAGGAGTAGGTTATGCTATTTTAAATAAAGGGCAAGTTGTTTCTGCAGCAACATCATTTAGCATATATGATGATGGAATCGAGATTGAAGTTGCTAGTCACCCTAACCATAGAAGAAAAGGTTTAGCAACCATTGTAGCCTCTGCATTGATATTAGATTGTCTAGATAAAGGAAAATACCCTAGTTGGGATGGAGCTAATTCTGAATCTGTTGAACTAGCGAAAAAGCTGGGATACACTTTTAAGGAATCATATGATACTTATTTTATTGATCATAAAAATTGATTAAAAACTATACATTTTATTCATTTCTTTAAGTCTATTAAAATATCAAAAATACCTGTCTTTTAATTGAAAACAGGTATTTTTCTATATTTAAACACTACTATTGAATGTATGAAGCACTACACTACATTTAAAAACGAATAAAGTTGTTTAATTTTATGCTCCTTCAATTAGTGATAATATACAATTATATATTGAGTGAACAAAAGGGGGAAAAGTAATGCAAAATCTAGAAATAAAAGAGATTAAACTACTTGATGAAGATATTGAAGAGCTTTCTGAACTTTTGAAAACCGTAGTAGATGATGGAGCGTCAATAGGCTTTTTACCTCCACTAGAACAAGAAGAAGCGACAAAGTATTGGCAAACTGTCTTAGCACCAGAGGTGATATTGTTTATTGCCAAAAGAAACAATAAAGTGGCGGGCAGTGTTCAATTGCATTTAATCACAAAGCCAAATGGAAGCCACAGAGCTGAAATTTGCAAGTTAATGACTCATCCAAACTTTAGACGTAATGGTATTGGACGCTCTCTTATGCAAAAAGCAGAAGAAAGAGCAAAACAAGAAAGCAGGTCTCTTTTAGTATTAGATACTAGAGAAGGAGATCCTTCCAATAGATTGTACAAGTCATTAGACTATCAAGAATCTGGCAAAATACCGGGGTATGCAATTTCTCCGAATGGTGAATTAGATGCAACGGTTATTTATTATAAATTTATTTAGTTTTTTATTTGAAACGAGAGATAGTTTTTAAACGACATTATTGGTATTATTTCTGTGATGAATAATTGCAAGTAAGTGAATAATAAACAACTATTTTAACACCGTTTGTATTTTTCAGACGGTGTTATGTGTATGTATGGCCTCAGAATTAAACGACTATTTTATCATTTATCACTAAAGACTTTGAAATTCCTGTAATTAAGCAAGCTTTGAATAATTTAGGAAAGGATTTTGAGTGACAACTTAAAAATGAAAAATTATCCTTAGATGACGTTCTTTGCGCAACTGCTAAAATAGTGTCCGATCTAAAAAATCCTCATATTGGTGCTTCAGGGCAAGAAGTTGAAAAGTATGATTGTAATGTTCAGGTGGTGGATAGAAGGTGATTTTAGTTCTTGCCAAAAAGAAGATCTAAATATTTTGGAAGTTATAACAGAGAAAAAAAACTACAGCTCATATACAGGTGGTATTTATGTAAATAGAAACAATCAATTGGAAGATATTTTAAAGGCTTCGGAATATATTCAAAAAATAGTTGCGTTACCGAAAAAGGAACATGCGTACTCTTTATAATTATGTAGAAAGCAAAAAAGAGGAGCAATTTTGCTCCTCTTTTTTTATGGTTTTACATCTAAGTTTTGTAAAAATAATGTTACGTGCTGTCTTTTTATTTGAATGATTGCTCTACTAGCCATCTAATACGTTGAATGGAAGCGGTATAATGTATAATGATGAAAAAGAGGAAAATGTAACTATACATTTTGGAACAGCTGAAAAATAATGCTAAAAAACCTGCAAAAAATATTACGCATTCAATGATTAATCTTGAAATGCCATTTACAGCTACTGGTGCCTTTCCGTTTCTGCTAGGATCGTTAGGGACAGCAAAAGTCCCCCAGGTTACCATTACTACAATAGGTAGTGAAAAGGACAGAATGATTTTTGCAAATCCATGAAAATGCGTCCAAAAGAAGAAACCGATTGCAAATAATGCTATCAATTCGAGAGAAAAGCGTAGTAGTAAATTGAGAGGATTCATTGGATATATTTCCTTTCGTTAAGTTTTTAAATTCGTATTATTCAGTCTAATTATATAGTGTTTTAGTGCGAAAAGTATGATAAAAATCTTCTTTTTCTTGCAAAAAATACAATTGTTTCTTAATGTAATGGTATAGAAGGATAACCAAGGAAGGATTTAACGAATATGATACATATTTTATTAGCAGATGATGATCAACATATTAGGGAATTACTACATTACCACATAGAAAAGGAAGGATTTAAAGTTTTTGAAGCTGAGGATGGAAAGGTAGCACAATCCATATTAGAAAAAGAAAACATTCACCTTGCCGTTGTTGATATCATGATGCCATTTGTTGACGGATATACTTTATGCGAAGAAATTAGAAAATATCATGATATACCAGTTATTTTATTAACTGCCAAAGATCAATTGGTAGATAAAGAAAAAGGGTTTATTTCAGGGACAGATGATTATATTGTGAAGCCATTCGAACCAGCAGAAGTAATCTTCCGTATGAAAGCTTTGCTTCGTCGTTATCAAATGCTGAGTGCGGACGTTATCACGCTGCACGGGACAACGATTGATAGAAAAAGCTTTGAGGTAAAATGTAATGATCAAACAATTTTACTGCCGTTAAAGGAATTTGAACTATTATCACAACTTGCAGGTTATCCTGGAAGAACGTTCTCAAGGGAAGAGTTGATTGAACTTGTTTGGGGAATGGATTTTGAAGGGGATGAACGTACAGTCGATGTTCATATTAAACGTCTTCGAGATCGTTTTTCAAAACGAACAGATGATTTTCAAATTAAAACGGTGCGCGGACTTGGCTATAAGTTGGAGTTGAAATAAGATGAAGTCACTGTATTCTAGATTTGTATTGATTTCAATAGGAATTATGCTGGTTAGTAGTATAATTGGCTTTTTATTTACAAATGTCTATTATCAGGTGAAATTAAAACCGTATAATAGTGAAAAGATTTTACGTTATGCGGATGAAGTCAAAAATTTATATGAAAAACAGGATGAGGAAAATCGGGATGCTTATTTACATTCTATTGCGAATTTAGGTTATGAGATTTATGTAGTAGATGATCAAAAACATGGAAAACGTTTTGGAAATGCCTTTCGTACGATAAAGATTAGTGATGCTACAATTGAAGAAGTATTGCAAGGAAAAACATACAATGGTGTTTCTACCTATCCAACTCGCTTATTTATAACTGGCTTTTTTGATAATGAATTAATTAATAGTGTTGGGGTTCCGCTGAAAAATGGTGATAAGCAATATGCCTTATTTATTCGTCCTGATATACAGCAGCAATTCGGTGAAATGAGAATTTTCTTAGCAGTATTGCTTGTGTTTATTGTTATATTAAGTATCATTTTTATTGCAATTGCAGCGCGTTATATCGTTCGTCCGATTCGCATATTTACAAAAGCAACTCAAAAGATTGCGAATGGTGAATACGATATTGAATTAGAAGAAGGGCGAAAAGATGAGATTGGAATATTATCTACGAGTTTCAAAAAAATGACAAAAAGTATAAAAGAATTAGATCAAATGAGACAAGAGTTTGTTTCCAACGTGTCGCATGAATTTCAATCTCCACTTTCCTCGATTCAAGGTTTTTCTAAAACTCTACAGTCAGAAAAGATGACAGAAGAGGAAAGAAAACGTTATTTACAAATTATTGAAGGTGAAAGCAAGCGAATGTCTAGTTTATGTAAACAGTTACTTACGCTTGCCTCCTTAGATAAAGAGGAGAAGGTCATTCAAATAAAAGAGTTTGATTTGCAAAAGCAAATTAAAGATGTCATTTTTATGTTGGAATGGAAATGGCGTGAAAAAGACATAGCAGTTGAATTTGATGTTCCTAACATAAATATAACAGGCGATGAAAATTTACTTCATCAAGTGTGGACAAATATATTTACAAATAGTATTAAGTTTACAGATAGTGGCGGAACGATTACATTTGCTGCCAGGGAATTAGAAATGAGTGTAGAGATTTCAATCTCAGATAGCGGGATTGGCATGGGACAAGAAGAGATGGATCGGATTTTTGATAGATTTTATAAGGTGGATACAGCAAGGGATCGTAATGTTGAAGGAAGTGGCTTAGGCTTATCCATTGTGAAGAAAATTGTTGAATTACATCAAGGGGAAATTTCAGTAGAGAGTACGAAAGGGCAAGGTACGACATTTCGAATTGAATTACCTAAATAATGAAGAGGCTGCTACAAAAGCAGTCTCTTTCTTTGTAATCTTTTATTCATATTCCGTTCATATTTCTTTTTTAAGCTTCATACATAGAAAGAAATAGGAAGGAGCGAATGAAATGTTTTTAGCTCTACGTGAATTAAAACAATCAAAGTTAAGATACGGGTTAATCGGGCTCATCATGATTTTATTATCATTTTTAGTCCTTGTGATTTCAGGATTAGCAAATGGCTTATCGCATGATAATGCATCATCAATTCAAAATATGGACGCAACAAAATTTGGATTAGCAAAAGATGCGGAAGATAAATTACTTCGTTCACAAATTAAGAAAGAAGATGTGGATGATGTAGTGGGGCAAGTAGATGCAAAAGATGCGGTACCATTTCATGTGAAAGTTTCCACCTATGAGAAGAAGGATAGTTCAAAAAAAGTTGATATAGCAATTTTTGCGAGCGAACGTGATACATTTTTAGAACCAAAGATTGTGCAAGGAAAAGCGTTAGGTACAGCGCAAGATGAAATGGTTGCTGATGAATCAATTAAAGAAAAAGGGGTAGACATTGGAGATACAATCATTGATCCCGTTTCTAAAAAAGAATTTAAAATAGTTGGATTTACGAAAGACCAAATGTTTAGTCATACACCGGTTGTCTATGTAAACCAAGATGTATGGGGAAAAATTGCGCAGCCAAATCAAAAAGATTATAGTGCAATTGCACTTCGTACTGATAAAGAAGTAAAAAATGCACATGTGCTAGAGAAAAAAGAAGTTCTTCAAAGTATTCCAGGATATAAAGAAGAACAAGGAACATTAACAATGATTATTGCGTTCTTGCTGGTGATTGCAGCTTTATTAATCGGTGTGTTCTTCTATGTCATTACATTACAAAAAACACAGCAATTAGGTGTACTAAAAGCAATTGGAACGAAAAATTCGTATTTAGCAAATACGTTAGTTGCGCAAGCATTATTCTTATCTGTTGTCGCGATGGTGATAAGCATTGTATTTGTAGAAGGTTTGCAAAGAATTTTGCCAGAAAGTATGCCGTTCTTAATAACAACAACAATGATTGGCCAATATGCAGGAATCTTTATTGTAATTAGCATACTAGGAACACTGATTTCCTTATATCAAGTATTAAAGGTGGATGCACTAGAAGCAATTGGAGGTGGCATGTAATGACATCACTATTGAAACTAGATGGAGTTAGTAAAGTATATGGAGAAGGGAACACAGAGGTAACCGCCCTTCATCCCATTTCACTTGATGTGAAGACTGGAGAATTTATCGGTATTGTGGGGCCTTCTGGTTCAGGGAAAAGTACATTATTATCGATTGCTGGAGCATTATTATCACCATCAAAAGGTAATATTTATATTGGTGAGCAAAATATTACCCATTTATCAGAAAAGCAAATGACAGATATTCGTTTAAGAAAAATCGGGTTCATTTTTCAATTTGCTAATCTTGTTCCCTATTTAAGTGTAAAAGAACAATTACAATACATTGCAAAATTAAAGAAAGAAGCCCGAAAAGAATCTGAAACGCGTGCGAATCACTTGCTAACAGTATTTGGACTATCTCAGAGAAAAAAACACTATCCACATCAGTTATCTGGTGGAGAAAGACAAAGGGTTGCGATTGCTCGTGCTTTTATGAATAATCCAGAGTTAATATTAGCAGATGAACCAACGGCAAGCCTTGATTCAAAACGTGGGCGAGAAGTTGTTGAAATGATGAAACGAGAAGTGAAAGAAAGTCAAAAAGCAGCGATTATGATTACGCATGATGAGAAAATTCTTGATGTATGTGACCGGGTATTAACGCTTAGAGACGGAAAATTAGTATAGATGATGGCAAAAAAGCACAGGATGGATTCCTGTGCTTTTTTGTACATGATAATTCGTTTAGTTTGATTTTGAGACTAAATGTTATAATAGTATTATTATTCTGTCATTTGTACAGGAGGAGGGTGAAGTGTGGAGAAGAAAATCATACATATGGAAGGGCTTATTGTTTTAGTCGCAAGCATATATATGTATTCATTATGTGATTTTAGTTGGTTTATATTTTTCTTACTGCTTTTAGCACCGGATGTTTCAATGCTTGCATATTTTCTGAATGATCAGGCCGGGGCCATGGTATATAATTTGTTTCACACGTATGTAGTTTCCATATTACTCATTTTAATAGGGATGTTTCTAAATTTAGATGTTATGCTGATGAGTGGCTTAATTTGGACAGCGCATATCGGAATGGATCGAATGTTTGGATATGGTCTTAAATATAAAACAGGTTTTAAAGATACTCACATTCAAAAGTTATAAGGTGAAGTTTATCCTATAATACAAAGTTGATTGATTAAATATTATTGTCGGTGCAACGGAGTATATGGAATATTCTATAGAAGGAAGAAACGAATGGCATACATATAATCCAGCAATACTTCCAAAACTTGAAGGGAATCAAACGGTATATGTACGTAATAAAGGGGAAATGAATTTACAGCCTGGATTAACACAACTTTTTCGTAAAATGAGATCGATGTTTCTAAGTTTGCAACCATGATTCCAACGTGTTCGATTCTTTTTACTGGCATGATGAATTCCTTCTTTCCGTAAATTTCATATGTATCATAATATTGAAAATTAAGAAAATAAGTAAGATAAAAATCTTGCTTATTTTATAGCGTTCTATGATATAGTGAGAAAGTATGTTTGGAGAGAAGGAAGGAGAAAACAGTATGAACACAACTTCGCAAACTCCTTCATTAACGGAAACAATGAAAGAGTGGCATCAAGCGTTAGCATATGAGATTAAACATTGGAAAACGATAGGCGGCAGTAAACTATCTATTATAAATGGACGTTTTTTATATACAGATTATGAAAGTACAGTGTATGTATTTCAGCTTATTTCTGAAGTGAGTTTACCGGATGGTACACCAATCCGAATTGAATTTGATGGTGAGGAAGCAACAGGAGAAGTGCTATCTGTACATGGATTAGAAATCGAATTGAAATTGAATGATTATATACAAGGCGAAATAAGAGAAGCCACTTTATATAGTGAACCATGGCAATTGTTAGAACAATTGCAAGAGCGTTTAAAAGAAGTGCGAAAAGATAAACAAAAGCGTCAGCGAGTAAAACGTCTCTTGGATGGAAAGAGTACGCCAAAGCATATGGAAAAGATGAAGAATCCGAAGAATGAACTTGCATATCGTTCATTTTATAATGGGGCGACATATGTTTGGGGACCACCAGGAACAGGAAAATCGTACAACTTATCACGCATTATTTCGGCGCATTATCAAAAAGGAAAATCAGTACTTGTGCTTGCTCATAGTAATGCAGCAGTTGACGTATTAATGAGTGAAGTAACAAAGCAAATCGAAAAGAAAGAAAAGTGGACACCAGGAGAAATTGTCCGTTATGGATTTAGTCAACATGAACATATACGTAATCATGAAACATTGTTAGCTTCTAGATTAGTAGAAACAACGAATGGTTCATGGGGAGAAGAAAAACTTTATTTAGAAGAAATGCGCCAAGATTTACGTCAAAAAATCTTGTCCTATAAAGCAACTGCTTCTGATAAAAAGCGTATGCAAGAAATTGAAGGCGATCTAAGGAAACAAAGGGCAAAAATTAAAGAAGTAGAAAGAGAATATATTGAAAATGCAAAAGTAATAGGTGCGACACTATCCAAATGCGCAATTGATTCTCTTATTTATGAACGGACATTTGATTTAATTGTTGTGGATGAAGTAAGTATGGCGTATGTACCCCAAATTGCGTTAGCGGCTTCTCTTGGAAAAAGAATTGTTATTTGCGGTGATTTTTTACAGTTGCCACCAATTGCGATGGCAAACCACGAGCTCGTTAGAAAGTGGTTAGGGGAAGATATATTTTATCATGCGGGGATTGTCCAATCTGTAAACAAGTGTGAGACACATCCGAATTTATTTATGCTGCAAGAACAAAGGCGTATGCATGCGGATATATCTAAATTTACAAACTCATTTATCTATAAAAATAGAGTGTTCGACCATCCTTCTGTTTCAGTGCGCCAAGAATTAGCGAAATTGCAGCCGTTTGCGAACGAAGCGACTGCCTTGTTTGATACAAGTTTGATGGGAGCATATTCTGTAAAAGATGCTGCCTCTGGCTCTCGTTTTAATATCATGTCAGGGCTAATTGCGGTGCAAATGATTTTAATTGGATTATTAGATGGGGTTCAATCGATTGGAGTTGTAACGCCATATCGTGCACAGTCCCGTTTCTTATCAACTTGTATAAGAGAACTGTTACAAAAAACAAAGTATCGAAATACACCTGTTCTAGCAGCAACGGTTCATAAATTTCAAGGGTCTGAACGAGACATGATGATATTTGATACAGTGGATAGTTATCCGCAGGAACGTCCGGGTGTATTATTCTTCGATCATAAGAATCACCGTCTTGTAAACGTTGCGGTAACAAGGGCAAGAGGGAAGTTCATTCAGTTATCAGACTGCCAGTATATGCGGAAAAATCTTTCTAGAAAACAAGCGTTATCTCACTTAACTTCTCACATAGAAAGACACGGAAATGTATATGATCGTACAACATCACGTCCATTGTTAGAGCGAAAGATTACAAAACGTCTGAGATGGTTTATGCAAATGAATTTGGAAGAACCGAAAGGATTGTTAAAAGATATCCTATCAGCAAAACAAAAAATTATTATTTCGCTTCCAATTACAAGGCAGGTAGATAAAAGAGTATGGCAGGCGTTAATGCGTACAGCGGCGCAGGTAACGATATATAGCGATGGACCAATTCCATTAAAAAATGTAAGGGCACAAAGGCAAAATAAATCGTTACCATTTTTATTAATTGATGATGAAATCTTTTGGGTAGGCGCTCCGTTAACATCTCAAATGATGTTTGAAGGAAGTCCAGAATTCCCTTATATATGTGCGAGATTACAGGCGCCTGAAACAATTGGTGTTTTAAAAGGATTTTTAGATATTCGTTAAAAACGGATATGAATTCCTTGACATTTAGTTGGAATAAAACTAGAATAAAAATAATTTAATATAATTTTATGAAAATAAAAATAATTTTCTTATCACGAGAGGTGGAGGGACTGGCC
>NZ_NVPR01000168.1 GCF_002551815.1 Bacillus sp. AFS098217
CGGCATCTAAATTCCCTGCTATGCAGAATAAAACGGAACTTACACTCGTTTGCTCTTTCTGTTTTTTACTTCGCATGTGGCAGAAAAAGGCACTGACCGCTTCTATGCATGGCCAGATGCTCTCTTCCACCTAAAAAGAGAGGTTTTATGTCGGTTTTTTAATTAATGTATATATAAATATAATCCTTCAATAGAATGAAAGTCTTCTTTTAAATGAATAGAGATAAAATGAATAAAATAATGAGGATAGTAACAAGTATAAACTGAATAAAAAGAGGGCTCCTGTATGTTTAAGAAATATTTAATCGTTTTCTTTATTATTGCTATTTTTTGTTTAAGTGTATATGTGTTCATGCAAACAAATAAAGATAAAACGCAGAATTTCAAGGCTTTTTCAGATTCTAATAGTAAACTAGAAACTGATACGCCAAAAGTAGATATAGATCAGCAAAATCGTTATGATGCGGCAGCAAAAAAATTAGATCAATATTTAAAAGAAAAAGGGTTTAATGGAACCGTACTTGTGACGGATAAAAATAATGTGATTTTGCGAAAAGGATATGGCTATGCAAATATGGAGGATAAAGTCTTAACAACACCAAGAACAAAATATCGTGTAGGTTCTATCACTAAGACAGTAGTAGCGGTATCTATATTGCAGTTACAAGAAAAAGGGAAATTGAATATAGACGATAATGTAAATAAATATATTCCTTCATTTCCAGCGGATAAAAATATTACTTTAAGACATTTATTGACGCATACATCTGGGTTACCGGAGCAGGGACAAGGGAAGGTGGATGCGGCATCACGCTTAAAATTAGTGACATGGATCGGCTCGCAAAATCTTGAATTCCCTGCAGGAACAGGTTGGAGATATACAGATTATAATTATATGGTACTTGCGTATATTGTAGAAAAAATCTCTAAACAGCCATTATCTGAATATGTAAAAGAACATATTTTTATGCCTGTTGGAATGCGTGAATCTGGTATGGGTGCAAGATTCCCTGCGGACATATTTTTTGCAGAAAGTTATATAAAGAAAGATAATGAATTCGTCGCTGCTCCTAAGTTAAGAATGAGCTGGCTATACGGTTGTGGTGAAATGTATACAACTGTAGAAGATATGAAGAGGTTAGATCAAGCTATTATGACCGGAAAGCTTCTTTCCAAACAAAGTTTATCTGATATGTTCACTGTATCACCTGCAAGGAAATATGGTTTTAGTTTTTATATTTATCCAGATTACTACCATAATCATGGTGTATTAGCTGGCTGGAATACATTTAATAATTTCAATTGGGATAAACAAATTTTTGTTATTCTTTTCTCTAACGTTCAAAACGGAATGACTGATGCATTTAATCAGGAATTTCGAAAGATGGCAAAAGATTTATTAGAAGGAAAATCAGCTTAAAAAAACCTCTACATTGTAGAGGTTTTTTTGTTAAAGTGACGAAAATTCTTCAACTAGTTTATCAAAACGACCTAATGCGCTTTCGATTGGTTTTGGTGTTGTTAAATCTACACCTGTTTTCTTTAAAAGATTAAGTGGATAATCTGAACTACCGCCTTTTAAGAATTCAATATAATTTTGCTGAGCGATAGGATCACCGCTTAAAAGCTGATCTGCAATTTGGATTGCAGAAGCAAATCCAGTAGCATATTTATAAACGTAAAATGGTCGATAGAAATGTGGGATTCTAGCCCAGCCATATTTTACTTCTTCATCGAATACGAGTGTATCCCCATTGTATTCTCTAAACAAGTTTTCATATACATCATTAAATGCTTGAGCATTTAATGGTTTACCTTGCTGCGCCATTTCGTGCGTAATCTTTTCAAATTCAGCAAACATAACTTGTGTAAAGAAGGTACCTTTAAATTTCTCAATAAAGTGATTAATTAAATGGTTACGTACATCAGTATCTTTTGCTTCTTTTAATAAGTGATGAATTAATAGTACTTCATTTACTGTAGAAGCAACTTCAGCTACAAAAATGGAATAGTGAGCGGAAATTCTCGGCTGGAAACCGTGGGAATAGTATGTATGCATACCATGCCCGCATTCATGAGTAAGTGTAAAGAGACTATTTAAGTCATCATTATGATTTAAAAGGATGAAAGGATGAACGCCGTATACGCCAAAATTATAGGCACCAGAACGTTTACCAGGTAATTCTCTTACGTCTATATAGCGTTTATCTTTAAAACCTCGAAGTGTTTGAATATATTCTTCACCGAGTGGTGAAAGGGAAGTAAGCATGATCTCGAATGCTTCATCGTATGGAATATCTTGTTTCACACCTTTTACTAAATCAACATTTAAATCATATTGTCTTAATTCATTTAGTTGTAATTTCTCTTTTCGTAAATGGTTATACGTATGTAGAGATGTCATATTTTTTTTAGTTGTATCAATTAAATTATCGTATACTTCCTTTGGAACCATATCACCAAATAGGGATTTTTCTAACGCGGATGGATAATTTCTAATTTTTGAAATGGTAACATTATTTTTTATCGCTGCTGATAAAGTGGAAGCGATAGAGTTTTTTAGTTGAACATAAGGTTGATAGTAGGCTTTATAAGCCTCTTTCCTCTTATCTCTATTTTCATCTTTAATTAATTTAGAGTACATTCCGCGTGTTAAATTCACTTTACTTCCATCATCAGTTGTAACCTCTCCGAATGTAATATCTGCGTTGTTGAGCATGCCGTATGTATGTTGAGGAGAAGAGAGGGCTTCACCCATTTGGGATAAGATTTCTTCTTTATCCTTATTTAAGACATGTTTTTTATATCGATATAATTCAAATAAGTCTTCTTTATAATATTGTAAGCCCTCATTTTCTTCTATATAAGAATGCAAAGTTTTCTCATCGATACTAAGTAAAAATGGAGAAAAGAAGGAACGAGCGGCACTCACTTTAACATGTAATTGTGATGCTTTGTCTACAAGGGACTGCGCTTCTGTATCGCGTGTATCAAGGTCTGATTGAAGTCTTGCATAAGCATAAACTAAATTTAATAAACTTGATATTTCTTCACTTTTTGTAAGATAAGCTAGTAAACTATGGCTATCATGGATATTACCATTAAAATCTTTCAAAGTGTTTGTTAATGTTTCAATTTTTTCGCAGTCGCTTTCCCAGTGTCCGATTGTTTTATAAATGTCCGTTAAATCCCATTTTTCTTGATCTGGTACATCTAATCTGTTTTTTAATTCTGTCATAATTTTTTCCTTTCTAAGTATGTATTTTGTATATTCTCTATATAACTATGAAATACAACAAATTGCAAAAAATCCCTGCTGTAAAATAAAAAATCTTGTCGAAAATGACAAGACTTATTAGAAGAACATTGTAAAGTATGGCACCTTTACTTCCTTCATAACATATAGTATGATAATTTTAATAAATTAGATTTCAATGGAAATAATTATAAATTAATGAGAGGTGCTTTTTGTGAGTGCGGTAGGTTCTAAATAGGAAAAATTGAATGAAATAAATCTGATGAGAACAGGGGATTTTTATATAATTCATACCCCTAATTTTGTCTTGGATTTATTTCAACCTATGAAGATACCTACAATACTTTATAAAGCGTGTAATGATTAGGGGGTAGCCATGTGTTTTTTGATGGTTTATTTCATTATATATTACACATGCCTTGTAAATGTAAAAAGCTGCGGTATCTCCGCAGCTTTCTTGTGTTTATTTTTATCGCATGAAAATCTAATTATTTACATCTCATTGGAATCTAATGGGTGGGTATCTTCATTTATGATGTGAGTAAATCATAGTGAGGAGAATAGAAATTGAATAAAATAACTTTGGAAAAGTTGCAATATAACGAGTTGAAGGAAATAGTTAAATCGTATTGTGTGAGTGGATTAGGAAAACAGTTGTTAAATAAATTGGAGCCAAGCGCAAGTATAAAAGTAGTGAAAAATCGTTTGAATGAAACAACTGAAGCGCGAGCTATATTAGATGCAGAAGGGCATGTACCTTTTTTCGGGATTTCTAATATCGATAGTACAATTCAAAAACTTGAGAAAGGCATGATCTTAGATCCAAATGAGCTAGTTCGTGTATCAGACTTTTTACGAGGGTGTCGAAAGGTTAAAAAGTTTATGCTGGATAAAGAATTTTTCGCACCAGTACTAGCATCGTATGCGAATTCAATGTCCGAATTCAAAAGTGTGGAAGAAGAAATTGATTTTTCAATTAAAGGAAATCGTATTGATTCTGCCGCAAGCAAAGAGTTAAAACGAATTCGAAATAATGTCGACTCCGTAGAGGGGAAAATTAAAGAACGGTTAAATAAATTTTTAAATAGTAGTGTGAATAAGAAGTATATTCAAGAATTCTTTATTAGTAAAAAAGATGATCGCTATACAATTCCGGTTAAAGCTTCTTATAAAAATCAAGTTGCAGGAACTATTGTTGAAATTTCTTCTAAAGGTTCAACAGTTTTTATAGAGCCTAATACTGTTACAAAATTAAATGTGGAACTAGCGAGCCTAAAAGCTGAAGAAGGGATGGAAGAATATCAAATATTAGCCACTTTATCGGGAATGATCTTAGAGGACATTTATAACATTAAGATTAATATGGAGCTGATTAGTCAATATGACATGGTGTTTGCAAAAGCGAAGTTTAGTAAACATATTGGCGGGATAGAGCCGAGGTTAAATGATTATGGATATGTAAAATTAGTTCAATGCAAACATCCATTATTATCAGGAGAAGTTGTACCACTAAACTTTGAAATCGGGCAAAATTACCGAAGCTTAATTATTACAGGACCAAATGCTGGTGGGAAAACGATTGTTCTCAAAACAATAGGTTTAGTAACATTAGCAACAATGTCAGGGTTTCATATTGCAGCAGATAAGGAAACGGAGATTGCCATCTTTGGAAATATTTTTGTAGATATTGGTGACAATCAAAGTATAGAAAATGCACTGAGTACATTTTCATCGCATATGAAAAATCTTTCGGAAATTATGAGAGCTTCGAGTAATAATACACTTTTATTATTTGATGAAATCGGCAGCGGTACGGAACCGAATGAAGGAGCTGCGCTTGCGATTTCTATTTTAGAAGAGTTTTATCATATGGGTTGTATAACTGTTGCGACTACTCATTATGGTGAAATTAAACGCTTTTCAGAAATGCACAGTGATTTTATGAACGCGGCGATGCAATTTAATAGTGAAACATTGGAACCAATGTATAAGTTAATGATAGGGAAATCGGGGGAGAGTAATGCCCTATGGATTTCAAAAAAAATGAATATACGAGAAAATGTGCTGCAAAGAGCAAAAGGTTATATGGAAAATAAAGAATATCGTTTAGAGAGACTGCATGAAAGTAGAATAAGAAAACCTAAAGTTGTGAAAGAGAAAATAGAAGAGAAATATAAATATGAAAAGGGAGACCGTGTGAAATTATTAGACTATGATGACTTTGGAGTTGTATATAAAGAAAAAGATAATTTCCATAACGTTGTCGTGTTTTATAATGGGGAATGTATGGAAGTAAATGTTAAGCGAATTTCTTTAGAGGTACAAGCGAAGGAATTATATCCAGAAGGGTACGATTTAGATACATTATTTATGGATTATAAAGAGCGGAAAATGCAGCATGATATAGAGCGGGGATCGAAAAAAGCACTTCGTAAAATTCAAAAAGAAATAAGAAAGAATAGGGGATGAGATGCTATGAATATAAAGATTAGACAAGAACTTGAGAAAGATTATAAAAGGGCAGAAGAGGTTGTAAAACAAGCATTTTTAAATGAAGCATTTATGGCTATGGAGTTAACGGATCATGATCTTCGAGATATACAAGGAGTCGTTCGATATTCAGAAGCTTTTTCTGAATAGAATTGAACAAAGGGGCAGCTAGAAGAACTCTTCTAGCTGCCCTTTTTTGATTCAGGTTTCTTATCCGAAATGATCACGGTATCAATAAAATTTTCCCTGTACTTTTTCGACTTTCCAATAATCGATGTGCGTCAGCACCATTTTTTAAAGAGAAAGTAGTTGGGTTTTTGATATTTAATTTTCCAGCGGTAATCCAATCAAATAGTTGCTGTGAACGTTTTTTTCGTTCTTCATA
Organism: Bacillus sp. AFS098217; assembly: GCF_002551815.1. Classification (GTDB taxonomy): domain Bacteria; phylum Bacillota; class Bacilli; order Bacillales; family Bacillaceae_G; genus Bacillus_A. The sequence continues at coordinate 6,132 of NZ_NVPR01000168.1, forward strand.
CGTTGTGAGTACATTCCAAAGATCGCCGCCAGTTAAAGTTTTCGAAGTATCCATTAGCATTCGGGGGTCAATAGGGGCAGGATTGCCACCAGCCATTCCGTAAAATACAACTGTCCCACCGATTCTTGTAGCCTTGAAACTTTCTTCTAATGTAGAACCTACTGATTCATATACAGCGTCAACCCCAAGCCCTTTTGTGATTTTCAGTGCTTTTTCACACCATGCTTCTGTATATAATAATACATAGTCTGCTCCAGCTGAATAAGCTACGTTTGCTTTTTCTTTTGATGAAGTAAGACCGATAACTTTTCCACCTTGCAGTTTAATCATTTGCACGAGAAGTTGGCCAACTCCACCAGCTGCTGCATGCACTAAAATAACATCGCCTTCTTTTATTTTATAGCTATCTTTTGTTAAATAATGAGCCGTTAAACCTTGTAATAAAACAGAAGAGGCTGTATTGAAAGAAATAGGATCAGGTAGTGGAATCACTTTTTCTTTTGGAACAGTTACTAATTCGGCATTTGCGAACGGGACATCAGCAAATGCAACACGATCGCCAACATTAATATTAGAAACTTCATTACCAACACGCTCTACAATCCCTGATCCTTCATACCCTAATATATAAGGTGGTTTACCAGCAAGATGATAGTCACCTCTACGTCTATATATATCAGCAAAATTTAAGCCAATCGCTTTTGTACGAACAAGAATCTCCTTTGGTTTTATAATTGGGTCTGGAACTTCTTGATATTTTAATACATCAGCATTTCCGAATGCTTCGAAACAAAGTGCTTTCATATGGAATACCTCCAATTTGTAACGTACGTCAATATTGTTTGTTAATGTTTCTTATCATACAATACATATATCAATAGAAAAAGAAGATTATTTCGATGGAATCAATCGAAAATATCGATTGGAAGGAGGAAAAGATATTGGAAATAAAACAATTAATTACATTTAAAACGGCAGCGGAAAATTTGAATTTTACGCAGACTGCGAAAATATTGAATTTTGCTCAGTCAAGTGTGACAGCTCAAATAAAAGCATTGGAAGCTGAGCTAGGAACACCATTGTTCGAACGATTGGGGAAACGTCTTTTTTTGACTGAAGCAGGGCGGAAGTTTCAGTTATATGCGGATAAGATGATAGCGTTAAGTTATGAGGCTAAAATGGCTGTGAAAGATGATGAGGAAATATCAGGTACGCTACTAATTGGAGCACAAGAAAGCCAATGTACATATCGACTTCCTTTCATTTTAAAAGAGTTTAAGGCAAAGTTCCCTCAAATAAAGCTTATATTTAAACCAGCTCATTCAAATAAGGATGCGAAAGAACAATTAATGGAAGGGAAATTGGACTTAGCCTTTATTTTAGACGAATGTAAAACAGAAGATGTTTTGCATGTAGAGTCTTTGATTCAAGAGGAATTAAAAATAGTTGTTTTTCCTAATTATCCTTTACTTGAGAAAACTACGGTTTCCATAAAAGACTTAGAAAACGAAACACTTTTACTAACAGAGCTTGGCTGTTCATATCGTACTATATTTGAAGATTTATTCCGTACAGAAGACGTATATCCTATAAATAAAATTGAGTTTGTTAGTGTGGAAGCAATTAAGCAATGTGTAATTGCAGGCCTAGGGATAGCGATTTTACCAGCAATGGTTGTAGAAAAAGATATACAAGAAGGTACAATGAAGGAGTTGGTTTTCGAGAATACAATCACTCCTATTTTTACACAAATTGCTTGGCATAAAGATAAATGGATCACATCACCATTACAGCAATTCATAGATGTAACAAGGGCGTCATTTGGTAAAGTGTATTGAGCGACGAAATATTTATTCTGTCATTTGCGGGCTAATAATCGGTGGGGGATGAAGAAAGTCCCCACTGATTAAAGTTTCACTTTATAGGGAAGCAAAATGTAACAAGCCAACTTATGATATTGAAGTTGGCTTGTTTTCATTATCTTTAAAATGTTTAAGCTGCGCCACAATCATAATACTGATTACAACGAGTAAAAACCATGAACTAATCTTGCCGATGTGAACAAGGCTCCAAGCTTCTCGTTGATTGGGATATTGCCATGCGCCAAAAAACGTAGCGATGTTTTCAGCAATCCAAATGAAAAATCCAATAAGGAAAAATGAAAGTACAAGTGGCATTTTATATGTAACTTCTTGTACAGAAAATTGTACAAAAGTACGAAAAAAGACAATGAATAAAAGGATAGTTAAAACCCAGCGAAAGTCATATAGGAAGTGGTGTGTAAAAAAGTTGAAATAAATCATGGCTCCTAGTGGTATTGTCCATATCGCCCTAGGCCAGTTCTGCATTTGTAAATGTAATCTTCGCCATGCTTGGCATATATAACTAGCGACACTAGCGTACATAAATCCGCTATAAAGTGGGACACCAAAAACTTTTGAATATGCTTCTTCAGGATAACTCCATGAGCCAAAGTGAACTTTATATATTTCTAATAAAAGCCCAATGAGATGAAAGACAGCAATCACCTTAAGCTCATCTTTTGTTTCTAGACGAGTTTTGTACATAATATATTGAGCAAGAAGACAAACAATAAGGATGAAATCATAACGATATAGCCCTGGAATCAGGATGAGTTTTGAACCGGCAAGGGTGATAAAAATGACTACTGGAAAAACACAGGATAAAGCTTGTTGATAGGTAAAGAAAAGAAGTTGCTTGATATAAAACATTGTTTCTCCTTCTGTATGATGGGTGTTTTTTTATCTGAAAAATTCGATGATAATTTACTATACTATAATTTTTTTAAAAGGAAAAGTTTAATAGACAAAGAGCTTTCGGCTTTAGAAAATAAAATGGCAATGGATGAAGTGGAAAAGTTGTTCGCAAAATAATGGACTTAGATATACTTATATAAAATGAGACTCTTCAATTTGGAGGGTCTTTTTTACAATTCCTTTTTGATTAAATACTCAGAAAAATATATAATGAGTGCAAACTTATTAAAGGGAGATGTGCCAATGCTATCGCTTATTGTAAGTACCCCACTATTACTGAAGACGATGGGGCACGGGGATAGATAGGTCTAGTAAATTACAAAACTATCCCCATAATTGAAAAGGGGGATCTTTAAAATGAACACTACAATGAATAATCTTTTTGTAGGCGAAAATATTAAATTATCAGCAATTAGAGCGGAAGATGTTGAGCAAATGGCTATTTGGCAAGAAGATAGTGAGTATTTAAGAAATGTAGATACGGACGCTGCAATTCCACAATCTTTACATGAAATAAAGGAGTATGAGCTATTAAAGGGCCGAAAATCAAACGGTGTTTCGTTCATGTTAAGAACAATTCAAGAAGATATCCTAATTGGTTTTGTGGCACTGCATAGTATAGAGTGGAATAATAGAGCTGGTTTATTAGCAATTGGCATAGGTGATCAGAATTATAGAGGTAAGGGATATGGTACAGAAGGATTACGCCTTATTCTGAAATATGCTTTTCACGAATTGAACTTACATCGTGTAGGTCTTGATGTTATTTCATATAATCAGCCTGCCATTAAAGCGTATGAAAAGGTTGGCTTTAAGATGGAGGGATGTATGAGAGAAGCTGTTCAACGAGATGGAAAGAAATTTGACCGTATTATAATGGGGATATTACAGAATGAATGGATGAAGATTCAAAAATAATTTATTAGATACACGATTTTATCTTTTTTGTATATGGTAAGGTAAATTCTTTGACATAAAGTAAAACTTTAACAGTAGGGGATTCATCCTCTACTGGTTATCAGCCTGCACCAATTGAGTTTTTACGGGCATTTGATTTCCTAGCTACCTTCTTTGCTGTACTGTCCACAAATAGCGAGATAAGCATATTCAATAAAATGCATATATTGAGCAGGATAAGATAGAACAGATGGCGAATTTTTACAACATATGGATTAAAATAAGGAGTCTTGTCAGATGAATTTAGAAAAGCCAAAACCAGTAAATGAAGAGATAGCAGAGTTAAAAGAACTTGTAAAAGAATTACATGGCAGTATGCATCAATTGCAAAGTGAGGTTCAACAGCTTCGGCATGAAAGGCCGATTGTTGAAGTGAAAAAAGGTGTTCAATTGTCACCAGCAATTGTTGGACAAATTGGTGGTATTATTTTAGGAGCATTAGCAATTATCGGGATATTTTGGTGATAAAAAAGGTTTGCAGCAATATGCTGCAAACCTTTTTACATTAAATAACGTAAATATATATAAGCATGTGATAATAATAATGCAACGATCGTTAACGGTAAGCCAATTTTTAAGAAGTCAAGGTAAGAAAATCCATGTCCTTCGCGGTTAGCGATACCTGCAACAACTACGTTTGCTGATGCTCCGATTAACGTTCCGTTCCCTCCTAAGCAAGCGCCAAGTGATAATGCCCACCATAGTACTTCAATTTGAGGGGAATCAGCAGAAAGTCCAAGTCCTGATGCTAAATCTTGAATAAGTGGAATCATCGTTGCGACAAATGGAATATTATCAATAGTAGCTGATGCCGCGCCAGATACCCATAAGATGAGAACTGCTGCAAAACCGATATCGCCATTTGTTACGTCAATCACTTTTTTCGCAAGTGAAGAAATAAGGCCGATATCAATCAATCCGCCAACAAGAACAAATAATCCAGCGAAGAAGAAAATTGTTACCCATTCTACATGAGCGAATACATCTTCTAATTCATGTTGTTTCACGCCGATTAACATAAGAAGTGTAGCACCAGTCATCGCAATAACTGCCGCATCCACATGAATAATCGAATGAAGAACAAACCCGAGAATTGTCAGTCCTAAAATAGAAAGAGATTTTAGGAGTAGGCTTCGATCACGAATATAGTCTTTTTCATTTAAGGCCATAAGCTTGGCAATTTGTTCAGGTGTTGTTTTTAATTTGTTGCGATACATAAAATAAATAATGCCTAATGTAACAACAGAAATAATAATTACAATTGGAGTTAAATTAAGTAAAAAAGCATTAAAATCTAAATGTTTATTAGCAGATCCAATCATAATATTTGGAGGATCACCAATTAGCGTTGCGGTACCACCAATATTTGAAAATAATACTTCAGAAATCAAATAGGGAACAGGTTGTACCTTTAAAATACGCGTGATAGATAATGTAACAGGAACAATTAATAAAACAGTCGTTACGTTATCTAAAAATGCAGAGCCGACAGCGGTTAATAGGGATAGAAATAATAAAATTCGAATGGGCTTTCCGCCTGCTGCTTTTGCTGCTTTAATAGCTACATATTCAAATACACCAGATTGGCTCGTAATATGTACGAGAATCATCATTCCAATTAAAAGGGTAATCGTTTCCCATTGAATATGTGATGTAAAGGCAGTATGTAAGTCTACAATTCCAAAAATAATCATAATGGCAGCACCGAACAGTGCAATTACAGCACGGTTCAATTTCTCGGAAATAATAAATCCATATGTCACTAAAAATACGGCAATTGCAAAATAATATTGCCAATTTGCTACTTCATGTGCTGAATGTTCCAACATGTCACCTTCTTTAAAATATGTATTAAATTGTCGAAATGCATCCCTCCGCATAAACTCTATTGTAGCAAATTCAAAAAAGAAAGAAAACTATTTACAATAGAGAGGAAGAATAAAATTTCACATACCGTAACAGAAAATAAAAAACAAAGTGCAAATTATTATGCAAAGTGAGCATTGTCCTCTAATATAGAGATAGCAATTTACATTATTTTTGCGTAAAATGGTTTGAAGAGGTGAAATCCGATGGAAATAGTAAAAGATAGCGCTGTTATTCAACATGAAATCGAACGTTTTGTAAATAAAGATGTATATATTCATTTAGAAACGACAAATGGAGCATATGCTTCACATATTAATGAAAAAATGATGACAGTCGGAGCATTCATTCGCAATGCAATTATCCGTTTTGAGCGCGGGAAAATAACCGGAACAAATCCATACCGAGTTGGTCTCAAAATGAATCATGGCTGGGTATATGCTGAAGGCATTACACATTGGGAAGTAGACGAGCAAGATCGTTTATTACTAGCAGGGCACGATAATAAAGGTCGTTTAGCAGTAGCACTTGAATTAAGCTTAACGCCATTTAAATAAGAAGGAGGGAAACGTATGGAGAGACATGTACTTGTTGTATTTCCGCATCCAGATGATGAATCCTATGCAGCAGGAGGAACAATTAGTTTATTAACAAGACAAGGAGTACCTGTAACCTATGCATGTGGAACCCTTGGACAAATGGGACGTAACATGGGGAAAGGTGTATTTGCAAACCGTGAAACAATTCCAAGTATCCGTGAAAAGGAATTAAAAGATGCATGTGAAGCAATGGGCGTTACAGATTTAAGAATGCTTGGTTTTCATGATAAAACGTTAGAGTTTGAAGATGTAGATTTTGTAGCAGATAAAATTGAAGCGGTAATTCGCGATGTACAGCCATCAAGAATTATTACATTCTATCCAGAACATGGTGTTCACCCAGACCATGATGCATTTGGTCGTGCTACAGTTCGTGCAGTATCACGTATGCCAAAAGAAACGCGTCCGGTTATTCACGCTGTTGCAATTACGAAAAATCGTGAAGAAGTATTAGGTGAACCCGATGTGGTGAATAACATTAGCGAAGCATTTGATCAAAAGTTAGCAGCTTTACGTGCACATCGTTCTCAAACGGAAGCGATGCTTGAAGAAACAGAAGTGAAGCTGAAAAATAAAGATGCTGCAACGTTAAAATGGTTACAAATGGAGCAGTTTTGGACTTATAAATGGGAATAGACTAGAAGGTAGGCTTCTTCTAGTATTCCTTACATATAAAAGAGGTGCCATAATGTGGCCATAGCCATCAAGTTAACAAAAATACTCCAGATGNNCATCTGGAGTATTTTTGTTAGATATAGAATACAAGTTTCTATATTTGGACATACTCAAATAAGACTTCAACATACTTATTTTTTTAAGCGGTGTGTTGAAGTGAATTTGTATATTCTTGAGTGATGCCAAGAATATCAAATGAAAGTTTATCAAGACCTAAATCGTAAAAAGTCATAAAAATTAAAGGTTGTCACATATTAGTCATGACTAATATGTGACAACCTTTTACTTATAACGTACCCGTTAGCGCAATAAGAAAAGAATGATTTCCTTTTTTAGGGGTAGCCGAATTTCGTACGCTATGAGATCCTCAGCTTCTTACGGTTTAGTTGTCTGTAGTGGTCGTAGAGAGTCTACTGGCGCACTTTCTCTTTTGCTAATTCGGTATTCTCCTAGAAAGTTAATGCGTTCCCACCCTACTGGAGAACTATGTTTTAATAGTTGTACAGAGATAATAAAGTTGTTTAATTTACAATAAAGTCATTTAAAAAATAATATAGTTGTTTAAAAATCCTTCTTCTACTAACGAGGCAGGTTAGTGAAAGAAATAGCAAGTGGGTTTAACTAGGAGAAGTGTCGATGACATTAAAGAAGACACCGAGGTGTCTTCTGTTTTTTAAATTAAGAATATCGATAAATTAGGATTTATTTACTTAATATTATACTTATTTTCGGACCGAGGCATCTAATCGGTGAGTATATACAAACCAAGTAATGCTTGCTGTTAATAATGTTGACGAAATTAAAGCTGTAAGAACACTATATGTTTGCCAAATAAGTATCGTTGACCAATCGAAGGCAAAAAACATTATACACTGGGCAATCGTAGCGATTAGGAAAATAATTGTTACGATTGTTCTCTTTTTTGTCATTGGCTGCTGCTCATTCGTTTTCCTTTTTCTTAATCCTAAGAAAAATAACAGAACGGCTAATAGACAAAGAATAATTGTGGTAGACGACAAAATGATGTCCAAAAGCTGTGTGCCGCTTATCTCATATGACTGAGCTAGATTGCCGTTTAATATATTTTTAACTTTTAGTACCAGGTTTATATTGGTATTTGCGCCGTTGCTCAGTAAGCAGATGGCTGTTCTTTCATTTGGCAGTATGGCTACTTCGGTACTAAAATTTGGATTACCCCCAGTGTGTTCTATAAACGTTTGTTCGGCGTTTACCGACCAACCTGCCGCATAATACATATCATTGACAGCCGAAACAGACATATCACCCCTATGTGATTTTTCGATGGCCCTGTGAAATATTTCGGGTATGTCCTGCACGATACCCATCTGTATGCCCATCCAACGCGCCATATCTTTTGTATTAGAAATGATATAGCCGGCAGGTTTATTCCCAGCATAATCCGGAGCGTTAAATGGAGTTGTTATAAAAAAGGAAGAACGGTAGCCCTGTGCTAACTGTCCAGTGGCTTGAGCATCTTCTTTATAAACATACGTCTGGTGAAGACCTAAGGGTAGAAATACCTGTTCCTTCATAAAGTCTTCATAGCTTTGTCGTGATACAATCTCAATAACCAAACCCAATACGTCATAATTAACGGTTCCATAGTTATATTGTTCACCGGGAGAGAACGCCAATTCTGCATCTACCAGCGTTTCCACAGTCTTTTGCAACATATCAGGCGTATTACCTTGTGGAATATTTTGAATATGTCTAATATTTGTTAGGCCGCTGGTATGGTGAAGAAAGTTATTTAGTGTAAGGTTTTGCATATCAACAGGTTTACCTTGATACTTTAACGTAAACCAAGGTAAATATTTTTGGATAGGGTCAGTCATTGATAGCAGCCCTTGCTCTTCCAATAGCAAAATCCCCATACCAGTAAAAGCTTTACTCACCGAGGCCAACTCATAGAGTGTATTTTCACTTGCAGACAATCCCTTTTCAAGATCTGCATACCCAGAAGAAAAGTAGAACACTTCACCATCAGCAAGTATTGAGATTGACATTCCAGGCACACCTGATGTACGACAGGCATCATCTAGCAATGCTTGTATTGCCACAGATTTCGAATCTGACAACGCATAACTTTTTGTTGCGAATCCTGAGAATAATATAAATATCGTTAATACAAAAACAATAGTCTTTTTCATACACTCTCCTTTTTGAAGAATTATAAGGGTATAAATAACTTATTTTTATAACTATAAACTAAATTCTAATTTATCTTTCTATTCACCTATATAATATGAAATAATTGTGAAGAGTTACACTTAAACTAACGGGGGCGTTAGTTCAATAAGAAGTAAACAACTTTATTATTCATTTTTTAAGCATTACATAAGCAGATGGATATAATTTGAAACAACTTTAAAGAGCCTTGCTGCATATAGAATGTAGTAAGGCTCTTATCTTTTTTAATCAAAATTCAATAACTTTATTATCACTATACAATAGTTCTTCATCAAATTGTTCTTTTTTCTTCAAAGCTTTTATTGCTTCACTTAAATAAATAGTATTCCACACACTAATTACATTAATTAAGAGGTTCAGTGCACTACTTCTTTAAAGTTGATCTTGTAGCGCTCTTTCTCGTAATTCACCATGTTTTCCAAAGAAAATAGCGAAAGGCAAGGCGATGATTACATTTACAAAATGACGAGAAAAATGACAAAACTGTAAGAATGCATGAATGTTTGTAAGAAAGTTCGATGTTTTCCTTTTTCTTTTTTTATTATAGTGAAAAAGAAGAAATAAGAAGGAGGGATTTGAAATTGTCTTTTTCTCAATTCAAT
>NZ_NVPR01000169.1 GCF_002551815.1 Bacillus sp. AFS098217
AAAGGAAAGATTACGTTCCCGAAAAACTCCCGCTTTTCGAAGCACAACCAGATTATCTCCTTGTCTCGTAAAGAGGATACATTGATTTGGCTGAATGAATATCTGTTTGAACACCAGTACTTAGATGTTCAAATCAAAAGGATCCAGGCAAAAATCGGCCGTTTGACTCATCGGCAATATCGTTTAAAGCAGAAGCTTGAATCGTACCAAACGCATATTCCGAGCGCGGTGTTTGGAAGCAAAAAACTGTTTCGGTCTCANNGGTCGTAAAGATGCCAAACATGGAAATTTTGTGTTTCAGTACGTTGTTGAGAAACAGGAATTATGGATGACAACAAGTGCAGGGAAACTAGTTATGTTTCCAGCTGTCACATTCCCGTATGGGCAAGAAATCATTGAGGAAGTAATCACAAAACAATTACAGTGTAAGAATAAGAAAAAACACGGCAAACCGATTGCGTGGTCTGTTGAAGACTATGGCGAGTATTACATTGTAAAATGCTTAGTCGATGTACCGGAAAACCCTCACACGAATTACAGTAAAGCGGATGGTGTCATTGGTGTGGATTGTAACCTAGACCACTTTGCATGGGCGCATGTAACGGAGGATGGGAATTACAAAGGGAGTGGTTCTTTCCGTTTTTCCGTTATTGGAAAAACAACTGGACAAATCACAAAGATAATTGAAGCGGAAGTCATTCGCTTAGTTGACTTAGCAGTGCGGTATCATAAGCCGATTATCATAGAAAAGTTAGATACCATGCAATCCAAGACAGGTGATCGGTACGGAAATAAGCGAGCGAATCGAATGAAAAGTCTGTTCGCTTATGAGAAGATGACAAGCGCGATCCTAAATCGCGCGGATAAAAAGGGCGTGGCTGTCTTTCAAGTCAATCCAGCTTACACTTCTATCTCAGGAAAGATGAAATATATGCGAAAACTCGGGATATCTATTCATCAATCTGCGGCTTTTACGATTGGGCGTCGTGGGTTAGGGTATAAAGAAAAAGTACCTCAAGTGCTTCAGCCTTATATTTTAAAGAAAGAAGCGCATCACTGGAGTCATTGGCATCAATTGAACAATCGACTGGATATTCGCGCCCATCATTTCTATCAGTTATATGATGTGAATCAGCCGAAAGAGGCATTACAAATCGAGAGATTAGACTTACTTGAAGATGAAAAGAAAAAACTAGCAAACATGTTTGTATCATAAAAAAAGACCCCCTTGTCCCAGTCTCTTACGCTTGTTACCAGAGCAGATAACAGGTCCTAGGAACTGGATGCATGACAAGGTGGTTTTCTCCTCGATATAGGAAGAAAATGGCTATACCTTTTCTGTTTTCCTCGGAAGACAGAAGGAGGTCGTCTTGTCTAAGGACACTACTGAATTTCTAAATCGTTGTATCCTTTTTGTTGAACGAGAGGAAGTGTTTTTGCGAGGGCAGAAACAGTAGAACCCCCACCTCAAGCTCAAGTGGGGGTAGTTCAATGTGATATGGGAAGTTACACGTGCTTGTGAATTGAAATGATAAAAAATACAAGCATTCTTTTTACAAAGAAATGCTTGTATAAGAGAACTACTCTGTTTTAAAACGAGATACGAGTGTATCTAATTCTTCTACTGTTTGTTTCATTTGTTTGGCTGTAGAAGCCATTTCATTCATGACGATAACTTTTTTCTCCGCTGATTGAGCAGTCTGCGCTGTTTCAGACGATACTTCATTAGCAATGGCAGTAATATTATTGAGAGAAGCGTTCATTTCTTCAGCACTTGCAGCCATTTCTTCAGCAGTCGCGGAGATTTCTTGTATTTGCGTGGAGACTTGGTTCACTTGCCCTACAATTGTTGTAAAGGAAGTACCAGCTTCACGAATTACATGAATTCCTTCAGATGATTCAGCTTGTCCTTGAGACATCATGGAGCTTGCTGTTTCAGTGTCGTTCTGAATTTGATGTAGCAGTCGGTTAATATCTGTTGCAGCAGTTTTGGATTGTTCTGCAAGTTTGCGAACTTCATCCGCTACAACCGCAAATCCTTTTCCTTGTTCACCAGCGCGAGCAGCTTCAATGGAAGCATTTAAAGCAAGTAAGTTTGTTTGTTCAGCAATATTAGATATTGACTGTACTGCCATATCAATATCCTTTGTATGAGTGATTAGACGTTCGACTACTTGTGATGTAGCATTGACTGCTTCATGGATTGTTGTCATTTGTGTAATAGATTTTTGAATGACTGCACTGCCGTCATTCGCATGTTCAGAAGTAGCGACAGCTAGCTCTGCGACAGATGAAGCAGATTCAGCAATACGTTGAACACTAATAGCCATATCATCCATTGCTGTTGAGCTTTCTTCCATGCTGGAAGTTTGTGATTGAATGTTCGTTTTTAAATGAGACATTGTATTTTGAACGCGTATTGTTGCATCTCGTGATGTACTTGTTTTTTCTAACATATTTTCAGAAGCATGTTGTACTTCGATAGATGTTTTTTGAACACGGTTAATAATATGTTGCAAGTTTTCTAACATTTTATTAAAGGAAGTTGCGATTTCACCAATTTCATCATTGCTGTTTACGTGTAAACGGCCTGTTAAATCGCCGCCTTGAGAAGCTAATTCTTTTAGTTTTGTATCAATCTGTTGAATTGGTTTAACAAGTTTACCAGAGAACCACCATGCAAGAATAATAGCGGCAATACTACAGATCACAAGGGATAAGAAAACAATGGATTCAATTATTACGGATAATTGATCAATTTGTTGAATAGATTGGTCACGTATTTTCACCTGTTCATTGCTATAGTTTGTGAAATCACCAATTACTTTATAGACAGTGCCATTTTCTGTTGAAGCAAGTTGTACCGCTTCTTCCCATTTTTGGTCTTTTGTAAGAGGAACGACTTTATCGTCAATAAATTGCCTCCAAGTGGAGCCTGACTGCATTGTATCTTTTACTTGCTGAGAGATATGAGAGTTAGAAAGAAGTTTATCTTTCGTATCTTCTAGACGTTTGCTCATTTCATGAAATTTATCTAGTTCTGCTTGATCATGCTGTAATAAATAACCTCTTAGAGCAGAAAGTTGTACTTGATAAGCGTCCCCGCGTTCTGCAAATTCTGTTGCTAGAGGAGAGATATCGCTTTGTAATGTTTCGGCTTTATGTGATTGATCAATAGCAAAAAATAAAATAAAAGCTAATGCAATGCCAAATAAAGCACAAGTTGTTATCATCATGAACATCAGTTTTTTACGAATACTGATAAAACTCATATGATAAAACCTCCTTTTAAAAATTATCTTATTAAGATTACCTTATATATAAAACCAAAAGAAAGCCCTACTCCTTTTTATTTTGGAATAAAGCTTTCTTCTTCCACTAGGAATTATAGCAGACAGTTGCGTATAGAGGAAGGTATAATATGTCCTTTGTAAGCACATATTTATGTCTTTTTAATATGCGGAAGATAATAGAAAAAGAGAGGCTGTTAAAGAGCCTCTCTTTTGAAGATGATTTGAATTATGAAATTGTTTTAAAATGAGAAACAAGTGCTTCTAGGTCTTGAGCGGTAGCTTTCATTTCTGATGATTTTGTTGCGACTTCTTTCATAACGTTTGCTTGTGTGCCGGCTGAATGTGATGTTTGAGCTGTTTCAGCTGCAACCTCATTTGAAATAGAAGCGATGCTATTTAAGGATGCATTCATTTCTTCAGCACTTGCAGCCATTTCTTCAGCAGTCGCAGACATTTCTTGCATTTGCGTAGAAACTTCATTAATGTGGTTAACGATTGCTGTAAAAGAAGAGCCAGCGGTACGAATAACTGTGATTCCTTGGGATGCTTCTGACTGTCCTTGTGTCATCATGTTATTGGCTGCTTGTGTGTCATCTTGGATTTGACGAAGCAAATGATTAATATCTGTTGCGGCTGTTTTAGATTGTTCGGCAAGCTTGCGAACTTCATCTGCCACAACTGCAAATCCTTTTCCTTGCTCACCAGCACGGGCAGCTTCAATGGATGCATTTAAAGCTAATAAATTTGTTTGTTCCGCAATATTAGAAATAGATTGCACAGCTGTATCAATATGCTTTGTATGTGTAATGAGGCGTTCAACCACTTGGGATGTAGCATTGACTGCATCATGTATTGCATTCATTTGTGAAATTGATTTTTCAATCACTTTTCCGCCATCATCAGCTTTTTCAGAAGTTGTCACGGCTAGTTGTGCAACAGAAGAAGCGGATTCTGCGATACGTTGCACACTTGTGGACATATCATCCATTGCTGTTGAACTTTCCTCGATACTGGACACTTGTGAGCGAATATTATGGTCAAGTGTTTGCATTGTAGCTTGAATTTGTGATGCAGCATCCATAGAATCGGTTGTTGTTGTAAACATACTGACAGATGCCTCTTTCACATTTGTAGATGTTTGTTGAACTTGCTGAATAATATGTTGTAAATTACCGAGCATTTGATTAAAGGAATGTGCAATATCACCAAGTTCATCTTTACTGTTTACATCTAATCTTGCAGTTAAATCGCCCTCCTTAGAAGCTAACTCTTTTAGTTTAGAATCGATTTGGTGGATTGGCTTAACGAGTTTACCAGAGAACCACCATGCTAGTAGAATGGCGAGGATTGTACATATAATAAGTGAAAAAACAATTACATATTGAATGAATTTTGTTGAGTTATGAATGCTCTCAATTAATTGGTTTTGTTTTTCTCTTTCATCATTTGCATATTTTGTAAATCGATTTAAAAGATCATTGACAACATCAGTTTGCTCCATCGCAATTTTTGATGCTTCCTCCCATTTACCTTCACGTGCAAGTGGAAGCACTTCATTATCTATTACACTACGCCATTTTCCTCCCATTAAGATAGCTTCTCTCATCCCTTCTGGAATGCTTTTATCACTCGTTACTTCTTTACGTGTATCGGCTAATTTTTTTCCTTCGCTATTAAATTTCTCTAATCCTTTTTGGTCATGTGATAGTAAGTATTCTTGTAAACCAGCAACTTGTGCTTGAAACCAATCACCACGGTCTTTTAAAATAGCTGCTCTTCGTGAAACATCATGTTCTAGGGTGTCTGCTTCACGTGCTTGGCTCGTAGCAAATGTAAGAATAATAATTAGTGCAATACTAAATAATGAACAAATACCTAAGAGCATGAAGAGTAGCTTTTTTCGAATTCCAACATATTTCATAATTATCCTCCACCTTTAAAACCGTTTATTATGATTTTAGCATATAAAGAACAAAATTAAAGATTTCCTTATTGTACAGTTGTTAATCTGTTCAATAGAAGTATAGCAGATAATGGCAGAAGAATATTTTATATGCATGAATGTTCAGAAAATGTCTACATTTGGCCGAGAAAAATTTTTAGATAAAAATATGAAATACGATTGTATTTTTAGAAAACATCATGTATACTCCTAATTAGTTGATAACGATTATCAATATCAACAAAAGCAAAAACGTTACTCTTCGTTATGTTGGTCATACCCCTTTTGACTACGTAAGTCAGAGAAAAATGTTGAAATACCTTGTGTCCTATTCTACAGAATTATGGTAATCTCCAACCTCAACTTATATGCGTTAAGCATGTGAAAAAGGATTCCATCCGCAAAGGGGTCCTTTTTTGCATGATTCCGCTAACCGAAATGGGTTGCAATAAGTAATCAAATAGCAAAAGAGCCGCAATGATAGGCCTAAATCATCATAATAACCCAAAACTAGATATTTAAATATAAAAGTAAAAATAAAAAGCTGCCTCCAAAAGGTCGTTATTCAACGACCTTTTGGGACAGCTTCTTTCATTTACTCTGCTTCCGCAAGTTTTCCGTATTGCCGCTTATGCATCCAAGTTAATGTTCCAATTGTTCCAAGTGATAACAGAACAATGAAAATCATTAAAATGCCTGCATTTTGCCACATAAAGCTGAAATCTCCGCTTGAAATAACCGCTTTATATCCTGATACAGAATATGTCATCGGGAACCATGCATTAAAGACTTGCAGTGGTTTCGGAATTAACTCAAGAGGGAATGTACCAGCACTTGTTGTTAACTGTAAAATCAATGTCAAGATCGCAACAAAGCGTCCTGCATCGCTGAAAGTGGTTACTAAGAATTGAACTAATGCAATAAATGATAAGCTTGTAATAATACTAAACAATACGAAGTATGGAATACTTTGTACTTCAACACCTAACCAGAACAGCAATACTGCATCCGCAACAAGTGCTTGAATCACACCAACTGCAAAAAGTACACCAAACTTACTAATAAACCAACTAAATCCTGATTTCGGTATACCAACTGTTTCGCGTAATGGGAACACGATAGATAATAACAGTGCTCCAACGAATAAACCAAGAGATAAGAAGTACGGTGTAAAGCCTGTTCCGTAGTTTGGAACTTCTGCCGTTTTCTCAGTGTTCACTTTCACTGGATTAGCGAACATTTCATATTTCTTCTCGTCACCTTTTGTTTCACTTGTTTTCTCAGCGCCTTCGCCAAGTTTTGTTGCAAGTTCTTTTGAACCGTCATTGGCTTCACCTAGTCCATTCGTTACTTGACCTGAACCGTCTTGTAAACGAGCTAAACCGCTTTGGAAATCTCCTTTTGGATCTACGAATTGACCTAGTCCGCCTGAAATTTTTTGCGATCCATCAAATAAAGCATTTACTCCGTTTGTTAATTGACCGGAACTGCTTGCTAAGGTATTTAAACCACCTGTTACTTTTCCAGAGCCATCAAGTAAAGCACTTACTCCGCTTGTTAATTGACCGGAGCTGCTTGCTAAGGTATTTAAACCACCTGTTACTTTTCCAGAGCCATCAAGTAAAGCACTTACTCCGCTTGCTAATGGACCTGCATTATCTGCTAAAGTATTTAAACCGCTTGTTACTTTTCCAGAGCCATCAAGTAAAGCACTTACTCCGCTTGTTAGTTGACCAGATTGACTTGCTAAGGTATTTAAACCTTCTGTTACTTTTCCTGATCCATTTGCTAACTTACTTAAGCCATTTTGAAATTTCCCTTTTGAATCTACTAACTGACCTATTCCTTCTGTTACTTGCCCTGATCCATTTGCCAATTTACTTAAACCTGCTATTGATTCTTCTGACAGCTGATTTACTCCTTTATTTAACGTATCAGTTCCATTTGCGAGTTTCGTTGCTCCGGCTTCAATTTGTCCAGCACCTTTTTCTCCAGCTAGCCCTTGTATGCCTTGTGCAACTCCTGCTGTACCTTTGGAAACTTGTTGACTGCCTTCCATAATTCCTTGGACAACAGGCTGTAATTGCTTTCTATATTCTTCCGGTAAATTTTTAATTTGTTCATTTAAATCCGCTAAGTTCTTTGAAACTTGTTGAGCTCCTCCTGCTGTCTGTTGCGCAACATCATTTAGGTTATCTGCTTGTTTCTTCCATTCGGATACCCCTTGTGAAAGTTTAGAAGCTCCTGAGTTTATATCTTGTGCACCTTTTTGAGCTGCTTTTAATCCAGATTGATATTTACCTTGTGGATCATTGAACTGATTTAATCCATTTGTAATTTGTTGTGAACCGTTCAATAACTGACCTAAATTTGATTGTAATTCTCCTTTAGGATTAACTAGTCCATTCAAACCACCTGTAATTTGTTGTGAACCATCTAATAACTGATTCACTCCAGCTGGCATGTTGCTTACTTTACTATTTAACTCACCTAAGCCATTTGTGATTTGTTGTGAGCCGTCTAATAACTGATTCACTCCACCCGGCATTCCACTTACTTTACTATTTAATTCACCTAAGCCATTTGTGATTTGTTGTGAGCCACCTAATAACTGATTCACTCCACTCGGCATGGCACTTACTTTACTATTTAATTCACCTAAGCCATTTGTGATTTGTTGTGAACCGTTTAATAACTGATTCACTCCACCTGGCATTGCGCTTACTTTACTATTCAACTCACCTAAGCCATTCGTAATTTGATTAGAACCAGTTGCTAATTGGTTCAATCCATTATTCGTTTTCTTAGATAATTCACCTAAACCATCTGTGATTTGCTGTGAGCCATCTTTTAATTGATTCGTTCCATCATGAAGCTTACCAGCTCCCTCACTTGCATCAGCAAAACCTTTAGAAACATCTTTTAATGAATCAAACATTGTCTCAGCATACGTTTTCGTTACCGAATTTGATACTTCACTTTTGATTTTTTCAATAGCTGATCCGCCAATTTGTGAAGATAAGAAGTTTAAGCTTTCATTTGGAATGTACTCTAGTTTTGATTTTTTAGGGTTCGCATCCAACAGTGTTGTTGTATTTTCAGAGAAGTCTTTTGGAATGCGGATCGTCATGTAGTATTTACGATCGTCCATCCCTTTTTTTGCTGTTTTCTCGCTGACAAACTCCCATTTGAAGCTTTTATTTTCTTTCAAATTATCAACAAGTTCTTTACCGGCTTCAATCGGTTTTCCATTATACACTACACCTTTGTCAAGGTTTACAACTGCAACTGGTAAATCCTCTAATTGATCATATGGATCCCAAAACGCCCATAAGAACATACCAGCGTACAATACTGGAATAAATAAGACTGCAATAATTGGAATTAATATTTTTTTGCTTCTAATAATCGTAGTAAACTCTTTTCCAAGCAGTTTCAATCCACGCATTGTTTGACCCTCCTTTTAAAATGTTGACTGTTTTGTTCATTTGGTCATATCGGTGAAAAAAAGAAGAAAATAACTACTAATATTATCCTCTCGTATGTATTGCTGTCTTCTTATAATTCACCCTTCACTGACAGATGACCATAATGTTCATTTGGTCATATTTTATAATAATAAGAGGATTATCTCATTTTGACAATCCTTTTAATAAATATAATTCAAAAAGTTCAGCGATATGCTCTTTTTCTAACGGCTCATGATGTTTTTCCCAATCAAAAATGAGTGATACATATAAACGAAGCATAATAAATGCTGTAATTTCTGGATCACATTCTGCAATCTCACCTTTTGCAATTGCAACTTCAAGGCGCGATTTAATAAACGTAATAATTGTCAAATCTAATTGTCTCATCACATCTTGTACTTCTTTTGTTCCCATATCTCGTTCTTCTTGAATGAGCTTAATCATGAGTTGATGATCTTTACGGAATTCTAAAATACGATATAAAGCACGGTGTACGTTTTCAAAAAATGGTACATTTGAATCAATTGCCATTTCTGCTACTTGCTTCATTTCTGCAATTAGATTGGAAATGATTTCACCAAACAGCTCTTCCTTATTTTTGAAAAACGTATAAATTGTCCCTTTTCCAACGTTGGCAAGCTTTGCAACTTGGTCCATTGTTGTTGCTTTATAACCAAATGCAGAAAAAGACTTTGTTGCCGCTTCAATAATTGCTCGTTTTCGATCAATTGCCACGTTTTCACCTCCAAAAAATGACTGAATGAATATAATGGTCAAATAGTACGTTTATGATATTACTATAGATTCCCAATGTTTTCAAGTTTTATTTTTACAATCTTACATCTTTAATCCGTCACAAATGAAATTTATTGTCTCTTATTGTATCAAACGAACATAAAAATAAACAAATGCACCCGTTTGTATAATGGCAGGTGCATTTTATTTTCCTCGTATGAGGCTTTTTTTTAAGTTGTAGCGATTAATGTGTATAGCCCCGGAATGCGTTCTTCTATTCCTTCTGGTGCAGAAGAAGGGAAGACCCATCTTTGATGGGAACCGCGTTCTTCAATAAGTTTCTCAATACGGAGATTTGTCTGCGCGATTTCTGTAATGATTTCTCCCAATGTCCAGCGGCGAATTTTCGTTTTTGGTAATGATTCTTGCTGCGCTTCATCAAGTAGCATGCTGTAAGCAACATCACTTTCAATCAGTTCTTCATAAAAATAATTACCGTTTGCTTGAAACGAGGGATGATCTATTGCTAATAATTTTGTATAAACAGGATGATAATCACGAAGTATAAAAATACCACCGTCAGATAATAATTGTGAGATACATGTAAAGAGCGGCTTCAAATCTAAAAAATAATGGAGTACACCTAGCTCTAACAAAACAATATCGAATGTTTTAGAAGGAGTAATTTCTAATACATCTGAAACGATGTATTCAATAGAAACCCCAGCAGCATCTGCTAGTTCATTTGCATACTTTGCGTTGCTTTCAGAAATATCTACAACAGTTACGTCAGCACCTAGTAGGGCGAATGCGACAGCTTTATTTCCTTTTGAGCCGAGTAAATTGATAATCCGTTTTCCGTGGAGATTCTGTATGTAAGGTAAGTAGTAGGCTACTTCCTGGGCAGGATCTTGCATGAGTTTTTTTGCATATTCTTTTGGCGTACCGTGCCGATTGGTCCAGGCTTCATAGGCGGCTGCACTCCAACTTTTTTTATTTACGGTACTTAATTGTTGTTGATCCAATGAAATCACTCCCTTTTCTGAACATATAAATATTCGTAAGGAAGATTATAATTCCTTTTTTCTTTGGAGAAAAAGCAATCCCGCGTCATATCGTTTCCAATGAGTATTCAACAGTTGAAAAACGAAAATTATCAACAAGTAAAAAGTGGCCAGTATGGGTACCAGATATATTAGAAAGATATGGTCCTGATTCCATTCGTTATTTTTTAACAGTGAATGCACCAGAGAATCGTGATACAGACTTTTCTTGGCGTGAATTTATTTATAGTCAGTGAATTGTTAGGAGCATATGGGAACTTTGTGAATCGCACATTGAAGTTCATTGAGAAATATTATGATGGTATCGTGCCAAAAGGAACGATAAAGAAAGGATTAGAGAAAAAGGTAGAAGAGTTATATAGCAGTGTAGGAGCTGCTATTGAGCAGGCTCATTTTAAAGTAGCGTTAGAAACAATCTTTGAAGCAGTGCGTTTTGTAAATAAATATTTTGATGAAAAGCAGCTGTGGAAACAAAGAGAAGAAGCCCCTGATTTATGTGAAGAAACAATCTATAATTGTGTGTATCTTATTGCGAATTTTATACAGGGCAAACTGAAATAGAAGTTGCAAAGTTATATGGGACACAGAAGTGAAAAGAGCACATCATGTGCTCTTTTTTAGATGCTTTGGTTGATTGAACGTGTTTTCTCTTTTCTTGCAGTAAGAAGTTGCGGCGCAAAAATTCCCAGTAATATACAAGCGATACCAAACCACTGCATCATTGATACAGCTTCATGAACAAGTGTAATGGAAGCGATAATCGCTGTTGGGAGTTCAGCTGCACCTAAGATTGTTCCTAGTCCTGTTCCTACTTTTGGTACACCAATTGAGAAGCAAATGACCGGCACAACAACGCCGAAGAACCCTAGAAAGAAAGCATATTTCCATAATCCAGCTTGCAAGGCACCATCAGTTAAGAATGTTGGTGGGAAGAATAAGCAGACAATAAGTGTAGCACTTGTTGTCATGAGAAAGCTTTTTATATAGGGCGGTACATTTGTCGCAACGCGTCCGCTTGCAAAGACATAAAAGGAAAAAGAAACAGCAGCTAGTAATCCAAAGATAATGCCTTTTGTTGAAAAATTTTGTCCAAGCCCTTCAAAGACACCGCCAGCAAATAATGTTCCCGTAAATAAAATAATAATAGATATGATTTTTTCGCGGCTTGGGAATGTTTTATTTGCGATTGCTTCAATGACTACCCCAATCCATGTGAATTGAAAAAGTAGAACAACGGCAATGGAAGCAGGTAATTCCTCCACAGAAATGGCATAGAAAATACCAGTCATACTCATTGTTGTTCCGACAGCTAATAAGGAGAATGCTTGCTTTTTGGGCACTGTATGACGTGAAAAGAAAAGAACGAGCAGTAACAAGCCGATCCATCCAAATAGATATTGCCCTCCTAATAGCTGGTGTGAAGAAAATCCATTCATAAAGCCAAGTTTGAAAATAGTAGAAAGTACGCCGTAGCTACAGGCTCCAAATAAAACTAATAATGAAAACTTAAATTTCTTCATAAAAATCCCCCTTTGCAAATAAAAAACGCCCGCTGTCCAACTAAGGACAACGGGCGAACGAAACAGAGTAAAATCTCTACAAAATTCCGCCACTCATCAAGGAATATGAGTTTGGGTATGAAATTCTATTTCCTATTGTATTTTGAAGCGTAAGAAGAGTCAAATCTCCTTTATAGAGCTTTTGGGAAAATGATAGAACATTTTACGCCTTGGGGCGTGTTTTGAATCCCATAAGGAAACTGATGCTTATCTAATATTTGTTTTACAATATATAAACCTAGACCACTTCCTTGTACTAAACCATGTTTTCCAGGATTTGCACGATAGAAAGGTTCAAATAAATGAGCTAATTTTTCTTCGTCAATTTGTGTGCCTGTATTTAACACTTCTAATGCATAACTATTTGGTTTCTCATATAGCTTTATGTATACATGTTGATGATCAATTGTATAGTGAACTGCATTTGAAATAATGTTAAAAATAGCTGTTTGAATAAATTTATGATCAGCTAAAATTTGTACATCTTGCTTAATATTAGATTGAATCTTTAACTGCTTCACATTTACGAAATAATCTACTTTCTTCATAACATCCTCAATAATAGTTGACAAAGGAATAATTTCTAAAGTTGGTGTAAATTGAGGGTTTTGTATTTTGGATAATTCTGACATTTTTTCCGTTAAAATGTTAATATCTTGCATCATTTCGTAGGAGCGCTTTAAATATTTATCTCGATCTTTATAGGCGCCTATCCCATGAATCATTCCATCTAATTGCCCCATGACGGCTGCGATTGGTGTTTTTAATTCATGAGATAACATGGACATAAATTCTTTGCGAGATTTTTCTAATTCTTGTTCTTTTCTCAATTCACTTCTTAAATCTTTGTTTGTTTCATGTAAGTTTTTTACAATATGTTGTGCTTGCGAAGTTATAGCCTGTAAGTCATAATTATCTTTTTTCGCACTCGTTTTTACCTGTGGTTTATCTGAAAAATCAAGGTTCATAATTTCTTTTAACGCGTCACTCATATATTGAAACGGTTTGGCAATTAATTTTGTATAAATTAAAGAACCGAGCAGTGAGATAGTTAACATTGTAATTGCGATATGCGGAGCAAGCTGTTTTAATGCATCTGTGAGATTGGCATCATCACTTGATTTGTTTTTTGCATCTGTTACATCAGAGGCAACATTTTTATCGGATTGCTTTTCTGGTTGTGTAAGTGATTCGTTTTTGTTTTGTTTATCAGAAGGGCTCTGCGCATGCACATTTTCTTTTGCTTTTGCCGCTTGGTTATTTTTTTGTAAAATATGACTGAGTGTTGTATAGAGAGTTTGAACATCTATACTAGAAGGCGGAAGCTGGGATAAGTTTCCCGAAAATGCTTTATTTTGTTCACTTTTACTTTCTGCATTCTTTGAACTGGACGGTTCATTTTCTGTTTTTTGCACTTCTTCAGCATTTATAGAATGACCTTGCTGTTTTTTATCATAATTTGATAATAGAAAATACATAATTTGATAAAGGCAAAATAATAAAAGGATACAAAATAACATGGTTTTAATAAAAATATTTTTGGTGATGTTCTCTTTTTTACGAGTCGATTTTGTAGCCAATGCCTTTCACCGTTTTAATATAAGGAATACCTAATTTTTTCCTTATATTTTTAATATGTGTATCTATTACTCTCACATCACCATAATGTTCGTAGCCCCATACTTTATTTAACAAATCACTTCTTGATAATACGTTTCCTCGATTTTGTAGCAACGTATATATGATTTCAAATTCTTTTGTTGTTAGTTCAATTTGATTACCATGAACATAGGCAGCATACGCTGTCGAATTTAACATGAGTTCATGGAATTGTAGTATATTCGTATTTTCAACCTCTGTTGAAGTTGTTCTTCTTAACACAGCTTCAACTCGTTTGATGAAAACCGCATAGTGAAAAGGTTTTGTAATGTAATCATCGATTCCTAGTTCAAAACCTTTAATTTCATTTTCTTCATTATGTAAGCCTGTTAACATAATGATTGGTACATTGGACTGTCCTCTTATAATTTTACAAATACTATATCCATCTATATCTGGTAACATAACGTCAAGGAGGACAAGATCATATGAATTCTTTTGAAAGAGAAGAATCCCCTCTGTGCCAGCGCCTACAACATCAACTTTAAAATTTTGTGCGGTCAAAAATTCCCGTATTAGTTCTTGTATATCTGGATTGTCTTCAATTACTAGTATATGCGTCATAGTAACACCTCCTAAATAACGCTTTTTACTGCAATATTCAAATTCATCGCTTTTGATATGCTTAATATTGCTGAACATATAAGAAGCCCCTGCCATTAAATTGTAATGAAAGTAGCAAGGGGAATGGTACGTTAGAACAAAAAAGATTCAACTCGCAAATCATAATAGTTCTATTATAGTATGTAAAGTGAAATTTATAAAATATTATAACTGTATAATTCAAATATCCGCTTTTATGAATGTTGATAGCTCTTTTAAACGGTATTTTCATTATATATGTAAAGACAGGTGTTCCGCTACTGTAAATAAAGAAATAAAAGAAGCCAAGATATAAATTCTTGGCTACATGTAAATCTTTTTTTCTTAGGTTATATCATAATTTAGTTGTTTACAATGACAGTGGCTTTTTCATTAATGCGGTCAAATAACCAGTGTATATCTTCATTATACATACGAATACAACCAAGTGTTGTTGGTTTACCAATCGCTTGGTTATTACTTGTTCCATGAATTGCGTAAGTTGTTCCCCAGGTTCCTGCCATATTTAAACCGAGCCAACGGTCACCAAGTGGATTACGTGGATCTCCCCCTTTAATATGTTTAGCATAGTAAGGGCGGTTTTTAATTTTATTTACAATGATAAAGGTTCCCGTTGGTGTTGGAGTCGATGCCTTTCCAGTAGCGACAGTAAAGCTTTTTATGAATGCCCCGTCTTGGTAAAATGCCATTTCATGTGTGCTTGTGTTAACAATCAGTTGTTGATTTGGTGAAGCAGCTTCAGCCGCGGCGGGTTTATATGGAAATGCCCATAATCCCATTGATAACATAATAAGTAATATTTTTTTCATTATATTCTCCTAGTACTAGTTTGCTAGTCTAAAAAATAAAGAGTGCAAACAATTAATTAATTTATCTCAATTGGTGAGAGCTAATAATCAGTGGGAGATGAATATAAATCCATTTTAATTTTTCGACATCTAAACTCCTGCTATGCAGAGGAAAAAGTAACCTACACTCGTTTGCTCNNTGCTCTTTCTGTTTTTACTTCGCATGTGGCAGAAAAAGGCCCTGACCGCTTCTATGCATGGCCAGATGCTCTCTCCCACTTAAAAAGAGGGGTTTTATGTCGGTTTTTTAATTGTTGTATATAAAGAACCCCCACTGATTAAATTTTCACCTTATGAAACTTTTACTTTATAAAACTATTACATGCAATAGATTTGGAATCTACGTAATGTCTGATGTATATTTTCGTTTAAGGTTTCAAAAAAAGTAGTAATTTTAGCGTTATTGTTCCTGTTATTTTTATTAATGAGTAATCTTTCATTTAGCAAAAGCTCTCCATTTGTTCCAAAGCTTTGCATTTGCACAATCATCTCATTTTCATTTTCGGAAATGATAGGCAGAAGATAGTGAAATGCTTGAGTTGGAATGATATAGCTTTTACCGATCATACTTTCCTGGATAGAGTTAATCCATTTTTTGGTGATGATCTTTATGTTTTTTTGTGTAACGATAAAGGATAATGTTGTTGATTTTGTTAAATTTACATCAAATTCATTTGCTTCACATATATGTAAGTTAAAAATTGTTTCATCCTGATGAGATTCAATGTTTGTATTAATAAAATTGTGCATGTTATACGCTTCCATTTTTATTCTCCCTTTGTGCATTTTGGAAAAACAACTTATTCCGCTATTTTGGGGCAGCAATACTCCCACCTCAAAATTCAGTGAAAGCAAAGAAGTTAGGTGGAAGATAAACGGCCCGTAAAAGTCCGATTGGTGAGAGCTAATAATCAGTGGGGAATGAAGACCCCACTGATTAAAGTTTCACATTATATTTATTCAATTTAATATAAAGGAAAAACACTTGTTATACTTTTCAACAAATTCCGATATAATCTTACACCATGTATATGAAGCTAATATGAAGTTAATATGAGTTTAATGTGGTTTTTTATAAAGAACATTTTTTGGAAAATAGGAAGAGTTTTTTATTTGAAAAACAAATGAAAGCGCATGGTGATAGACTGTATGGGGGAGATGAATTTGTCTATTTTATTGTTCGCATTTTTTGCAGTGGTTTTTTATTTAGAACACTATAAATTTTTATGTTTCATGAATCCAATGCTTGGATTTAAATACTAAATTTATATAGATGAATAAATAGTTGTCATTTTAAGTATCTACCTTACAAAAATGTAATATAAATGTAAGCTATTGTGATAGTTATTTCGACAATTTTTTTATACAATAATAGTAACAGTTCGTACGTGAGTGATGCTGTCAAGAGAAGAGGAAAGGAGAGATGACATGGAATGGATTCATGAATTATTTCAACAATATGGCTATTATGTTGTACTTATCGGATTGCTGTTAGAATATATTGCTCTTCCGTTTCCAGGAGAGCCAACATTAGCTTATGCGGGATATCTAGCACAGATAGGAGACTTACATTTACCAATCTTAATTATCCTATCGTTTATTGGGACAAGTGTTGGAATGACAATTCAGTACTTTGTAGGAAATAAACTTGGTATGCCCTTTGTGCAGAAATATGGAAAATACGTGTTTTTGAAACAAAGGAAAATTGATTTAACGAGAATGTGGTTTGATAAGTATGGATATTTTCTTATCTTTATCGCGTTCTTTATTCCAGGCGTACGTCATTTTACTGGATATTTTGCAGGGATTATTAATTTACCGTTTCGTCGTTTTGCGTTAACGATTTATGCAGGTGCATTGTTCTGGGTATCTTTCTTCTTAATCGGTGGCTACTGGCTAGGTGGAAACTTGCATAATATCTTTGGGGCATTGGAGCAGCATATCGGAAAAATCATCTTTGGAGTGATTGCTGTTGTAGCAATTACGCTAGGCGTTCGTTTCCGGAAACAATTGAAACAGGTATTTGTACAAAATGCAAATTAATATGGAATCCATTCTATGTCGAAAATTGGAAGAGGCAGTGCTTATGAGCATTGCCTTTTATTTTTGCGCAAATATTTTATTGTATTTTCCAACTTACTTTTATTTTACCTGCGATTTTGTAACCAGTGACTATAATACATTCCTGTTTTTGTTGCTGAAAGCTGGTATGTATCTTTGTATATTTCTGAAACAGATTCATTTCTATTAAATTCACTAGAAAATTGAAGACCATGACCGTAATTACCGCTTTCATCAATAAGGAAGTGGACAGTAATTTCAAGTGTCTCTCCTTTTTTAGCGTGAATAGGTATTATATTGTCAATTATTAACGTCAAAATGACAATTATAATTGACAATAAAGAGGATATTATTTACAATTTTAACTAAATAAACGAAAAAGAGGTTGGGTATGAAGCTTCAAAATCGAGTGAGAGAATTTCGAGCAAAGTATCGAATGTCACAAGGTGATTTAGGGAAAGCGATTGATTCATCAAGGCAAACAATTAGCTTAATTGAGCGTGGGGATTATGCGCCGTCGATTGTGTTGTCGCTAAAAATTGCACATATTTTCGGGGTGCCTGTAGAGGAGATATTTATGTTAGTGGAGGGGGAAGAGGAAGATGGAAAATAGGCTAAAGCATATGATGATGTCTATTGCTAAATTATTGGGATCTATGTTAATTGGTCTAATCATCGGATATGTATTCGCTCATTATTTTGGCGTTGGTTCAGAAGGAGATGATTCCTATACCAAAGTAATTGTGCTGTTTATATGCTGCGCAGTTGCTCTAGTTTGGTTTGGAAAAAACATGTGGACATTAACAAAGTTACGTGATGAAGAGGAAAATGAACAGGGACGTAGACTAGGGTCTATGCTCATTTATTTACGTGTAAGTGAAGTGATTGTATGTCTTGGGCAATTTGTGCTGCAATTATGTATTATCGATCATTTGCAGCAGGGACACCTTCTTTATTTGAGGTTGTAAACTTTGTTGTGTCAATTGTATGCTTGATTCTTGTAATATGGATTGGCTTTATTATGAAGAACCGCTATAACAAGTTGTATCCAGAACAGCGCGTTACATATTCACAATCTATGGAGATGTGGGCGAGAAATGCAGATGAAGGACAACAGCATATCGTTCATGAAGCGGGTTACAAGGCATATCAGTTTACAAATATTGTGCTTGCATGGGCATGGATCTTGTCAATCGGTTATACAATTGTACGTGAAGCAGATTTCTTCCTGATTGGTATGATTTCATTTGTCTGGGTCTTGCATATCGGAAAATACATGTATGAAATGCATAGAAAAATGATTTACTAACACACGATAATCAAGGGGAGAAAAACGGTGGATATTTTGAGAAGGCCAGCTTTTTCTATAGTGATTGCTTTTGTTTGTTCAGTTGTATATGGATGGATCAGGCCAGAAAAAATGCAGGCGGTTATGGAATTGTGGGGAGTACTGGTTATTTTAGTACTGGTGTTTGCCATTCATGAATTAGGGCATGTAGTATTTGGTTTGTTAAATGGCCTGCAATTTAAATTCATGACAGCAGGACCGATTACCATCCAAAAAGAAGAGGGAAAGATACGAATAAGAGAAAATAAAATGTGGGGATATTTTGGAGGTATTGCCATGTTATTACCACCTTCATTTTATACGCCAAACCTTTCGAAAAAGTGGGCATGGACGACTTTAGGTGGGCCGATAACAAGTTTGGTCTGCGGCTTGTTGGCGGGTTATATATACATGGTGAGCTATTACCAATCTTTTTTGTATTTTTCTATATTACATTTTGTAATCTTTTTGGCTACGGCAATTCCAATGAAGGGAATCATGCCTAGTGATGGGTATCAATTTTTGATTTTAGTTAAAGGTGATGAGAAGGCTCACCAGCATTTACATAGCATTCAAGTATCCAGCGAGCTATTGAGTTCAAAAAGACCGAAAGATTGGGATAATGAGATAGTAGAAATAAGTAAAGAAAACATAAAGAATAATGAAGATGTAGGAGAAACCATGAGTGATCTTATGCTCGTGTTTTATTCCAAATGTGATAGAGAAGGAATGGAAAAAGGTATAACTTGTTTAGAACGAGTTTTACAAATCCCTGTTACGAAAGCAAATAAATATTTTGTTGGTAGTTTTCATAGTTGGTACCTGTTATATAAGGCGCTATATGATATGGATGATGTGTCTTTACATGAGATGAAGCAGCATGCCCAAGCTATCACAAAATTGGATTTGCATGGGTATTACCGTACACATGCAATCTTAAAATATTTAGAGAAGGATACGGAGTCCTTTCATACATATATGAAAAAAGCAGAAAAAGAGTTAAAGAATGCTGAAAAGAGTGGAATCGGCTGCTTACAATTAGAACGAGAATGGTTTGAGCTTTTACAAAAGAAACTAGTAATCTAGCAATGGGAAAGAGGGTATCTTACGTTAAGTGAGATATCCTTTTTTCTATAAAAAAACCGACATAAACCCCCTCTTTTTAGGTGGGAGAGAGCATCTGGCCATGCATAGAAGCGGTTAGGGCCTTTTTCTGCCACATGCGAAGTAAAAACAGAAAGAGCAGATGAGGGTAGGTTACTTTTTATTCTACATAGCAAGGATTTAGATGTCGAAAAATTAAAATGGATTTATATATATGTAATTTTATTTAGTTTCACGAATGATAGAGGAAGAAGTAACGTATGTAGCATTGAAGTTGTTAGCGATTGTATTAATTATCCTATTTATTGTTCAATTTGGAGAGATGCTGCTCGGATTATAGTTTTATACAGTGAATGGTGAGAAAGAAGCTACAAAAATGCAGCTTCTTTTTATTTGTTTATAAATTGTTTATTTTTACCTCCTATTCTAAAAGCAAGGAGGCGATAAGAATGAAAACAGCGGTGTTAGAAGTAAAAGATGTAACGAAAAGGGTGAAGGGGAGAAGCTTGTTAAATCATATGTCCTTCTCCGTTTATAAAAATGAAATTTGCGGTTTTGTTGGGCCAAATGGTTCTGGGAAAACGACATTAATTCGAACGATTATGGGACTTATTAAACCAGATAAAGGAGAAGTTTTAATTAACGGTGTGAGTGTGCAAAAAAATCGTGAGGAGGCACTTCAGTATGTCGGAGCGATTGTGGAGGCGCCGATATTTTTTCCTTACATGTCTGGACGAAAAAATTTGCGGAATTTAGGTCGAATTACGATGAACTGCGGGGGAGAGAATTTAGAGGAAAAGGTTGAGCAAGTGTTAAAAATCGTTGGGTTAGAAAATCGTGCAGATGATAAGGTAGGCACGTATTCATTAGGAATGAAACAACGATTAGGAATTGCGCAGGCGCTTCTTGGAGATCCAGATTTTATTATTTTAGATGAGCCTTCAAACGGATTAGATCCAGTGGGGATTAAACAGCTTCGGAAAATCGTACTCGATTTACAGCGTAATAAAGGCATTACTTTCTTCATCTCAAGTCATTTAATTCGTGAATTAGAGCTGATGTGTGATTCATGGGTGATGATTCGGGAAGGGGCACTCATTTGGCGCGGAACGACAGAGGAACTAAAAGGGGATAGTAAGGAGCTAGAAGATATCTTTGTGGAGATGATGAGCTCATGATGATGTTAGTGCGCTCTGAATGGGAGCGACTTTGGGCGAAGAAGGTGACTTGGCTTTGTTTTGCGGTGATACCGGTTATGTTGTTTGCTTCAGCAAAGTATTATATGGGGCATAATCAAGTTGTCGCAAAAACAGCTGTAGATTATACGTATGCCAATACATTCCCCGTTATGGGTTTAGCAGAAATGCTCATTAGTGCATGCAATCTTATTGTACTTGTTACGATGGCTCTTATGATTTCTCATGAATATCATAGCGGGCAAATGCGGATGGTATTGCAGCGCGCCTATACGTATCGGCAAATTTTATTGGGAAAAATGATTACGATGCTCATTATGATGGCTTTGTTTTTCCTCGTGTATTTCATTTGCAGCTATGTAATTGGTTATTTATGTTTTGATTTTAATCCAAATATTTTGCTCTTTTATTATGAACAGCCAACAGAGAGCGGAATGGAAGTCTTTTTCTATATGCTGAAATATTACGGGATGGCCTATGTCATGATAGCTTGTGTAATTAGCATCTTTATGATGCTTACAGCACTTAGTAAGTCAACAACAAGTGCAATTGCATTTGGTATCGGGTTTATTATACTTTCTTTTG
Organism: Bacillus sp. AFS098217; assembly: GCF_002551815.1. Classification (GTDB taxonomy): domain Bacteria; phylum Bacillota; class Bacilli; order Bacillales; family Bacillaceae_G; genus Bacillus_A. The sequence goes on from NZ_NVPR01000169.1 coordinate 21,447, forward strand.
GAATTCCAGAAGTTATGCAGAGATTTGTACCTAATAGTCAGATAGTATTCGTACGTTATTCGTCGATCGTAAATTTACAGTATCAGGGGATTGCATTATCACTTATAGGAAAAGGAAATTTTATTTACCTTTGTTTAGGGGTATTAAGTATTTATATTGCCATTTCTAATTTTATTACGTTTTACGTATTAGGAAAGAAAGATCATTTTGTGTGAGGTGATTGAAATGAAGCAGTTAATGATAAGTGAGTTTGAAAGGATTTTTTCGCGAAAAAAAACAAAGGTAATGTTCCTTGTTTTTACATTGTTTCTTATAGGAGACGCCGTTTTCCTTGATTACGGGAAATTGGCAATTTATAGCAGTGAGGGAGCGGCGGCACCTTTAAGTCAGTTGAATTTTCAAGTGACTCTAGCGAAAGAAATATATTTCGTATTAGCATTATTAGTTTTCCCGATTTTATTTATTGATAGTTTTAATGGTGAGCGCTCGTCTGGAGCATATCGTCTTGTTTGTATAAGACCAATTGAGAGAACTAAGCTGCTTGTAGCAAAATGGCTAACTCAGTTCATCCTGGCAATTGCGTTTTTGTTTCTTACGTTTATCTTCGGGTATATATATGGCAAGTTATACATTCCTACAGCTGAATATACAACGTTTTTACATCAAGATATCAAATATAATGCAGCGGAAGCTTTCTTATATACATTGAAATTTTACGGGGTATTCGTACTTATTACAGCAACCATTTTATTATTAGCGAGTTTCGTAAGTTTATGGATGCCAAACGTGGTGCTATCTTTCTTTGGGACAATTGGCCTGCTTTTTGGAGCACTATATATTCATGACAGTTTTTCATATTTCTTATCAGCAGGTCAAGAAGCAATCCGTATATTAAGTAATGGAGATTCCATATTCTACCTTGTGAATGGTACAATTTTAGTAGTTTGTATGTTACTCAGTTTTATAACGTGGAAGACAAAGGATTTGTATGAGTGAAGGGGAGAATGACCATGGCAGAGACGATTTTAGTTGTTGATGATGAAGAAGATATTTTAACGTTTATTACAGATAGTCTAGCTATGGAAGGGTATTGCGTGCGAACGGCTTTAGATGGGAAAGAAGCACTCCACCAACTAGATGACAATGTGAGTTTAGTTTTGCTTGATGTAATGCTTCCAGATATGAATGGATTTGAAGTATGCGAAAAAATTAGGGAGAGACAAACTTTTCCTATTCTATTTGTAAGCGCCGATAGTAGGGAGCAATCACGCATTGAAGGGTTGATGATTGGCGGAGATGATTATATTAATAAGCCGTTTAGCTTAAAGGAATTAAAGGCAAGGATTATTGCAAACTTGCGTCGTGCTGCTGATTTAAGAGAGGAAAAGCGAGTTCTTCGTTATGGCAACATCGTAATTGATTTACAGAGTTATGAGGTAACAGCAGGAAATCAAATGATTCATTTTACAAAGAAGGAATTTGAAGTTGTAAAAATGCTCGCGCTACATTCCGGTCAAGTGCTAACGAAAGAACAGCTTTTTGAGAGAATTTGGGGTTATGATAGCGAAAGCGATGTGTCTACTGTAGTAGAACATATGAAGAAAATTCGAACAAAGCTTAGTATGTATGACCGGGAGCATACGTATATCCAAACTGTGTGGGGAATTGGGTATAAGTGGAGCGTACAGGCGTGATGGAGAAACTACGGATTAAACAACAATTAGTTGTTGGTTTCTTAATTATTTTGATTGGAAGCCTAGTATTGACTATTTTAACGGCAATCGGTGGTTGGTATTGGTTACAAAGTGATGGGAAAGAGAAAGTGTTTCCGGCCAATTACTATCAGAATCAAATCCCTTCCATTGAGGAATATATTAAGAAAAAAGAAGAATTTTTATTAAATATGAGCGAAAAAGAAGAGTTTGAAAAAGTTATTCCTATGAAGGGTATTCAATATCAGGTTGTAGATAAGCAAGGAGAAATCCGTTATGGTACATATACAAAAGAGATTATAACGAAGCAGAATCCACTTTTGAATGTTATTAATACAAATATTTATGCAGAAAATAATAATAGTGAGATTACAACCTATGTTCCGCTAGTCGATAAGGATGGGAATTTACAAGGAGCAGTCGGCTTGCATTATCGTTTGGCCGTTTCAACAAATTCCCTTATTGATTATCTTCCGATTATTCTATTTTTTAGTGCTCCTTTTATTTATATTACAATTTTAGCGTATATGATTTCGAATCGAATGGGGAAAAGAATCGGAAAACCACTTGCTGAACTTTCAGAAGCCTCTAAGCGAATTCAAGCACATGACCTTGACTTTAACTTAGAATACAAAGCAAATAACGAAATCGGTGAATTAGTTCATTCATTTGAAAATATGCGCGCTGCATTAGCTAATAGCTTATCACGCCAATGGGAACTAGAAGAAGAACGGAGAGAATACGTCAGAGCAATTTCTCACGATTTGAAAACACCACTAACAATTGTCCAAGGGCATGCCGAAGGGCTACAGAGCGGTCTATGGAAAAATGAAGAGTTGTTGCAGCGTTATTTACAGACGATTGAACGGAATACAAATCGAATGGCGAAGCTGCTGCAAGAATTCAATACGGTGAATGAGCTCGAGAGTTTTTCGTTTCAATTATTTTTAAGCGAAGTGAACTTGGAGAGCTTTTTTCGTAAGAAGATAGAAGAGTATGAGTATGTTGCCAAAAAGAAAGAGATAGAATGGAACGTTATGTTCGAAACGGATGATGATAGACAGACATTCGTATTTGATCAAGAGAGAATCAGTCAAGTAATGGACAACATCGTTATGAATGGTGTTCGTTTTACACCAGGGGCAGGTAAGATGTTAGTAAAGGTATGTATACAGCACGGTGCATTGCAGTTTCATGTGTACGATTCAGGGAGCGGCTTTCAATCTGGAGATATGCAAAAAGTATTTCAGCGCTTTTATCAGGAAGATACATCTCGCTCCAGTAGTAAAGAACATTCAGGCCTTGGATTATATATTGCGAAGACAATTGTGGAGAAGCATGACGGAAAAATATTTGCGGAAAATAGTTCAATATGCGGCGGGGCGCATGTGTGGTTTCAGATTCCGAGTGTGTAATAAGATGGCGGATTTTGTGAAAGCACCGATATATTGAAAAACGAGGCTGGGAGATGTATCTTCCAGCCTCGTTTTTATTAAGAGTTACTTTCAATGTGGTGACCGTTTTCCTCTCTAGGGTCTTGTAATAGGTTAAATACATCTGCTAAGCAAAATGCGATAAACCAAGTCCAAAGGCCGTGGAAGACAGCTGAGCCTAATTGAAGTGGTAATGTATAGTTTGTCATTGAGTAGGAAATACATCCTCCAACGATTCCGATCATTGTTAATAGCATTGTTTTTTGAGCGTTTTCTTCTGGGTTAAAGAGGAAGTAAATGTATCCGCCTAATATTGAAGCGCTTACAATAGATTCGATTCCATTAAAAATAATGTGTTCTCCAAGCTGATTGTTTGTCCAGAAGCAAATTGCGCCGCCGATAATCGCAAACAAAGCAGCTACCCAGTACCGTATATATTGATTCATATGTTCATCTCCTTATGTAATAAGATGATTTGGAAGTCAAAAAGATAGGTATAGTATATAGAAGTGAATGTTAGTTGTACGTATTTTTTCTATAAAAAGAGTTGTGAAGAATAACTAAGATGATCGGTCTTTTTAAGCCGTTTCTTGTAAGATGTGATAATACTAGTTATTACGTAAACTTGTGCTTGAAATATACCCGACTTCTCGTTTCTTTTTGCTTATAAAAATAAGAGAAACTCCCAAGTCTATACATTTTTTTGTAAGTCTTATTATATTATAACATATTTCAAGGGGTAATAATAGAATTATCTGATTTTGTAATAAGTGTAAAAAATAAAAAGCGCAAGGAATCAGGATTCCTTGCGCTTTCTTATATACGTTTGAAACGTCCAACGATTTCAACGGTTTCTGTAATATTCATAAACGCATGATTGTCTACATGACGAATGATGCGTTTTATTTCTCCTAATTCGTAACGAGTTACGACAGTGTAAATCATTTTTTTCTTATGGTTGGTATAGCCGCCGACAGCGTCTACCATTGTTACACCACGTATGCCGTAATGCAGTAGTGCGCTTTTAATTTCCTCGCCTTTTTCTGTAATTGTCATTATCGTTAATTTAATGTGTTTTGTATGTACAGCATCAATTACTTTGCTGACAACGAAACGGCTAATTAATGTGTACAGTGTAATATCCCATCCGAAAATAAAGCCAGCGACAACAAGTAAGATTAAGTTGAAGACAAAAATAATAGCACCAATCGAAATGTCTTTATATTTCGCTACAATCAATCCAACAACATCAAAACCACCTGTTGAAGAAGCAAATCGGAATATAATTCCTGAGGCTGCACCACAAATGACGCCACCGAATACAGATGAAAGTAAAATGTCATTTGAAACTTGATGTACTGGAATAATGTTCATGGCTACAGATGATACTGCCACGAAGTACGCTGTTAAAAAGGTTGTCTTCTTCCCTAAGTAAAAATGACTTAGAATAAGAAGCGGGATGTTTAATAAAAAGATAAGTGCACCTATATTATAGTGCATTAAATAACCGATAATCATCCCTACACCAGCGAAACCACCGCTAATCATATTATGCGGAATAAAAAACATATTCATTGAAATAGCATACAAAATGGAAGCTACAAAAATAACAATCAACTGTATTATAAATTCTAAATGAAATGTTCTAGCTGCTGGGAAGGATAAAAAGGCGGTATCGGGAACGTAATCGGCGTCTCCTAATTGACCCATAGTATGTTTCATCTCCATATTTATTTTTGATTACAAGAAGAGAATAATGCTTTTTTCAAAAGCTGGCAACAGTTTTATTATAATAAGAAAATTTTATAAATTTCTAAAAAAATAAGCCTATTCAGTTATGTGTGTGAATATACTAAAGAAAGCGAATACAACGATTTTCTTTATTGTTTTTTTGAGAAAATATGCAAAATCCTTTTTTGAAAATAAAAGGAAATAGAGAATGTTTGTTGAATGTGCTAAAATGACTTTATTAAGGATGTGAAGCGATGGAATTTTTATTGCAAGATGCAATTCTATATATATCTGTTGTAACGACAGCGCTTTGTTTATTAGAAGTCTTTTTTCTCACTAGTGTTTCTCGCTTTGTAAGGCAGCAAGCATCATGTGGTAGACAAAAAGCTTTCACGTTTGTTGATACATGCGAAGAGAGTCTTGGTAATATCCCGCTCTTTTCTATTTTCTATAAATATGGAATGGCTCGTTCAGTTCGCAGGCAAGAATCGAGCGGTGAGAGTGACGAGGTGGGTCCATATATACCAATGTTTCGCTAACTAATTACGAAACATTGGAGGAATGAACATGTTAAAATCATACCGAGCTGTGCTCGTTAGTTTATCATTATTACTTGTTTTTGTTTTATCTGGTTGTAGTAATAGCGGAACAATTGATGCAAATAGTACTGGTGTTTGGAATCACTATTTTGTGTATCCAATTTCATGTATGCTTCAATTCGTTGCTCATCATATACCTGGAGGAAGCTTCGGGATTGCAATCATTATCATTACGCTCGTTGTTCGTTCAGCAATGATTCCATTGGCTGTTGCGCAATATCGCGGTCAAATGAAAATGAAAAAAATGCAACCTGAACTCCAGAAGCTAAAGAAAAAATATGGTGATGTGAGTAAAGATATTGAAAAACAAAAACAGTATCAAAAAGAAATGTCAGAACTAATGAAATCAGGCGGTTGGAATCCACTTGCTGGGTGCTGGCCAATCTTTATACAAATGCCGATTTTCTCAGCATTGTATTACGCGATTAGCCGAACTGAAGAGATTCGTACATCTTCATTTTTATGGGTGAACTTAGGACATGCAGATCCATATCACATATTACCGGTTCTTGCAGCGTTAACAACATTTATTCAAATGAAGGTTATACAGTCAAATATGACATCTGGGGAGCAAGTTCAAATGCTGAAAGTGCAGCAGGTCATGATGCCAGCAATGATTTTATTTATGGGATTTGCGGCACCATCAGGACTTGTTCTGTACTGGATTACAGGTAACATATTTACAATGACGCAAACAATCGTTCTTAGAAAAGTAATGGACCGTGAACAGGGACAATTACAAAATGCATAGAAAAACGCCGCTCATTTGAGCGGCGTTTTATTGATTTGTTGAAATTCTTTTCATTGTTAGTATGTAGGTGAAGACACTGAATGCAATTGCAAATCCAATGAACACTTCCGTGTATTGGAATTTTCCTAACGTATAAAAGGATGCGGCAGGAACAATAAAGACAGTTAAAATGCTATAACCAGGATACTTATGTCGAAATATGATGGCAAAGATGAAAGATAGGATTGTTGCTGTAATACAGATAACTGGAATCATATCGATACCTCCTTTATATGTATATTGTACTGTTTTAAGGTAATCTGAAAAATAGTAGTGCTCCTGTTATACTATAAGAGGAAATATTTTTGTATGTTATATAAAAAATAATATTGATTTTTTGAAAAAATTCAATATAATGAAAAATAACTACAAAATTCGACATCAAGAAGTAATGATGAGGACATGATCAATTTTTTACGATTCTCAGAGAGGGAAGCCTTTGGCTGTGAGCTTCCTAATACGAAAAAATGGATTACCACCTCTGAACTGCAGCAGTGAATGAATATCTAGTAATTGCTTGCCGGCAAAAACCGTTATCTAGACTTGAGAAATTGGTGAAGTGTGTTACTTTACTGATGAAACAAGGGTGGAACCACGAATACAACACTCGTCCCTTTTTTAGGGAGGAGTGTTTTTTTTTTATTTTTGCATCACACTAGAATTGGAAGGAGGATATATAGCATGCATCATGATGAGAAAAACAAAATTGGTTTAACAGTAGCACTATCCATCGTTGTAGGGACTATTATTGGATCTGGTGTATTTATGAAACCAGGGAGCGTATTAGATTACGCAGGAAGCTCTAATATGGCAATCCTTGCTTGGGTAGTAGGGGGATTATTAACATTAGCTAGCGGTTTAACTGTAGCTGAAATTGGAGCGCAAATTCCGAAGAATGGTGGATTGTATACGTATTTAGAGGAGATTTATGGGAGTTTTTGGGGGTATTTATCTGGGTGGATGCAAACAATTGTATATGGCCCAGCTATTATTGGAACATTAGGTTTGTATTTTAGCTCTTTAATGATTAACTTCTTCTATTTAGATAAAGTATGGAGTTTACCAATCGCAATTGGAACAGTTGTATTCCTTGGTGTTGTAAATAGTATGGGAACGAAATATGGGGGCATTGTCCAAACGATTACAACAGTTGGGAAGATGATTCCAATCGTATTAATTGTTGTGTTAGGTTTTTGGAAAGGGAATAGTGATATTTTTAATGTAGTTGTACCATTGTCAGAAAATCAAAGCATTGGGATGGCAATTTTAGCGACTTTATTTGCTTATGATGGTTGGATTTTACTCGCTTCTATCGGCGGTGAAATGAAGAACCCAACAAAGTTATTACCAAAGGCGATGACAGTAGGAATTTTAATTGTAACAGCTGCTTACGTATTAATTAACCTAGCGCTACTAAAAGTATTACCAGCGGCGAAGATTGTAAATCTTGGAGAAAATGCGACAGCGACAGCAGCTGGGATGTTACTTGGGGAACATGGCGGGAAAATCATTAGTATCGGTATTATTATTTCTATTTTTGGATGTTTAAACGGAAAGATTTTAACATTCCCGCGTATTCCAATGTCGATGGCGGAACGTGGACAACTTCCGTTTTCTAAGTTTATTGCAAAAGCACATGAGAAATTTAAAACACCTGCAAATGCAATTACTTTTGAAATTATATTAGGTATTATTTTAATGATTATTAGTGATCCAAATAAGCTATCTGAGATTTCCGTATTTATCATTTATATTTTCTATGTGATGACATTTATCGGTGTCTTTATTTTACGAAAACGTAATGAAGGGAAAGAGCGTGCGTACAGCGTGCCATTATTCCCGGTTGTACCAATTTTAGCGATTCTAGGATCACTATTCGTAATTGGAAGTGCGATTATTAATGATCCGCTAAGCTGTTTCTTATCAATTGGAATCGTATTTACAGGCCTTCCTGTTTATTGGTATTTAAATAAGAAAAAAGAAACGCAGTCTTAAGGAGTTAAAAAGCAGGCGCATCATGCGCCTGGATCCACAGTAGGCGGAGCTGTGATTGAACAATCATCTGTCATATATAATGCTTGGGTAGGTGGGGGTTTTGTTATTTTGGCATTACTTTGTACAATCTTCTCGATTACGAGAGGACGATCTACTCAGGCAGTAAAGAAAGAATCTATCGTTTGATAGGTTCTTTTTTTGTGAGTTAAAAGTTGAAGGGATTACCAGTTTGATATTGAAGGGTATTATATAAATCCATTTTCATTTTTTAACATGTAAGTCGCTGCTATAAAGAATAAAATATGACCTGCACTCGTATTCTCCCTTTGTTTTTCCCCTTGCATGTGGCAGGAAAAGGCCCTGACCGCTTCTATGCATGAATAGATGCTCTCGGCCACCTAAAAAGAAAGGGATTTTCAGGTCGTTTTTTCAATTTGTATGTATACAGGGAAAGGTTGGTGTATTGTTATGGTTATAAGTTTTATAAGTTCGATGCTTAGTTTTTTGGCAGTAATCTTACCCTTTTTTTTTATTATTTTTGGATTAAGATGGGTTCGTTTTATCTATTTGAATTCTGAGAAACAAGTTAAGCAAAATGAAAAAATTATTGAGCTGTTAAATGAGATAAAGAAACAAAATATGTCCTGAAGGTTCTGTATTCACAAATAGCAATCATCCAAAAAACCAATTACATAAGGTTGAATTAACAAAAGCATAAGAAAAGAGAAAGCATTCAAATATTTGAGTGCTTTCTCTTTTCTTATAAACAAATAAAGTTGTATTTTTAATACCTCAATTTCATTAAAATGCTCCGAATTTCCTCATCATTCATAAAGAGATCATGATGCTTCTCAGTAATTTTTGCAAGTGCCACATCATGATAGAAGAACTCTGTAAAGAATTTTACGAATGGTTGAGACATAGTTTTCATTGCCTGCCAAGATTCTTGCTCTACCCCAGCAAATAAAATTGCATGATCATCAACGATAAGCAGTATGTAACGTTCTAATGCGTTAGGTTCTTCAGTTGGAATAAGGAAATGAACGTTTGTTAGTTCTGTTTCCACATTTCCAACTACAAGCGCCTCAATATCAATGCCTTGCTTTGCCTTTTTTTCTAGTAAGGGGAGATACTCTAAAAATGTATCATTCCAAGCGGAAATGCGGATAGATTGTGTAGCGTCTTCTATCATTTGCTTGCTTTGTACTTGAATAGAAGCCTGCATTTTTAAACTCCAAACACGGTCATCCGTGAAGGATTTTTTTGAGATATTGGTTTGAAGTTCTTTAATATGAGATTGAAATTCTGTCGTTAATTTTTGAATCGCTAGGTCTAATGGTAAAGCGGTATATAACTTTTTCTTTTCTGATACGGAATCCATGACCATTCCTTTATCGATGAGACGTGCCAACACCTCATATATCTTTGCCTTTGGGACTCCTGAATGTTTTACGATTGTTGTTGCATCTAATGGTTCATCGCTTGAGACTAGAACTTCATACGCCTGGCTTTCATATTGTGAGAAACCGAATTTTTGTAACATAACTCCTCCCGAACAAATTAGATTCTATCTTAAGAATAAAGAACTATTCGTATTTATACAAGTGTTGCTAGGGTAAACTTCTTTTTATACAGAAATTAAGAGATGCGGTGAAATATATATAAATAAATTTTTAAATTATATAGGATTGAGGTTTTAGTTTTATCCATTATACTTAATATAGTGATTAATGTAATTTAATTTCATTAAGAAGGAGCTGCTTGAGGAGAGATGCTAAGAAGTTTACGTTGGAAAATTGCAGTAGTGTTTTCGGTGCTTATTACGATGATTTTTGCAATACTAGGTACAGTTGTATATCAAGTGCAAAAAGAGAGAGAAGCAAGTTCACTTAATCAATATTCTCAAAACACGATGGAACTTGTGACAGAACAACTCACGGCATTTATACAGGGAATTGAAGAAGATATAGGGCATTACGGGAGCAGTGATTTGATTCAAGGGACGTTACAGGATGGTGTTACGCCAGAAAAAGAGAACGTTATATTAAAAGAATTTTTACAGTTTAAAAAGAATCATCCTGATATTTTAGATTTATATATTGGGACGAAAGATAAGAAAATATTGAGTGCAAATATTGCTGAGGGAGGAAAAGTACCAGAAGGATATGATCCGACTTCTAGACCTTGGTATAAAGAGGCTGAAGCAGATACAAAATCTATTCATTGGGGACAGCCGCAATATGAAATTGCAACAGGAAAGTTAAGCGTTGGGGTTTCAAAGGCCATTGTTGCTGGAGATGGTTCTGTATTAGGGGTTGTAGCGATGGATGTATCGCTAGGAACAATTCAGAAGCTACTACATAATATTCAATATAGTTACAACGGAGAAATGTTTATTGTAAATGATAAAAACATTGCACTTGCATATCCGGAAAAAGTGGGGAAAGATGTTTCAAAAGAACCGCTTATACAGAGCATAAAGAAAGATACAACGAAATTTGCTGTGTCTACATTAAAAGGTAAAGATGTAGTCGTTTATAGTCAACCATTTGATAGGATGAAGTGGAAGATAGGGATGGTATATCCAAAAGAAGCGATTGATAGTGTGCTAATAGAGACACGTAATGCAGTAATTGGAATGGCTTGTGCAAGTCTATTGATTGCAATAGTCGTATCATATTTGTTCTCAAGAAGATTGGCAAGACCGTTACAATTATTGACGGAACATGTCCAAAAGGTAGCAGAGGGCGATTTAACGTTGCAAATGAAAGTGACAAGTAAAGATGAGGTTGGTACGCTTACGACGCATTTTAATTATATGATTGACCAAATGAATGAAATGGTAAGTAAGATTAAGCGTAATGTGACGACGGTCCAGCAATCTACTCATAATCTACATTATTTAACCAATGAAACTGTTGCTGCTAGTAAGGAAGTTTCGGGAGCAATGGAAGATGTAACAGGCGGAGCATCAACGCTTGCAAATAGTGTGGAAGAAGTTTCAGTACAGCTTGAAAATATGACTCATTCGGTCGGACAGATGAATGAATCAGTTGGAGCAATTAAAGAGGTGACAAGTAAGGCAGAACAAGCATCAAAGCAAGGATTAAATACGATGCGGCATTTAGTTCATACAAGAGGAGAATCGTCTTCCATTGTGACGAATACAGAGGAAGCATCGAGTAAGCTAGAGCATCGGGTACAATCTATTCAAAGTGTTGTAGCGCTTATTAAAGGTATTTCGGATCAAACAAATTTACTTGCTTTAAATGCATCTATTGAAGCAGCGCGTGCAGGAGAACAAGGAAAAGGATTTGCAGTTGTTGCAGAAGAAGTAAGGAAATTAGCAGAGCAATCAAAAGAAGCAACAGAAGAAATTACTAGTATGATTGGAGAAGTGCAATTAGAAGTCTCGCGTGTTTTAGAGGTTGTAAGTAAATTGAAGGGCATTACTGATGTGCAGGATCAGGTTACGACAGAAGCAGAAACAGAATTCCGTACGATTATGTCAGTAGTAAATACAATTATTACTTCCGTTGAAAAGATTGTATTAGAAGTAAATAATATAGGGCATGAGCAAGAAGAGATTACAGGAATTATGCAAACAATCGGAGGAACGAGTCAAGAAAGTGTGGCAGTTTCTGAAGAGGTAAATGCAGCAACTGAATCGCAGGTTGTACATTTAGAAAAGGTATCAGATACGATGAAAGCATTGAGCGAGGAAATGAAAGGTTTAGAAAAATTAGTAGAGCAATTTAAAGTAGAAGAATAAGAAAATCGGCTTGATATTATTAGTAAAATGACGTTTATTTCGGTACAATAGGTAATGAATTTATAGAGGAAGTTCAAAAAGTCCGTTTAGGAGGGAAACAATCATGGCAATTGTTGATGTATCGATTATTCCAGTTGGAACAGGTAATCCAAGCGTAAGTGAATATGTAGCAGAAGTACAAAAAGTGCTAGAGAAAAACGCTGATCGCGTGAAGTATCAATTAACACCGATGAACACAGTAATTGAAGGAGATCTTCCTGTATTACTTGAAGTCATTCAACAAATGCATGAAGTGCCATATACAAAAGGTGCAAAGCGTGTAGCGACAACAATTCGTATTGATGATCGCCGAGATAAAGAAAGCACGATGGAGAAAAAATTAAACTCTGTTCGTTCGAAATTATAGGGAAAAGCAGCGATTTTCGCTGCTTTTTTGTATGGATAAATTAGGTGAGAAAGGTGTATTCATGGTACACTTTTTTATTATCTATTGCATTGCCTAGTGAAGGAGGAAAGAGCGATGAGTGACAAGTTTAATGAGCAGTTTGATGGCTTGCTTGAGAAGTATACAGAATTGTTATTAGGGGAGAGCAATGAGGAACGAAAAGAGCAAGTGCAAAAATGGGCGTTGTATTCTTATATTGCCAAGACAATGCCAGCGCTTGTAAAACACTGGAATGAGACATATCCAGATGGAAAAGAAGAGATGGTGCGTTTAATTTCTGATATTAAAAAATTGAATGACGAACATCGTAATGATAAATAAGAAGTAGAAACTATTTTGTAATTCTTTCATAAAAAAGCTTGAGGAGAAATAGTCCTCAAGCTTTTTTATGATTCATGATCTCATCAATTAAAAAATCGACATACCCCTCTCTTTTTAGGTAGGAGAGAGCATCTGGCCATGCATAGAAGCGGTTAAGGCCTTTTTCTGCCACATGCGAAGTAAAAACAGAAAGAGCAAATGAGTGTTGGTTACATTAATATCTTTATATAATTTATCCCGCATGAATGGGTAGTAATACTCCTACTTCAAAATTGGGCGAAAGCAAAGAAGTTAGGTGGGAGATAAGTGTGCTCAAAAGTATGTCGAATTTTGTATTCAAATTGTTTTTTTCATCTAGTAGTCTCTTTCTTTCTAAATGTCGAAAACTTTTTATAAATATTTGAAAGCGAGAATATAGGTTTTTGAGCATGTTTATTGTATCTTAAGAATTATCTAAATAATTATTTGTATCAAATAATTTCAAACAGTGATATAATTTAGAAGAGGGGTAAAAAACAGACAAAGTACAGTCATAGGGGTGGATTACATGGAACAATTAATGCGCAATTCGTTTCTTTTTTTATCAAAAAATAAAGCGCTAACAAAACTGGCTAAGAAGTACGGCTTACGCTTTGGTGCAGGCCGCTTTGTCGCAGGGGAGACAATCGATTTAGCAGCAGCTGCTATTAAGCAATTAAACAAGCAAGGTCTTTGTGTAACAATCGATTATTTAGGTGAGTTCGTTGATAATGAAGCAGAAGCAAACGAAATGGCAAGTCAATCGATTGAAGCAATTCGTGCAATTGGACGCGAAAACCTTGATTCACAGCTTTCTCTAAAAATGACTTCTATGGGGTTAGATATCTCAGATGATATCGTAATGAATAATATGCGTCGTATTTTAGAGGCTGCAAAAGAAAACAATGTATTTGTTACTATTGATATGGAAGACTATACACGCTGCGGAAAAACGATTGAGATCTTTAAGCAATTAAAATCTGAATACGATAATATCGGTACTGTAATCCAAGCTTACCTATATCGTACAGAAAAGGACATTGAAGATTTAAATGCATATAGTCCTAATTTACGTCTTGTAAAAGGGGCTTATAAAGAATCTGAAGAAGTAGCGTTCCCAGATAAGAAAGATGTGGACGAAAATTATAAAAAAATTATTAAAATGCACTTATTAAATGGAAATTATACTGCAATTGCTTCACACGATGAAGCGATTATTGAATATACGAAGAAGCTTGCTGAAGAACATAATATTTCACGTGATCAGTTTGAATTCCAAATGTTATATGGTATTCGAACTGAACGTCAACTTGAGCTTGTGAAAGAAGGATACAAAATGCGTGTTTATGTGCCGTATGGAAATGACTGGTATGGCTATTTCATGCGTCGCCTAGCAGAGCGTCCAGCAAACGTTGCGTTCGTTTTAAAAGGAATGGTAAAAAAATAACCAAGGAGAAAAATACTCCTTGGTTATTTTAATTGCTGAAACGCGTAATTTGCCATCTTTTTCGCATCAGGATATAGCTGATTACGACTAGAAGAAAACACAACGTTAATAACGCGTTTACCATCCTTTTCATCAACAGTTACAACTGTATATTGTCCTAAAGCAGATAAACCGCTTTTACTTCCAATTGCATAGGGGTCAGCGTAAAGTTCTTCGCGGCCATAGTTTGCAATTTTTGGAGCGCGCTGCGAAGTATGTAGTGTTGTATGTATTGTGTTCATATATTGTAGTACAATCGGATATTTTAATGCTTCTTTTGCAATAATTGCGATGTCATAAGGGGAAACCTTATTGCCGAGTGCGTCAGCCCCGCTCGCATTTTTGAAAGTTGCATGTTTTGTCCCGAGTTCTTTCGCCCTTGCATTCATCATTTTTACAAACTTCTCTTTTGATCCTGCGATATGTTCCGCGATCGACTCAGCAATTGGATCGGCACTGATAACAAGCATCAGTTTTAATGCCTCGTCTCTTTTTAGTTTTTCACCAGCACAAAGTTTAATTTTCGAACTCTGACTTTCCGTTTTTATCGCATTTTCTGTGACAGTAATTTCTTCATCTTCCTTTACATTCTCTAGTAACAGAATGGTTGTCATCATTTTAGCTACACTTGCTGGATAAGAACGTTCTTCTTCCCGTTTTCCGTATAAAACTTTCCCCGTATTTGCATCGATTGTAACACCATATTTTCCTGTGATATCAGGCTGATTACTTCTTACGTCTTTTTGCCTTTTTGTGTAAGAAAAGAAAATCATACTTGTAAATAGTGTAGCAATCATAACAATCATGATTATTGTTCGTTTCATTATGCAGTCCCTCTTTTGTTTGTCCTTATGTACAAATAAATTGGGCAGAAAAAGCAGCCCAATACTCATTATGCCACGTTCTCTGCCCAAAAATATAGAGGAAGTTCAAGAAGTCCGGTAAAGATCACCGCCCGCATTTCTTCGTTACGTCGCCAGTCTGGTACTCATGTAGTTCTTCCACCTACACTCCGTATCCTCCCGGCTTCCGCGCCTCGAACTGCTCGGCTCTCTTTATCCTACTTTTTGAACAAGCACATATAGCGTTATTTTTCGCCCATGTTGTGCTTTTTGTATTGCTGGTTATTACCTTGGCGTCCTTTTTCAATCCCGCGATCTATTGGACCTGCATTTCCTGTTACACTTGCTGCGCTAACGCCTGCTTTTGAAGGGTCTTTCTTAAGTCTAGCCATATATATTCCTCCGTTTTTGTCAAATTCTAAAAAGGAAAACGCGTATTTTATCAAGAAAATACACAATTATAGAGTACCCAAACAAAAGAAAAATATTTATTTCAGAAAATTTTATCAATAAATATATTGCGAAAATTTAAACAGTATCATATATTTATTAGTAGAGGCTCACTCATTGATTGCGACGTATGTCGAAAAATTGAATGAGCATTCATTCAAGAATAGGGGGAGAAATGGATGTTCCAAATTAAAAAGGCTGCTGTTCTCGGTTCTGGTGTAATGGGGTCAGGGATTGCGGCACATTTAGCCAATATCGGTATACCAACATTATTGCTTGATATTGTACCACCATCGCTTACAAAAGAAGAGGAAGCGAAGGGACTTACATTAGAACATAAAAGTGTGAGAAATCGTTTTAGCAATGGGGCACTGCAAAAATTAGTAAAGCAAAAGCCAGCTCCTCTTACGGTGAAGGGCAACCTTGCATTAATTGAAGCGGGGAACTTAGAGGACGATCTTGAGCGCCTTGCAGATGTAGATTGGATTATTGAAGTTGTTGTTGAAAACTTAGATATTAAAAAGAAACTATTTGAAAAAGTAGATGCTGTTCGTAAACCTGGCTCTATTGTGAGCTCAAATACATCAGGTATTTCCGTTGAGAAAATGGCAGAAGGTCGTTCAGATGACTTCCAAAAACACTTCTTAGGAACGCACTTTTTTAACCCACCACGATATTTAAAACTTCTAGAGATTATACCGACAAAAGAAACAGATCCACAAGTGTTAAACTTCATGAAATTATTTGGCGAAGACGTTCTTGGAAAAGGCGTTGTTATCGCAAAAGATACACCAAACTTTATTGGAAACCGAATCGGTACGTACGGCTTACTTGTAACATTGCAAGAAATGATGAAACGCGGCTATAGCATTGGAGAAGTTGATTCTGTAACAGGTCCATTAATTGGCCGCCCAAAGAGTGCGACGTTCCGCACGTTAGATGTCGTTGGCTTAGATACATTTGTTCACGTTGCGAACAATGTATATGAAAATGTACAGGAAGAAGAACGAGATGTATTTAAGGTACCTGCTTTCATGCATGAGATGTTAGATAAAAAATGGCTTGGAAGTAAAACGGGTCAAGGTTTCTTCTTAAAACAAGGAAAAGAAATTTTAGAATTAAATCCTGAAACGATGGAATACGAAGCACGGAAAAAATTAAAAGCAGCTTCCGTAGAGCTAAGCAAACAAGAAAAAGGATTAGCGAATAAGTTGAAAGCGCTTGTATACGCGAAAGATCGTGCAGGAGAGCTATTGTGGAACATTATTACACCAACTCTTCTATACGCAGCGAAGCTTCATAAAGAAATCGCAGATGATATTGTGGCGATTGACCAAGCGATGAAATGGGGATTCGGCTGGGAGCAAGGACCATTTGAAATCTGGGATGCAATTGGCGTAGAAAAGTCCGTTCAAAAGATGGAAGAAAACGGCGCAGTTGTTCCTACTTGGGTGAAAGACATGTTAGAGAAAGGTTTTACTACTTTCTATAAACATGATAATGGCGATAGCTACTATTACGATAATGGTGAATATAAGCTAATCGAACGTAACAAAAAAGCAATTTCTCTTAAGCAGTTAAAAGAGAAAAACGGCGTGTTAAAGAAAAATAGTGGCGCGAGCTTAATTGATTTAGGCGACGGCATCCTTTGCTTAGAATTCCATTCGAAGAGCAATGCGATCGGTATGGATATTACGCAAATGATTAACTACGCTGTTGATGAAGTAGAGAAAAATTATAAAGGTCTTGTTATCGGAAACCAATCGAAGAACTTCTGCGTTGGGGCCAACCTTGCGATGATCTTAATGGAAGCGCAAGACGATAACTACTTTGAAATTGAGTGGGTTGTGAAAAACTTCCAAGATGCAATGACGAAAATTAAGTACTCTTCTAAGCCAGTTGTAGCAGCGCCATATGGCATGACGCTTGGTGGCGGTACAGAGGTTTGCTTACCAGCAGCTAGCATTCAAGCTTCTAGCGAAACGTATATGGGATTAGTAGAAGTTGGTGTTGGTTTAATCCCTGGCGGTGGCGGTAACAAAGAACTATATATTAAGCACCTAAACAAAATGGCAAACGGTGTGGAGTTTGATCTGCAAAAGGTTGCGAATAAAGTGTTTGAGACAGTAGCGATGGCAAAAGTTTCAACATCTGCACAAGAAGCAGTTTCTCATAACTTCTTAGGCGATAAAGATGGTATTAGTGTGAATGGTGATCACTTACTATATGATGCAAAACAAAAAGCACTTGCTTTATATGAAGCAGGCTATAAAGCGCCAATCCGTAGAAAGATTCCAGTTGTCGGTGAAACAGGATATGCAACGCTTGTCCTTGGAGCAGAAGCAATGCATTTATCTGGTTATATTTCTGAATATGACTTACACATTGCGAAAAAACTTGCATATGTCATTGCTGGCGGAAAAGTACCGTACGGAACAGAAGTTGATGAGCAGTATTTATTAGATGTAGAACGTGAAGCATTTATTAGCTTAGTAAGTGAGATGAAGTCACAAGCAAGAATGCAGCACATGCTTGTAAAAGGAAAGCCATTACGTAACTAATAACGAGGGGAGATATCGTTCATGAGAGAAGCTGTCATTGTTGCGGGAGCAAGAACACCGGTTGGGAAAGCGAAGAGAGGTTTATTAAAAACAGTTCGTCCAGATGACTTAGGGGCATTAGTAGTAAAAGAAACGTTAAAGCGTGCAAATAACTATGAAGGACCAATTGATGATTTAATTTTCGGTTGTGCGATGCCAGAAGCAGAACAAGGTTTAAATATGGCACGTAATATCGGCGGATTAGCAGGACTTTCTTATGATGTTCCGGCTATTACAATTAACCGTTACTGTTCTTCAGGATTACAGAGTATCGCTTATGGAGCAGAACGCATTATGCTTGGTCACTCTGAAGTGGTATTATCTGGCGGAGCGGAATCTATGAGCTTAGTTCCAATGATGGGACATGTTGTTCGTCCAAATAGCCGCCTTGTAGAAGCGGCGCCAGAATATTATATGGGCATGGGACACACAGCGGAGCAAGTTGCTATGAAATATGGGATTTCCCGTGAGGAGCAAGATGCATTTGCGGTAAGAAGTCATCAGCGTGCAGCAAAAGCATTAGCAGAAGGGAAATTTGAAGACGAAACAGTACCTGTTGATGTAACGCTTCGTACTGTTTCCGCAAATAACAAATTACAAGAAGAAACAATCGTCTTCTCACAAGATGAAGGAGTAAGAGCGGATACGACATTAGATGTCCTTGGAAAATTACGCCCAGCATTTAATGTTCGCGGTTCTGTAACTGCTGGTAACTCTTCACAAATGAGTGACGGGGCAGCATCCGTTCTTCTAATGGATCGTGAAAAAGCAGTGAGCGATGGCATGAAGCCGCTTGCGAAATTCCGCTCATTTGCAGTAGCTGGCGTACCGCCAGAAGTAATGGGAATCGGTCCAATTGCAGCGATTCCAAAAGCGTTAAAATTAGCGGGATTAGAACTATCTGATATCGGCTTATTTGAGCTAAATGAAGCATTTGCATCTCAATCAATTCAAGTTATTCGTGAGCTTGGCTTAGATGAAGAAAAAGTAAATGTAAACGGCGGTGCAATCGCACTTGGACATCCACTTGGCTGTACAGGAGCAAAATTAACATTATCTCTTATCCATGAGATGAAACGACGTAATGAACAGTTCGGTATTGTAACAATGTGTATCGGCGGCGGAATGGGAGCTGCTGGAGTATTCGAGTTACTATAAAAAGTGGAAGCGGCTCGCTTAGAGTGTGAGGGGGATGGAGCTTCTGACGTAGAGGCGTCCTTTGCCTCGCAGGAGGAAGCGAAGCCACCGAACGTTCTAGCCGCTGGAACTAG
>NZ_NVPR01000075.1 GCF_002551815.1 Bacillus sp. AFS098217
GGATGAGCTGTATATGCTGTAGCTACAACTGTTAACTCACGGCCACCAGAAGGCACATTTGTTGCCTCTGCTTTTACTTGAGTAGCAGGTTTTTCTTGTGCTGCTGCCTGAACAGGTGCTTCAGCTTGAGCGGGAGCCTGCGTTTCTTGTTTTTCAATAACAGGTGCTGTACCTGTTAAGAACGGAACATGAACATAAGCCGTTTTTCCATTATATTCGAATTGTAACCACCCATTTTGTACTTGGTTCGTTGTTTCGATCATATCGTCTTTCTTAAGCGTACCAAGAATTTCTGAGTTCGTGTTTGCTTCAGCACGTACGTTTAATACGTTTGCTGTTACGTAGTAGATGCTTTTTGTGAAATCTGAACTTACGAATGCGTCTTTCCCATTTAATTTGATTTGTGACCATCCGTTTTCTGTATTTGTAACATCTAATTTATTACCGTTTAATAATTTACCGACAACTTGTGATTCAGTAGTTGGGTTCTCGCGTACGTTTAATACATCCGTTGTTACAACAGTTTCTGCTTTAGCAGAAGTAGTGAAAATCCCAAGACCAAAAACCGCTGCTGTTGCTATACCAATTAATTTTTTCATGAATAGCCTCCATTCGCTTTGTTTTCGTGTCCTCATTATAGCAACAGTTTTTTTGGGAATTTAGAAAATCACACAATTACAAACCATTCGTAATAAATTATTAATAGTTTGTAATATAAAATTGAATGTAAAAAATAGATTTCTATCTGTATTTGTATGAGTTTTACTAGAAACTTTCTCCTTATTGAATAAATATTATTTTACATGAAAAATAATAGTGTTACTTCTCTGTTACAATACACATGGGAACATTACGATTTTTAACCGCACCATGTCTTATTTAAGACATTATATATTCATTTGAAACCGAAAAGGACAGCTGTCCTACTAAACAGCTGTCCTTTTCGATTTCTTATTGAATTTTCTTTTTCCATATCCCTATCATAAGAGCCGATACAATAGATCCTATTAATATAGAAAGAATATATAACATCGGTTTATTTACTAACATAATGACAAACAACCCACCATGAGGAGCTGGTAATGTAATTCCAAATAACATCGATAACGCACCAGCAAGACCCGATCCAACAACACAACTTACAATCACACGGATTGGATCCGCTGCTGCAAATGGTATTGCTCCTTCTGTAATAAATGATGCTCCCATAATATAGTTTGTCAAACCCGACTTACGCTCTGCTTCTGTGAATTTCGTTTTAAAGAATGTAGTTGCAAATGCAATCGCAAGCGGCGGTACCATTCCACCCGCCATAACAGCTGAATGCACACCAAAGTTTCCAGCCTCAATTGCGGCAATACCAAATGTAAATGCTGCTTTATTAATCGGACCACCCATGTCAACAGCCATCATGCCACCTAAAATAAGTCCTAACAATATCGCATTTGTACCGCCTAAACCATTTAACCAACCCGTTAATGCTTCGTTTAAAGCAACTACAGGTGGATTCACAATTTTTAACATGAGTATACCTGTAATTAATAATCCAAATACCGGATATAATAAAACAGGTTTAATTCCCTCTAACTGTACTGGTAAATTTGCAAATAGTTTCTTTAAACCAAGAACAACATATCCTGCTAAGAAACCAGCAATTAATCCACCTAAAAAGCCTGCATTTGCTTGCGCTGCTAAAAAACCACCGATAATACCTGGCATAAATCCTGGGCGATCTGCGATAGAACTAGCAATAAATCCTGCTAGTATTGGAACAAGGAATGCAAACGCTCCTGTTTTCCCTCCACCAATGCTCATCAAAACTTCCGCAATTGGTCCTTCCGCTTTAATTCCACCAAAGAAAAACGCAAGCGCAATTAAAATCCCACCTCCAACTACGAACGGTAACATATTACTTACACCATTCATTAAATGCTTGTATATACCAAATCCTTTTTCTTTTTCAGTCACCTCTGCCTTTCCACTTTCTTTTATCCCTTTAAAAACCGGAGCATCTTGACTTACAGCACGCTGAATGAGCTGTTCTGATTTTCGAATACCATCTGCAACTGGCACTTGAATGACATGCTTTCCAGCAAAACGATTCATCTCTACTTGTTTATCCGCCGCAACAATAACTGCTGTTGCACGCTCAATATCCTCTTTTGTTAATCCATTTTTCACACCAGTTGACCCATTTGTTTCTACCTTAATCGCAACTCCTAATTCTGCTGCTTTTGCTTTTAAGCTATCTGCAGCCATATATGTGTGAGCGATACCAGTCGGACACGCTGTGACAGCTAACACGTATGGTTCATTTCCCTCAGGCTTTACTGTCTCATTTTGCACTTCTTGTTCATTCTCTTTTTCATCAAACAAACGAAGGATTGCTTCTTTACTTGTAGCTTCTAAAAGTTGTTTCCGAAACTTCTCATCCATTAGTAACGTAGATAAACGGGATAAAGTTTCTAAGTGCATATGATTTGCCCCTTCACTAGCAGCAATCATAAAGAATAAATGCGCAGGTTGTCCATCAAGTGATTCATAATTGATACCGCTTACACTTCGACCAAAACAAATAGCAGGTTGTTTGACCGCTTTTGTTTTGGCATGTGGGATAGCAATCCCTTCCCCAATTCCAGTTGTACTTTGCATTTCACGCTGTAAAATAGCATCTTTAAATTCTGATCTACTATTTAACCTTCCTGCCTTCTCTAATTTCTCCACTAATTCATCGATGACAGCTTCTTTAACTGAAGCTGTCAAATCCATGATGATTGTATCCCTTTTTAAAATCTCTGTAATTTTCATATGCTGTTCCCCCTACCGCTTTGTAATGATTACTTGGGATAATAATTCTTCCACTTTATCTTTTGTACACAAATCTGCAGAAAATGCTGTTGCACTCCCTGTTGCAACACCGTAACAAAATGCTTCTATCACATCTTTTGTTTTTTCATACATCCCTACAAATCCTGCAACAAGAGAATCTCCTGCTCCAACAGAATTAATGACTTTTCCCTTTGGAACAGTCGCTTCATATACTCCCTCACTTGTGAATAATAAAGCACCATCACCTGCCATAGAAACAATTACATTCTGTACACCTTGCTCAATTAATTTTTTGCCATATGGAAGAATTTCTTCCACTGTTGAAAGCTTTTCTCCGAATAGTTCTCCAAGTTCATGATGATTTGGTTTTATTAAGAACGGTTTATTTTTAATTACATGTTCTAGGGCACTACCACTCGCGTCAACAACTACTTGAATACGATGCTCTACTCCATAAGCAGCTATTGTCTCATAGAATGTTTTCGGAACAGAAGAAGGTATACTACCAGCTAATACAACACAATCTCCGGCCTGCATACTCTCAATTTTCTTCATTAGCTGGTCAAACTGTTCATCCGTAATAATCGGACCTTGTCCATTTAATTCTGTTTCTTCCTGTCCTTTTATTTTCACGTTAATTCGTGAATCCCCATCTACTTGAACGAAATCAGTTGTAACACTTTCCCTTTGCAAAGCTTCCTTAATAAATTGTCCTGTAAACCCTCCCGTAAAACCAAGAGCTGTATTCTGAACACCAAGGCGATGAAGCACGCGAGAAACATTAATCCCTTTCCCTCCAGGGAATTTCATATCTTTCTCCGCCCGATTCACTGTCCCTAACGTGAAAGGATTCACTCGGATAACATAATCAATGGATGGATTTAAAGTAACTGTATAAATCATTGTTTATCAACCTCAATTACATTTGTTTTTCTTTTATATTCTTCTAACTCTTCTTCTAATACATTTGTAATAATCCTTGCCTCTTCGATATTCGCGATTTTCGCAAATGCAACTTCTGAAAATTTACTTTCATCTATTAAAAAGTAACCTTCATTTGCTAATGTTAATGCCATTTTTTTCAGCAATGCTTCCTCCGGATCCGGCGTTGTATATCCAAGTTGTTCATGTACACCATTTGCTCCTAAGAAACACTTATCAAAACGATATTTCTGTATACTTTCCTGTGCCATGGCACCAATTAAAGCTTTCGTTCGGCTCTTCATCATTCCACCAAGCAAATAAGCCCGAATATTATTTTCAACTAATGCTTCAATATGCATAAGTCCATTTGTAACAACTGTAACGTCTTTATTTGTTAAATACGGAATCATTTCAAACGTTGTACTCCCCGCATCTAAATAAATACAATCTCCTTGCTCAACAAATGATGCAGCATAACTTGCAATTTGTTGCTTTATTTGAATGTTTTTGGATGATTTTTCAACCATTGTCGGCTCTTGACCTTTTCCGGTTAATATCGCAGCTCCGCCATGCACTCTTTTTAATAGACGCTGCTTTTCTAGTTGTGCTAAATCACGACGAATTGTTGATTCTGAACTCTGCGTTCTTTCAACTAATTGTTGTAATTTCACAACTTTGCATTCCTTTACAAGCTTTAAAATAAGCTGATGACGTTCAGGCGTTAACATATTATTCACCTCTTCTTTGATTACAGTATAATGAAAACGAATTCAAAAATCAACCAAAAACATTCAAAATTAATCACAAACGATCAAAATCGATTAAAAGTAATCAAAACAGCCTTCTTGAGGCATATCAAGAAGGCTGTTTTACATTATCTTATCCTTTATAGTGACGCTCTATAAATTGCTACCACGTCTTCTTTATTTAACTTTTTGAAATGACCGAATTCACCATAAACCATCGCTTTATCTGCCATTAAATCGACTTCAGCTTCTCCAATTCCATAATCAGCTAATCGAGTCGGCGCTTCAATAGACGTCCAAAATTGACGTAAAGCTTCAATCCCTTCTAAGGCAATTTCCTTATCTGTTTTCCCTTCCTCTTCTACATGAAAGACACGCACCGCAAACTGTTTAAAACGCTCAACATTTTCATCTAGAACATGTTTCATCCAATTTGGGAATAAAATTGCTAAACCTCCGCCATGTGGTATGTCATGCACGGCCGAAACAGCATGCTCAATATTGTGCGTTGCCCAATCTCCTCGTACACCCATTGCTAAAATACCGTTTAACGCCATCGTTCCACAATATAAAATCGTTTCTCGATACTCATAATTTTCCAAATCATTTAGAAGCTTGGGAGCCGTTTCAATGACCGTTTTTAAAATAGACTCGCAATAACGATCTTGTAATTCTGTATTTGTACCTTGATGAAAATATTGTTCCAATACATGCGACATAATATCAACCATGCCATAAATTGTTTGATTCCTTGGTACAGAAGTTGTATGGACTGGATCTAAAATAGAAAATTGCGGGAATGTAACAGGGCTTCCCCATCCATACTTTTCATTTGTCTCCCAATTCGTAATCACGGATCCCGCATTCATTTCAGAACCTGTCGCCGCAAGAGTCAGTACTGTACCAAACGGTAAAGCTTCACTAGCGAACGCTTTCTTTGTCACAATATCCCATACATCTCCGTCATATTTACTCCCCGCAGCAATTGCCTTTGTACAATCAATTACACTTCCCCCACCAACCGCTAAAATAAATTCAATTCTATTTTCTTTACACATTTTAATTCCTTTATTTACAGTCGACAAACGAGGATTCGGCTCCACACCTGTTAATTCAAACATTTCTGCATCCATTTCTTTTAGAATAGAAATTACATTCTCATATATACCATTTCGTTTAATACTTCCTCCTCCGTATACGAGAAGAACCTTTTTACCAAACTGTGGAATTTCATTTTTTAACTGCTCTAATTGTCCTTTTCCAAAAATAAGCTTTGTCGGATTACGAAATACAAAATTTTGCATTCTCTCAACCACCCTTCTTTATTAAAAGCAACTATATTTTTGTATACCATACTTTTCTCATTTCTCCAAAATATTTGCTCCAATAAAAAATCTCAGCCAAAGAGGCTGAGATTTTTTATTGGTAATAAGGTGAGATCATTAAGTAAACAATAACACCAGAAAGACTTACGTATAACCAAATTGGCATCGTCCAACGCACAATTTTACGATGACGTGTTAATTGATTTGTAAATCCAAATACAAGTGAGAACAGCGCAAGCGGTACAATGATTGCCGCAAGAAAAATATGCGTAATTAAAATAAAGAAGTACACATATTTAATAATTCCTTCTCCACCGAAATGCGTTGCTGGCGCTAGGTAATGATACGTTAAATATGAAACACAAAATAACAATGTTGTTGTAAATGCTGCAAGAATAAAACCGCGGTGCATTTTCACATTTTTTTTAATAATAGAGAACAAAGCTGCCACTAAAAATACAAATGTAAAGCTATTAAAAATTGCATTTAACAACGGCAAAATTGTTACGTCAAAATGTACTTCTCCTTTGTAACCAACAGGTCCAAAAAACAAAAATAAAATAATCGCATTGACAATTACAGAAAGCGTTATCACAATAGGAGCATAGCTTTTCTGATTTGTTGAATGATCCACCAAATTGTTCACTCCTTCTTCTTCCACATATGTATAATTAACCTCACTATTTTAACATATTATTCACAGTGAAAATGTGACAATAGTTTGACACAGTAAGGTCAAGCAAAGAAAAAATCCTCCTTAACTATACTTCTTAAGAAGGATTTTATCGCTTTATTATTGAAATAGCAACGCGATTAGTTTTTGTTAAAAAACAGATCGCTATATGCTTGAAAAATTTCAGACACTTGATATCCCATTAATGAAATTGCTGTTAATGAAAAGAAACCAATCATAAAAAATCGAATCCACATATAAATCTCCTCCTTGTATTTAGCTTATAATACATGTGCTATATAACAAGTTGGATAACAATCTTCTTCCTCGCCTTCTTTTTTCTTTACAATCGCTGTTATAAAACGAATCATAAAGAATGTAACAAACGGAAGTTCTTCGTAATTTATATTGGCATAGCTTAGTAACGGCTCCCGTTGTAAATCAGATGGGGATGAGAAAGAATAGAACATACCTTGCTCTTCTATATATACAATGACAACTTTCATACAAAATAATATCCCGAGAAACGAAACAATATCTTGCCAATCTGTCGTATATAAAAAATTATAAAGATCTAATACGTACTCTTCCATCATCATCCCCCCTTTCTTTTTTACCATTTTCCTCGCCTTTGTATAAAAAGTCAAGAAAAATGTTTTATATACACTGTGTAAATAGTGATTATATGATTTCCACTTGTACATCTTGCTCCTGTAATACTTGAACGATTAACTCCAGTACCATATTTTGCATTAAATGGTACATTTTTTTCTGAGGCGTATTTTTCTCTACGGTATACTCAATACGCTGTAAAACATAACCTTCCACAAGTAAAATCCCTTTTTCAACCGTTACCGGATTCTGTTTTGCATTTATAGCTTCTGATAGTAAGACTTTACTTTCTGTCAAAATAATCTCCTGTGAAACCCTTTTAATTCTTGTGACTTTTTCCTTAAACATTACTATTTCTTGCAAACTAATCTCAGTTTTGTATTTTCCTATTTCTATTGGTAATTTCGTCGTTATATAATCACTGGATTTGTTATCTTTTCTCTGTTTTGATATCAAATTGTGCATAGGAACCCACAAAGACTGTTCCATACTATCATTTTCAATATACCTAACGTCTTCCTGACTAGGACCCTCTAGAAGTACCCTCTTTTCAAAAAGCTTTGAAGAAACTAAACAACAATAGGGCTCTTCATAATAATGATGTACTGTAGCTAACAACTTTGTATCTAACTCATAAAACACTTTATTCGTTTCGCTATGAAATACAAATACCTCTTCATCTTTATTACTTACTATAGGCGGGTTTGAAAAACTAGACACTTCAGCAACAGTAGAAAATGGAGTTTTCACTACCATAGAATGTACTATACTTCCTATTTTTAATTCAGTATGTGAATTCTCCTCTTTCTTCAACTCCTGAAGTTCATTTTCCTCTTTCTTCAACTCCTGAAATTCATTCTCCTCTTTCTTCAACTCCTGAAATTCATTCTCCTCTTTCTTCAATTCTTGAATCTCCTTATATTTAGAAAAAAATTTTTCCGCCATTTTATTATCAATCCACGGCTTATTCATCATCAATCACTCCCTAACTGATGAATTAAAAAACATATGTATTTCTTTTCATATACACAACCGTTTTCAACATTATATATGTTTTATAACAATAAAAAAGACATCATCTTTTGTATGAAAGACGATGTCTTTTTCTATTTTATGCTCGCACTTGCTGTACTTGCAATACTTGCAAAGTAAGGTCTAGTACAATTTTTTCACGTAGTGTATCAAACGGTTCATTTAAATTTGTAGGGCATGGTGAAAAATCAAGTTCAAAGAAATTAGCACTAATTAATTCACAAAATGGTTGTTTGTTATAAAACACCGAATTCCCAAAAAAATCACTTATCTAATCGAGAAAAATCACCATTCTTAGGATTAATAAAGTGAGAAGTAGCTTCTGAAGAAGCTGCGATTAGAAGCTCTGTAAAAAAGTCACCTGCTGTTAAATCGGCAAACCCAGAAAAATTAACATTAGCAACACGATCAACTAGAGTTCCATTACACTCATCAGATGCATATTCAATATTTTTACGAATATAGCCTTATACAAATAATTTTGCTCTTGTAACGCGGCGATAATTCGTACCTGCTACTGAAGTAAAAGCTGCAGGAACTAACTTACATTGTGTTAAAAATACATTTTTCAATACACGTTTAATTTCGAAAGCTGGAGGATTTAACGGAATAGTCGATTCTACAACAATTTGAAGCGTTCTCTCAGCTAAAACAACTGGTACTTTTATCAATGCGTTTGGCGTAACAATTGGTGCTGCTGCATTGGTTAATGGCGTTTGAGTTTGTCCCTTCACTGGACATGGTACATTAATCGGACATTGTTCACTCATATTTAATATTCTCCTTTTTATAATAATTTTAGAGTTTTTTAAACTCTTTACTCTATAATGTATGTATTTTTTATAGCAATGCGTGGGTTTCCGTAATAGACTCTTTTACTATTTTATTGATAGAAATAAAATTCACTTTTTAATAGGCAATCTTACATATATGATAGAAGCCTTTATAAATACTTACCTACTATTTTAAAAACTCGTTTGATAGCCCGTATATGCATACACCTAAAAAGAATTCTCAATCTCTTTTCTTACATACCTTCTAACGATTGACAATATCATACAAATTTTATACCATATTTTTATGATATTTTTCTTAAAAGGCTGCTTATTCTACATAATAACGTATAATCTATATGAACAAATTCATATGATTAATAGATAAGTGTGTATGAATAACCATGTAGATTATTATAAAATGGAGGGGTTTTTTATGTCTGTCTATGCACCACACGAAATTACTGAGTTGGCCGCCAACTCAGGTAAAAAGAAAGCATCTTTACCACTACTACCGATGTTAATTCTCGGATTTTTTGGCGGCGCTTTCATAGCATTTGGATATTTACTCGATATTCGTGTCATTGGAACAATGCCAAAATCTTTTGGATCACTTACTAGTTTTTTAGGCGCTGCTGTTTTCCCTATTGGCCTTATACTCGTTATCCTTGCTGGTGGTGAACTATTAACTGGTAACATGATGACCGTACCGATGGCTTGGTTTCAAAAAAAGATTACTTTCTCCAAAGTAGTAAAGAACTTATTGATTATTACAATTAGTAATTTTATTGGTGCGGTTTTCGTTGCTTATTTCTTTGGCCATGTCGTTGGATTAACTGAAGGACAA
Source organism: Bacillus sp. AFS098217 (assembly GCF_002551815.1). Taxonomy (GTDB): domain Bacteria; phylum Bacillota; class Bacilli; order Bacillales; family Bacillaceae_G; genus Bacillus_A. Next base: position 9,762 of record NZ_NVPR01000075.1, read on the forward strand.
TTTTTAGCAAAGACCGTGTCTATCGCACAAGCCAAACTACATGATACACCCGTACAAGCATTCTTCTCTGCTATTGGATGTAACTGGCTCGTTTGTTTAGCTGTTTGGCTTAGTATGGGAAGTAAAGAGTTTAGCGGAAAAATCATTGGCATTTGGTTTCCTGTCATGACCTTTGTTGCCATTGGATTTCAACACGTTGTTGCCAATATGTTTGTAATTCCAGCTGCTATCTTCGCTGGTCATCTAACTTGGATGGAATACTTCCCTAATTTTATTGTTGTCTTCTTAGGGAATTTAGTAGGTGGTATGCTGTTTGTTGCTTTACCTTACTTTTTAACTTATAAAAAACAACTATCACCTCAAAATGAAACAGCTGAATTAAAGAAAAAATCTGTATCTGCTTAAGATAAAAAGAACAGGTCGTACAGACTCAATCAGACCTGATTTACACAAAATCAATATATGAACAAGTGACTAAAAAGAAAGGTATGCTTCTATTTTGAATTTAACGTACCTTTCTTTTTTATTTCACAATAGCTAGTTTAAAGTAAATAAAACTTTATTTCCTCTAAACTGATTATCATTTTCATCCAATGATGGTATAATTCTCGCTATCAATGGATAAACTTGAGTTGTTTTCTTCTATAAAACGAAACTCGTGTACGATACATTTTTCAAATTTTTTATGAATCTACCTGCGTACACTTGTTCTCTACACTTTTATACGTTATAATAACAACTTAAATAGTATTACATATGAGGTGAAGAAATGAATAAAACTGAATTAATTAAAAATGTAGCACAAACAGCTGAAATTTCTCAAAAAGAAGCTACTGTAGTTGTACAATCTGTAGTAGAATCAATCACAAACACTTTAGCTGCTGGTGAAAAAGTACAACTTATCGGATTCGGTACATTTGAAGTTCGTGAAAGAGCTGCTCGTACAGGCCGTAACCCACAAACAGGTGAAGAAATGCAAATCGCAGCTTCAAAAGTACCTGCTTTTAAAGCTGGTAAAGAATTAAAAGAAGCAGTAAAATAATAAAAAACAGCTTTCTCATAAACGAGAAAGCTGTTTTTTTTATTTTGAGACTCTTTCTAAAAAATCACTTCTATCCTAATGCTTTCTAAATTCATGTAAAAATTATACTACTCTCTTGTACTCTCTAATTGATGAAATGAATCCTATTATAAATAACATTCCCCGGTACGTTTACTAGAATTAAATAAAAAAACAAGCTAGATGAGATACTAGCTTGTTCCATTACGCTTTTGAAAATCGTTCAAACACCGTCATTAATTCTTCAATTGCTTCGTCTCCATTACCATCTTTAATAGCACTAGAAACACAATGATTCGTATGATTTTTAAGTATCCCCATTCCAACCTTCTTCATCGCTGCATTAATAGCTGAAATTTGCACTAAAATATCAACACAATAGCGATCATTTTCGACCATGTTCTGGATACCACGCACTTGCCCTTCAATTCTCTTTAATCTATTCATGATTTGTTCTTTTTCTTTATCCGATCGATGAGTAGTAGCCTTTTCATTTTCTTTATGATTCATTTTATCACCTTCTTAAAATTTCTACCGTATTAACAAATAGATATTTATAACAAATCTATTCAAATTCTATCTATATGTAATAACATCTAATCGGAGTATAACATTTATAACATAAAATATACATATGGATATACTCTATATCAAAATCCACTACAAAGTACCATGATCTTCTTAACTTATACTAAACCTTGAAAGCAATTCCCACACAAGTTCACTTTCATAAACCTTTACAATTCAACAACAAGTAAAAAAATCCAGATAGCAATTTATTACTATCTGGATTTCTTTTTTATGCCTGTTCTTCAAATAGGCGTACTATTTCTATAATCACTTGAACAGCCTTTTCCATATTATCTACAGAAACATACTCAAATTTACCGTGGTAGTTTTCCCCGCCAGTAAAAATATTTGGTGTTGGCAAGCCCATATATGATAATTGAGATCCATCTGTTCCCCCGCGGATTGGTTGGATATTTGGCTCGATATCTAAGTTTTTCATTGCCTCATAAGCAATATCAACAATTTCTCTAACTGGTTCAATTTTCTCAAGCATATTGTAATATTGATCTTTTATCTCAAGAATAATATTTTCTTCACCATATTTTTCTTGCATCTGTTTTGTAATATTCGTGATTTTATCTTTACGAGCCTCGAAGTTATCACGGTCAAAATCTCGAATAATGTAATGAGATTTACTTTGCTCAACATCACCATTTACAGAAATAAGGTGATAAAAGCCTTCATGTCCCTCTGTATATTCTGGTGCCTCTTCTGCTGGTAACTGTCCATGAAATTCCATTGCTAACTTACTTGCATTGAGCATTTTATTTTTTGCTGTGCCAGGATGCGTATTATTTCCTTTAAAAATTAACTTTGCGCTTGCTGCGTTGAAGCTTTCATACTCTAGCCCCCCGAGTGGACCTCCGTCCATTGTATAAGCAAAAGACGCTCCAAAAGCTTTCACATCAAAATGAGATGGGCCACGACCGATTTCCTCATCAGGCGTAAATGCTACTCTAATCTTCCCATGTTTAATTTGTGGGTTATGTAATAAGTAATTCATGGCAGTCATAATTTCTGTAATACCAGCTTTATCATCTGCACCAAGAAGTGTTGTTCCATCAGTCGTAATTAAAGTATGATCCTTATATGATGGTAGTTCTGGGAATAACTCCGGCGTTAAAATTACATTTAATTCTTGGTTCAACGTAATGGCCTTACCATCAAAATTTTCGTGAATTTGCGGTTTCACATTCTTTCCTGTAAAATCAGTCGCTGTATCTAAGTGAGCTAAAAAGCCAATTACAGGAACATCTTTACCCGTATTCGCAGGAAGTGTTGCCATTACATAGCCATTGTCATCCATCGTTACTTCTGTCAAACCAATTTGTTTTAATTCTTCAACTAGTAATTTCCCGAACTCAATTTGTCCAGGTGTTGATGGTACTGTCTGGCTTTCTTCATTCGATTGTGTATCTACCTTCACATATCTCGTAAATCTTTCTATAATTTCTTGTTTCAAATTCGTTCACTCCCTTTTCATAAATCTCTCTTTATTATAATCCTTAAACCGAAACATTTTAACTTTTTTGACTGTAATAGCATCATTTTCACACGATTCACTAAAAATAGGTCTGACAATGAGAACGGTTTCGATTCATAATTAAAAATTAGATATGGAAGCGAAAGCTGACAAAAACGACCTCAGATTTTTATACCTACGCTGTTTTTATTTCTCTATATGCATGAGTACGATTCTCCATCCATCCGGATCTTCTATTGTAATACCTTTTTCTTTCCAGTACGGATTTTCTGGCTCAACTTCATCATAGCCCATTGCATGTAACCTACTATTTACTTTTTCAATTTCAGCTTTATTAGGCATATAAAATACAAGTAAATTATCCTTTGTTGGAGCTGGGCATGGACTACCATTCATATGCCTTGTAAACTCTAAATGATATTCTGCATCAGGTAATCCAAACATAATTCCATCATACCCTTCATGATTATGAAACTCACCTATACGTTTTAAACCTAGTCCTTCTTCATAAAATGTGATAACTTCTTCAAATTTATCTGTCGGGCGTGCAATTCTAAACTGAACCCAATTCTTCATACATTCCCCTCCCTATAAAATATCATTATGCTCTTATCTATTAATATAAATGAGTCCCGCATTTATTAAATCCCTCATTCGTATGAAAATGAAGTAGCACAAAAGGGTAATCGTGCTTGGAGTAAAAAGCATTACACTTTCTACATCGCCTAAAAACAGTTCACATGTATTTATAATGTGCGTAATAAAATGGTGATAACCGTTCTACTAAACTTTAAAATTCATCTTAACGGGAGGAAATGGAATGTACCAAAACAATCGAAAAAGAAAATGGAACGAGCCTTCCAAAGCAATCCCGTTTTCTCTTTTAGAGGTAAAAAATGAACTAAAGAAAAAAAGTAAAAGCAATTCCCCTTCCCTTAAAACGTATACATTAACTACAGAAGAGAAAATGCTCATTTATAAAATTAAAGAACAAACAAAACTGCTTAACAAAAATAATGTAACGAGGACACGTGCTTATTATCAGTTTTACCTCCGGCACCCTGAGATACATTGGGCCCTGCTTGGACATATGGTATCACGTAATGGTGGGTGGAATATGACAGATTTAAAAGGCGATTTATATACAAGGCTGTTATCAGAAAAAGATCAGCTTGCCTTTTTCTCTTTTTTAGAACGCGGAAATTGGTTAATCTTCCAAGATGTGTATCCGCAATTTTTATTATATGAACAAAGTATCCAAAAATCTAAAGGACTATTCCACCTTCTATCATATCTCAATGTATCAACATTTATGGAAACAATGTGGAACTTTTTTTGGCGAACAGGCAATTGCTATACATTAGCCATCGCGACAATTATTAATGAACAAAGTTATTTAGAAAAAAGGGTAATACAAAATGCTCATTTTAAAAAGACGGTACTAAATAGCGTTGGATTTAAACTCTTTGACTTCTTCCTTTTTAATCACATCCTTTTTCCATTCTATGAAGATGAGACTAAGCAAAAAATATTACTATTTGGTGATACAATGAAACATTTCACTTCCGTGCATGAGCGGATTCTGCTCGGCAAACGGTTATACTCATTGTTATTTCGTAACGAACATATTTTACCTAAAGTGATACATTGGGCTCATGATCATCCACATACTGGATCGCGAAAAGATTACTGGCCTCATTTATTTTCTAGTGTAAACGAATCCTTTTCCCGTGAGTTTTATCGACGTAGAATAAAAAAATGTCAATTACGAAAAGATGCAGATCGTTTATACAGTCCAGCATTACTTTACGCTTGGAAAGACTTTAAACATACAGAAGCGGAAAAAGAAGACTGGTTTGAAGATTGGCACATCGTGGACTATTTAATTGATAAAGGAGAAAATAGTAATGGAAAGATTGAGAATGACTATTGCAAAACGCTTGAAAAAATTGAACTTGCCATTCTCGCAAAGAAAAATATCCTTCTCAGAGAAAAAGAAACAGAAGAGTAATCATCTAGCGTTTGTCGTCACGATCATTCTCTCCTGTTTCATCGGAACATATTTAGACTTCCTATTTGTCAGTAAACAAATGTATGCCTTCCCAGTAAGGCCATTCCCTACTATATTTACAATCAACATTGCTTTTACATTATTAATATTACCGAGCTTTACTGCTCTCTTTTTACATATTGCAAAGATGTTGTCTACATTTTCAAGAATTCTATTTATTATTTTAATTGGAATTTGCGCGAGCATAACCGAACAAATCACCGAAAGTTTAGGATTGTTCACTCATAGTGAAAACTGGTATCATACATATTCTTTGTTTGGATATATGATTTTCATGTTTTTTATATGGAAATTTTATCAGTGGCTGCGATAATAAAACAAACTCTTTTCACATATTGCTTCACAGTAAATATTTTTTTACAATTTCTTCAATCACGTAAGGTAGCACCTAAGATTGTTATGCTCTTTTTCATTCTGCTGTTTCTCCCTTTCCTTGCATAAACTGTAGTGTTTGTGAGAATAGCGTATTACGATTCTTTTCATAAACAGCCCAATGTGTTGCATCAGGAATTACCACTTCTTTTTTTTGCTCTGTACCTGTTAATTTCGACATCACATTTCGATCTGCAAATATGTCATCTTCTCCATAAATGACAAGTACTGGAACGGTAATTTTAGATACATCATATAGAGGTTGATTTTTCCAAATGTAAAATAAATCCTCTAGTGGACCAATTGGGCGGCGAATAGTTTGATTATTCTTCTTACTCATAGGATCCGAACTGATAAACACTTGTTTTACGGCATCCATTGCTTCATTTGTAACGATTTTTTTCTGTCCCATCATCATATGCCAATGGTGCATTCCTTTATCAAAGTCCACCATTTGATAGGCTGATGCTTCAGGATTAAATTGATTAGGTTGTGATGGATTTTCAAGAGGTTTTGTCATCATAGGAAGTATGAACCCATGCATATATCCGTATAAAACAAGTTTATTAATATCTTGAGGATGGGATATCGCATAATTTCCAGCGACAACGCCTCCATATGACCATCCAACAATATGAATTTTTTTTACATCCCTCTTCTTTTTGATCCAATTTACAACTGTTTCTAGATCCTTAGTTGCATCATTCAAATGAATAACCGGACGGTTTTGGGAAGGAGGTTCTGACATTTCTTTAGGGCGAGAAGAATGACCAAATCCTCGGAAATCCATGGCCCAAGTATCATATCCTTTTTTAGCATACTCATCCATCCACGAATATTTTGGCACATCAAATGCTTCCGCTGTAGGCACACTAAACGGTTCTAAAAATAAAACAATTTCATCAGATGTATACTGTTTTTTATGTTCTAAACTTTTATGGAGCAAAAACAATTTTTCTTCTCCTTGTTGAATTTCTAATTCTTGTTTTACTACTTTAGAAGTCGGAGTCTTTTGAGAGGTTTCTTTTATGCTAGAACAACCAGACATAAGCGTCATAAAAATAATTCCTACTGAAATAATATATATCCATTTTCTTTTCATTAAAAACTCCCTTTCATCTCTTTGAAATAATTGCTATCATACCCGCTGCAATAATTTACCCAAGCTGGTAATCCCTTTATAAATAGTACCGCAACAAGAGTTCCTACTAAGACTCCTACGCCTTTTCCTCCTATATATGACACAATGAAGCCTATAAAAATGGATCCTATTTGAAACCTCCTTTATATGTAGTCTTCACCTCAAGAAAGATTGCCTGCTAGAACTTTCCTTATATAAAGATAACCAGGAAATATGTGGTATTTGTGTGATATTTGTAAAAAAACAGAAAAAGAGAGTCCCTTTTTCCAAAAAGGGACTCTCTTTCTTTTTCAATTAAATAGTTTCTCCATGAGCTGAAAAAAGTTGAATAGCTTTAGCTTCCTGTTTTTCAATAGATTGATTAGTAACGCTAATTGATAAAATCCCTGTAAAAATCATTGCAGTTAAAGGTAGTTTTTTTATTTCGATTTCTATAATATGTAATTCTTTTTTTGCAACTATGTATACTCAAAATCCTTTCGATTTGTTTTTTGATGGTAAAACATGTTGCTCTACTCTTTCATATAAAGTAAGTAATTGTTTAATAAAAGAAAATTTCGTTGTTAGCCAATATGAAAATAACGCTGAAATACTTCCTATTAAAGCCCCTATTGCAACATCGAAAGGATAATGAACCCCTACCCAAATACGAGAGATAGCTACACAGAATGCAAGCACCAGCCACAGCCACCCAGTCTTTTTGCGGACAAGCCAAAATGAGAAACAAATTGAAAAAAACAGAATCGTATGGTCACTGGGAAATGAATTATCTACAGCATGATTGACAAGTTTATTAACATCAGGCAGTACTGCAAATGGTTGATAATTCGAATAAAATTCCCCTGCTATTTTTCCGATTATCTCAGCAGTGACGAAAGCAACCATCGCTTGAATAACCATCATCCTGTTTTTTCTAGATCCAGTAAACCATTGAACTACCCCCACCTACCTCTACATGAGCTTGAGGTGGGGGATTCTACTGTTTCTGCTCTCGCAAAAACACTTCCTCCCGTTCAACAAAAAGGATACAACGATTTAGAAATTCAGTAGTGTCCTTAGGCAAGACGACCTTTTTCTGTCTTCCGAGGAAAACAAAAAAGGTATAGCCACTTTCTTCCTATATCGAGGAGAAGACCACCTTGTCATGCATCCAGTTCCTAGACCTGTTATCTGCTCTGGTAACAAGCGTAAGAGACTGGGACAATGGGTGCTTTTTCATGATACAAACATTTTTGCTAGTTTTTTCTTTTCACCTTCAAGTAAGTCTAACCGCGCGATTTGTAATGCCTCTTTCGGCTGATTTACATTATATAACTGATAGAAATGATGGGTACGAATGTCCAGTCGATTGTTTAATTGATGCCAATGACTCCAGTGGTGCGCTTCTCTCTTTAGAATATAAGGCTGANNGATTGATGAATAGATATCCCGAGTTTTCGCATATATTTCATCTTTCCTGAGATAGAAGTGTAAGCTGGATTGACTTGAAAGACAGCCACGTCCATTTTATCCGCGCGATTCAGGATCGCGCTTGTCATCTTCGCATAAGCAAACAGGCTTTTCATCTGATTCGCTCGCTTATTTCCGTACCGATCTCCTGTCTTAGATCTTGTGGTATCTAACTTTTCTATGATAATCGGTTTATTATACCGTACTGCTAAGTCAACTAAGCCAATAACTTCTGCTTCGATTATCTTTGTGATTTGTCCAGTTGTTTTTCCAATAACTGAAAAATGGAAAGAACCACTCCCTTTATAATTTCCATCCTCCGTTACATGCGTCCATGCAAAGTGGTCTAGGTTACAATCTACACCAATGACACCATCCGCTTTACTGTAATTCGTGTGAGGGTTTTCCGGTACATCGACTAAACACTTTACAATGTAATACTCACCATGGTCTTCAACAGACCACGCAATCGGTTTTCCATGCTTTTTCTTATTCTTACACTGTACTTGGTTTGTGATCACTTCCTTAATGATTTCTTGTCCATACGGGAATGTGACAGCTGGAAGCATAACTAGTTTTCCTGTACTTGTCGTCATCCATAATTCCTGTTTCTCCATCACATATTGAAATACAAAATTTCCATGTTTGGCATCTTTACGACCAGATAGTGTAAGTTGTTTATTTCGTGCACGAGAAAATAAAGTTTTCCATTTGTCATGGTTCTGCACGAACTCATCGATTGTAAATTGAGACCGAAACAATTTTTTACTTCCAAACACCGCACTCGGAATATGCGTTTGATACGATTCAAGCTTCTGCTTTAAACGGTATTGCCGATGAGTCAAACGGCCGATTTTTACCTGAACCCTTTTGATTTGAACATCTAAGTACTGGTGTTCAAACAGATATTCATTCAGCCAAATCAATGTATCCTTTTTACGGGACAAGGAGATGATCTGGTTGTGCTTCGAAAAGCGGGCGTTTTTTGGGAACGTAATCCTTCCTTTTACGCAACTTTGTTTAATTTTACGAAGCTTTGTCCG
>NZ_NVPR01000076.1 GCF_002551815.1 Bacillus sp. AFS098217
TTGCAAACAAAGGCTACAAAGAAGCTTGCCTAAGCAACTCTGCATTATTAAAAGGTCTTAATACATTAGACGGCTATGTAACATTCGAAGCAGTTGCAGAAGCTCATGGTGTAGAGTACAAAGGTGCAAAAGAATTATTAGAAGAAACTGTATCTTGCTAATTGAGGCATAATACACAATAAAAATCGAACAATATTTTATACAACATGATAGAGCTAAGAGAGAAGACCTCTTAGCTCTTCTTAGTAAAAGGGGGCATACATCGTGGCCAACCTATTTAGAAAGAAATCCGTTACGCAACTGTTAGGTCAAAGTCAAAGTAAGACTTTGACGAAAACACTAGGGGCATTTGACCTAACAATGCTAGGGATTGGTGCGATAATCGGTACAGGGGTTCTGGTATTAACTGGATTAGTAGCAGCAAGAGATGCTGGTCCAGCAGTTATTTTTTCATTTATGATTGCGGCAATTGTTTGTGGATTTGCAGCATTATGTTACGCAGAGGTAGCATCTACACTGCCCGTCTCAGGTAGTGTGTACACATATTCTTATGCAACAATCGGTGAGTTTGTAGCCCATTTAATGGGATGGACGTTACTATCAGTATATGTTTTAACAACGGCAGCGGTAGCTGGTGGATGGACAGGTTACTTCCATAACCTGATAAGTGGATTTGGATTAGAAATTCCAAAAGCGCTGTTAACGATTCCATCACAAGGTGGCATTGTGAACTTGCCAGCAGTGGTTATTACATTAATATTAACTTGGTTATTATCGCGTGGTATGAAAGAAAGTAAACGTGTAAATAACGCAATGGTATTAATTAAAATTGGTATTGTTGTCTTATTTATTGCAGTTGGTGTATTCTACGTAAAACCGGAGAACTGGGTACCATTTACACCGTACGGCATAAATGGAGTCTTTGCCGGAGCGGCAGCAGTATTCTTTGCTTTCTTAGGTTTTGATGCATTAGCAACTTCAGCAGAAGAAGTAAAAAATCCACAACGTGACCTTCCAATTGGTATTATTGCTTCGTTAGTTATTTGTACAATCATTTACGTTGCAGTTTGTCTCGTTATGACTGGTATGGTTTCTTATAAAGAATTAGATGTACCAGAAGCGATGGCTTATGTACTAGAAGTGGTAGGACAGGATAAAGTAGCTGGTGTAATCGCAATTGGAGCTGTAATTGGTATTATGGCTGTAATTTTTGCTTACATTTATGCAACAACACGTGTATTCTTTGCAATGAGCCGTGACGGTTTATTGCCAAAATCTTTTGCGAAAATTAATGAGAAGACAGAAGCACCAATATTTTCAACTTGGTTAACAGGAATTGGCAGTGCTTTAATTGCCGGATTTATCGATTTAAAAGAATTGTCGAATTTAGCGAATATTGGAGCATTGTTAACATTTGCGATGGTTGGTGTCTCGGTTATCATTCTGCGTAAAACGCATCCGAATTTAAAGCGCGGATTTATGGTACCGCTTGTGCCAATCTTACCGATTATTTCAGTCGCATGTTGCTTATTCTTAATGCTAAATTTACCATTAACAACATGGATATACTTTGGTGCTTGGTTAGCAATCGGAGTAGTTGTGTACTTTGTTTACTCGAAAAAACATAGTCATTTAAAAGAAGATGCAAGTTCGCAAGATAGCTTAGAAAAAGCTAATTAAGGGGATATAATGAATTGTAAGCCTTGTGCGCCTAGGGAGCGCGCAAGGCTTTTTCTTTTGTACAGAGGAGGAAAAAGTAGCATTTTGTAGAAATTTGTATGTTGAAATATATAAAGGGGTGAAACAATGGTTGTAAAAGATGAATTCAAAATCGTTGTTGGTGCAGGAGAATTTAATAATAATCCAGGTTGGTTACATACGAATGAAGAAGAATTGAATTTATTAAAAAGAGAAGATTGGATCAAAAGGTTTAATCCTAACTCTTTAACGGCAATTTTAGCAGAGCATGTATGGGAACATTTATCGTATGAAGAAGGTATAGAAGCAGCGAAAGTATGTTATGAATTTTTAAAGCATGGTGGTTATATTCGGTGTGCGGTTCCGGATAGCTTTTTCCCAGATGAAGAATACCAAGAGGGTGTACAAGTTGGGGGACCCGGACCGTTAGATCATCCAGCGGCGAGTCATAAAATTGTTCACAATTATAAAACGATGACATCCATGTTTGAGAGTGCGGGATTTCAGGTGAGGCTTTTGGAATATTGCGATGAAAGTGGAGAGTTTCATTATAATGATTGGGATAAGAAAGAAGGATTTATTTATCGTTCTAAACGTTTTGATCATAGAAATCAGGACGGAAAGTTAGGATTTGCTTCTTTAATTGTTGATGCAGTGAAAGATGAATAGAGTTGGATAAAGAGGATGTGCTAAAGGATTAAAGCTTTAGCTGCATCCTCTTTTTGCATGAAGAATATAAAGTATGCGGAGAATATGCTATATATGTTTTAGTTTAAATATGAACAAAATGTTCAAAAAATTTAGTGCGGATTTTATTGACATATATGAACGATCACTCATATAATAAAAGTATAAGATATATGAATAGTTGTTCATATGTTCAAATAAAGAGGTGAGCTATAATGGCTGAAAATAAAGTAGAAACATGTCAAGAAGCATGTTCTCAAACAATTATCCATGGGGAAGTTGTTGATCAAGTAAAAAGAACAATTCCAGCTGACGAAAGTTTAGGAAAAGTGGCAGAATTATTTAAAGTATTAGGGGACCGGACGCGTACACGTATTTTACATGCATTATTTGAAGCGGAAATGTGCGTATGCGACTTAGCTTATTTACTTGGCATGACACAATCATCTATTTCTCATCAATTGCGTGTATTAAAGCAAGCAAAACTTGTGAAAAACCGTAAAGAGGGAAAGGTTGTCTATTATTCATTAGCTGATCATCACGTAATTTATATCTTTGAGCAAGCATTCGAACATGTAAATGAAGAAGAATAGAAAAGGAAAGCACAAGGGGGGAGAAAGATGGAAGAGGCATTAGTGAAACGAAAACTTGTGTTAGAAGGGTTAGATTGTGCGAACTGCGCGATGAAAATTGAAAAAGGAGTCGGAGGATTAGATGGTGTTTCTTCTTGTTCTGTGAACTTTGCAACAAAGACAATGGTTTTAGAAACAGAACAAAATAAAGAAAATAATGTTGTTGCGGAAGCAAAACAGCTTGTTACGAAATTAGAACCGCATATTAAAATACAGGATGAACAAAAAACAAAAGTTGCCAAAGAAGTATTTGTATTAGAGGGATTAGATTGTGCAAATTGTGCGATGAAGATTGAAACAAAGGTGAAAGAAATGCCTGCGGTTTCAGCAGCCTCTGTTGATTTTGTATCGAAAAAATTAAAAATAGAAGTTACGAATAAAAAAGAGCTTGAAACGACGGTACAAGATATAAAAAATATTGTTCATAAGTTAGAGCCGCATGTAAAAGTTGTACGTGAAGAGAAAGGGAGTCATGAGCATAGTCACGATCATGGCGAAGGAACTGTGAAGAAAATGCTATGGCGCTTAGCGATTGGCGGTGTTTTAACAGGCACTGCTGCATTAGCTGAACTACCTCAGATGATGACTATCTCGCTCTTTGTTATTGCATATTTACTTATTGGTGGCGATATCGTTTGGCGTGCTGTAAGAAATATAACACGCGGTCAAGTGTTTGATGAAAACTTTTTAATGGCGGTTGCAACGCTAGGGGCATTCGCCATTAAAGAATATCCAGAGGCAGTTGCGGTTATGTTATTTTACCAAGTGGGTGAACTATTTCAAAATATCGCTGTAAACCGTTCGAGAAAATCAATTACTTCTTTAATGGATATTCGTCCTGATTATGCGAATGTGAAAATTGGAAATGAAACAAAACAAGTATCGCCAGAAGATGTGCAAATTGGAGATTATATTATTGTTAAACCAGGTGAGAAAGTACCGTTAGATGGGAAAGTAGTTGAGGGAACATCGATGGTAGATACTTCAGCATTAACAGGTGAGTCTGTACCGCGTGAAGTAGAAATTGGTAATGATGTATTAAGTGGTTTTGTGAATCAAAATGGTGTATTAACAATTGAAGTAACAAAAGAATTTGATGAATCAACTGTATCTAAGATTTTAGATTTAGTGCAAAATGCAAGTAGCCGAAAAGCGCCAACAGAAAACTTTATTACGAAATTTGCGCGTTACTATACTCCGGTCGTAGTTATTACGGCAGCGGCATTAGCGTTTATTCCACCACTTATTTTAGAAGGTGCTACATTCTCAGATTGGATTTATCGTGCATTAGTATTTTTAGTTATTTCTTGTCCATGTGCATTGGTAGTATCTATTCCACTTGGATTCTTTGGTGGCATTGGCGGAGCATCTAAAAGCGGTATTTTAATCAAAGGAAGTAACTATTTAGAAGCATTGAATGATGTGAAACATATCGTCTTTGATAAAACAGGAACATTAACAAAAGGTGTATTCAAGGTAACGAAGATGGAGCCAAGCGGAACAACGACAAAAGAAGAGCTCCTTGAATATGCAGCTTTTGCAGAAGTATATTCAAACCATCCAATTGCACAATCTATTCGGAGTAGCTATGGAAAATCGATTGATGAAAATATGATTGAAGATTATAGCGAAATTTCTGGCCATGGTACAGTTGTGAAAGTACAAGGGAAAGAAATCTTTGCAGGGAATGCAAAGTTAATGAAGAAAGAAAGCATTCCATTCGAGCAACCTCAAACAGTAGGTACACTTGTTCACGTTGCTGTAGATGGTGAATATGCTGGTTATATTGTTATTTCAGATGAGGTAAAAGAAGATTCAAAACAAGCGATTCAAAAGTTAAAAGAACTTGGCATCAAGAAAACAGTAATGTTAACAGGTGATGCGAAATTAGTTGGGGAAGCTGTTGGTAAGGAACTTGGTTTAGATGAAGTTCATGCTGAATTATTGCCGCAGCAAAAAGTAGAAGAAATTGAAAAAATTGATGCGATGAAACAGGCGAAAGAAAAAGTTGCATTCGTTGGTGATGGTATTAATGATACACCAGTATTAGCAAGAGCAGATGTTGGGATCGCAATGGGTGGCTTAGGATCTGATGCAGCCATTGAAGCGGCAGATATTGTTATCATGACAGATGAACCTTCAAAAATTGCAACGGCTGTTAAAATTGCGAAACGTACACGTAATATTGTATGGCAAAATATTATCTTTGCACTTGGTATAAAAGGCATTGTTCTATTACTCGGTGCATTTGGGATTGCAACAATGTGGGAAGCTGTTTTCTCAGATGTTGGCGTTACATTAATTGCAGTGCTAAATGCGATGCGTGTATTGAGAGTGAAAAACTTATAAAATAAAAAGAGAAGCGAATGCTTCTCTTTTTATTTTTGGATATTTTTTGTTACTTGATCCCGAACAGTTTGGATATAACTCATTTTATGATCCCAGCATTTTTGACTTAAATCTACAGGATATTCTTCAGGGTTTAACGTTCTCATATATTCTTCCCAAAATAGTGATAGGGTGCTTTCTGTGTATTTTTGAATGTCTAATATGCTAGGCAATTCATATGTTCTTTTACCGTTTGTGAAAATATCATGATGAAGTTCGCGTGCTTCAAAATTTGTCACGAATTTACTAATATACGTATGAACAGGATGGAACATTTTTAAACGGTCTTCCTGCTCAGGTTCTTCAGATTCTAAAGCAATATAATCGCCTTCTGCATGACTATTAACGCGATTAATGATTCGATAAATTCGCTTTAGTCCTGGTGTTGTGATTTTTTCAGGATTAGAAGAGATTTTAATCGTATCATTTAATGTGCCATTTGTATCTTCAATTGCCACTAATTTATAAACAGCCCCTAATGCAGGTTGCTCAAAGGAAGTGATGAGTTTTGTGCCAACACCCCATACATCGATTTTAGCTCCTTGAGATTTTAAGTGCATAATTGTATATTCATCTAAATCGCTAGAAGCGATAATTTTTGTGTTTGTAAATCCAGCCGCATCAAGTAACTTTCTTGCTTCTTTTGATAAATAGGCCATATCCCCGCTATCAAGACGAATACCATAAAAATCAATGCGATCTCCGAATTCTTTTGCGACTCGAATGGCATTTGGTACACCAGATTTTAATGTGTCGTATGTATCAACTAGAAAGACACATTTTCTATGTGTTTCAGCGTATTTTTTAAATGCAACATATTCATCGCGATACGCTTGAACAAAGGAATGGGCATGGGTACCAGCTACTGGAATACCAAATCGTTTTCCAGCTCGGACGTTACTTGTAGAAGAAAATCCACCAATAAAGGCTGCGCGTGTTCCCCAAAGGGCAGCGTCAAATTCATGAGCACGGCGTGTGCCGAATTCTAAGAGCTCATCGTTGTTTGCTGCATGCTTCATACGTGCCGCTTTTGTAGCGATTAATGTTTGGTAATTCACAATATTTAATAGAGCTGTTTCGATAATTTGTGCTTCACCAAGTGGGGCATCGACACGTAATAATGGTTCATTATTAAAAACAACTTCTCCTTCTTGCATACTGCGAATGGTTCCTGTGAATTTCATGTTTTGTAAATAGTGAAGGAAGTCCTCTTCAAATTGTAATTCTGTTAAATAAGCGATATCACTTTCAGTAAAACGAAAATTTTCTATGTACTCTATAATTTTTTCAAGACCAGCAAAAATGGCATAGCCATTTTCAAATGGAAGCTTCCGAAAATATAAATCAAAAACAGAACGGCGATCGTGAATACCATCTTTCCAATATGTATAAGCCATGTTGATTTGATATAAATCTGTATGTAAGGCATAACTATCGTCTTTATAATGATTCATTGCGAAAACACCTCCGTAATTTGGTTATAGTATACCAATTTTCCCCCTTTTACGCCAAAGAAGTTCATATATATATCAATTAAAAAATCGATATAAAACCCCTCTTTTTAGGTGGGAGAGAGCATCTATTCATGCATAGAAGCGGTCAGGGCCTTTTTCTGCCACATGCGAAGTAACAGCAGA